>JBFMBT010000204.1:0-12196 GCA_040754875.1 Verrucomicrobiota bacterium | reverse complement strand
ATCACTGTGAAAAAGCTCTTTTTCACGAAACGGTTCAACGTGGCCGACAACTGCCAGTTTGCGGTCGGTGAGAAGGATTCCGCCAAACTTGCCGATTTGCGCAAAGGGCAGTGGGCCAACATTGATTACGTCAAAGCGGGCGGCGTGTTGATTGCCCGCAAGGTCGTGCAGCCCGACGAATCGGTAACCGGTTACATTCAGGCGGTGGACCTCGAACAACGCGTGCTCACCATCGAGGAGGGCGGACGCAACAAGATGTTCAAACTGGCGGAGGACTGCAAAACGATCCAACATGGGGACAAGCAGGTCGGCGTGGAAGAACTGAGAGTGGGCCAGCGTGTGCGGGTGGTGTACGCAAACGCGGGCGGCTCGCTGGTGACCCACCGCATCGAGCAGAACCAGACAACGTTCAGCGGAACCATCACGGCGATTGACCTCTCCACACGGACGGTCAAGGCCAAGCGCTTGCTCAGCAACAAGCAATTCGCCCTGGCCAAAGACTGCAAAATCGTCGGGGACGGCAAGCCGTTGACGAATCTGGCGCAATTGCGCATCGGCCAGCCAGTGAGCATCAGTTTCGAGGAAGTCCAGGGCGTCAACGTGGCTTACCGCGTGACACAGGAGACACCCGGCAGCGAGCGGGACCGTGGCGCCGAATCAGTCCGCGCGGACAAGCCATAGTCAGTTTCGCAAAGCTCCGAAATTCAACATGTTCCACGGCCGTTCAGCGGGGCGCAGTTCGGGTGTTTACCCCATTTCCGCCTTCCAGGGTGCGGTTTACGGTGAGGTGGAACCTGTATATGCCGCATGAGTTGAATATCCTGATGTTGGAGGACGTGGCCAATGACGCAGAATTGGTCGAGCGCGAGTTGCGCAAAAGCGACATGTCCTTTCGCTTCAACTGCGTGGACGAAGGCAACGCGTTTCTGGATGCGCTGACGAAGGCACCACCGGACGTCGTGTTGTCGGACCATGGTCTTCCGTCGTTTGACGGATTTGCGGCGCTGGCCTCGGTGCGGAGCCGGTTTCCCAGTGTGCCGTTCATTTTTGTGACGGGAGCGCTGGGTGAAGAGGGAACCATCCGGGCGTTTGAAAATGGCGCCACCGATTGTGTGTTGAAGCACCGGTTGTCCGACCTCGTGCCCACGGTTAAACGTGCCCTGCGCGAAGCGGGGGAGAAGAAGCAGTTGTTGCACGCCGAAATGGAACGCGATCGCCTGGCGCAGGAACTGGCGGAAATGAAGGCACGACTCAGCGCGTTGGGCCGCTTGATGCCGATTTGCTCGAGTTGCAACAAAATCCGGGACGAGCGCAACGAATGGCAGCGGATGGAGGAATACTTTCTCAAGCAACTGGGCATAACCTTTAGCCACAGCCTGTGTCCGGAATGTGTGCAGAAGTATTACACAGGCTACGGGGGCTGAGGGAGCCCGACCCAATGGATGATGGCGGCCCCATCGATTGCTTACCGGTTCCTAGGGCGTAATGGGGCGGGTTTTTGGGTTTTCACCTACTTCTGGAAGGCGGGCAGGCACATTATCGTGAACTGTTGCATGTCGCGTCATGCGAAGCGTTTGTTGTGAAGAAAGAGCTTCGAGTGCTGATAATTGAGGATGTGGCGGCAGATGTCGTCCTGATCAACCATGAGTTGCGCCGGGGTGGGCTCGCTTTCCGCTCCAAACGGGTCGATTCCAGGGAAGCATTTCTGCACGAGTTGCAGCATCATCCGCCGGATTTGATTTTGTCGGACCACGGATTGCCGGGTTTCGACGGGTTCAGCGCGCTGGCCATCGCGAAGGACAAATGCCCCGATGTGCCGTTTATTTTCGTGACCGGAACGATGGGTGAAGAAGTGGCGGTGCAGACGTTCAAGAGCGGCGCGACTGATTACGTGCTGAAGAACCGGATGGGGACCAATCTGATTCCCGCGGTGCAACGGGCCTTGCGCGAAGCCGAGGAACGCCTGCGGCACAAACAGGTGGAGCAGGCGTTGCGCGAAAGTGAGGCGCGCTTTCGCATGCTGGTGGAGGGGGTCAAGGATTACGCGATTTTCATGCTCGATGCGGACGGCCACGTGACCAGTTGGAACTCCGGCGCGGAATGGATCAAAGGTTATCGCGCCAGCGAGATAGTGGGGCAGAATTTTTCCTGCTTCTACAAACGCGAGGATGCGCAGCTCGGCAAGCCGGAGCAGGCGCTCAAACTGGCGGTGGTCGAGGGGCGGTTTGAAGAGGAGGGCTGGCGGGTGCGCAAGGGCGGCGTGGCGTTCTGGGCGGACGTGGTGATCACGGCCTTGCGCGATGACGTGGGAAAGTTGCGCGGTTTTGCCCATGTGACGCGCGATTTTACCGAGCGCCGGGCCGCGGAGGAGACGAGGGCGAGACTGGCGGCGATTGTTGAATTCTCCGATGACGCTATTGTCAGCAAAGGGCTCGACGGCGTCATCACCAGTTGGAACAAGGGCGCGGAGCGGATTTTCGGTTACACAGCGGAGGAGGCGGAAGGCCAGCCCATCGCGCTCATCATCCCGGAGGATCGTCGTGGCGAGGAGGAGTGGATTTTGAAACAACTCAAACAAGGGGAATGCGTCGATCAGTTTGAAACGGTACGGCTGCGCAAGGATGGCACGCCCGTGCAGGTGTCGGTCACGGTATCGCCGTTGAAAGACGGGGCGGGGAATGTCATCGGCGCCTCCAAGATTGTGCGGGACATCACCGAGCACAAGAAGGCGGAGGCGGCAGTGAGGGAAAGCGAATCACGCAAGAGCGCCATTCTACAGACGGCGCTCGATGCCATTATCTCGATTGATGAGCACGGCAGCGTTTCCGAATGGAATCCGGCGGCGGAAAAGATTTTTGGCTACCCCCGTGACGAGGCGTTGGGCCGACATCTGGATGAGTTGATCATTCCGCTTTCACTGCGCCAGATTTACCGCGAGGGACTCGCGGAATATCTTTTGACCGGTGTCGGCAGCCTGCTCGGGCGGCCGATTGAGCTGACCTTGACGCGCGTGGACGGCAGCGAATTTCAAGCGGAACTGGCCATCACGCGCGTGTCTGACTGCCTCTACACCAGTTTCATCCGCGACATCACGGAGCGTAAACGCGCCGTGGAGGAATTGCAGAAGAGCGAAGAGCGCTACCGCATGCTGGTTGAAAACGTCGAGGATTATGCGATCTACATGCTGGACCCGGAAGGTCGCGTGGCCACGTGGAACGCGGGCGCCGAGCGGATTGAAGGCTATCAGGCGGAAGAGGTCGTCGGCCAGCACTTCTCGTGCTTTTACAGCACGGAAGACCGGGCTCTGGGCAAGCCGGAACTCGCGCTGAAGACCGCCACGACGGCCGGGCGTTTCAAGGATGAAGGCTGGCAGCTTCGCAAGGATGGAATTCACTATTGGGCCAGTCTGATCATCACGGCGTTGCGAAACCATAGCGACCAGCTTTATGGATTTGCGAAGGTGGCGCGGGACATCACCAAGCACAAGGAAGCCGAGGCGGAGATTCGGCGGCTCAATGCCGACCTGGAACGGCGCGTGGTGGAACGCACCGCGCAATTGCAAGCGGCCAACAAGGAACTCGAAGCATTCAGTTATTCGGTTTCACATGACCTGCGCGCACCGCTGCGGCACATCAGCGGATTTACCGAGATGTTGCAGTCCAACTCGAGCAACCGGCTCGACGAAGAGGGGCGCCATCTGCTCGATTCGATCGCGGAATCTTCGCGCAAGATGGGCCAGTTGATCGACGACCTTCTGTCGTTCTCCCGCATGGGCCGGGTGGAAATGAATCGTCTGCCGGTGAATCTGGCCGAACTGGTCAAGACCGTTTGCCGCGATGTGAGGCACGATTGCGAGGGACGGAACGTCGCCTGGCAGGTGGCCACCTTGCCGCAGGTGCGGGGCGATGCCGCATTGCTGCACCAGGTGATGCTCAATCTGGTTTCCAACGCGCTCAAATACACGCGCCCACGCACCGAGGCCCGCATCGAGATCGGTTGCCATGACACACCGGCGGAAACCGTGGTTTTCGTCCGCGACAACGGCGTCGGGTTTGACATGAAATACGTCGATAAACTGTTTGGCGTCTTCCAACGATTGCACCGGGCGTCCGAATTTGAAGGAACCGGCATCGGGTTGGCCAATGTGCGCCGCATCATTGCGCGTCACGGCGGCCGAACCTGGGCCGAGGGCGTCCCCAACGAAGGGGCTACGTTCTACTTTTCCCTGCCTAAGGCCATGGAGGAAAAAATATGAAAAACATGAAATGCATTCTGCTGGCGGATGACAACGAGAACGACGTGCAGTTGATTCGCATGGCCCTGAGCAAACTGAAGGGCCCGCACGAAATCGCCGTCGCGCATGACGGAGCCGAAGCGCTGGATTTCCTTTACTACCGGGGTTCCTTTCAGTCCCGCCCCAAAGAAAACCCCACAGTCATCCTCCTGGACCTGAAAATGCCGCGTGTGGATGGGTTGGAAGTGTTGCAGCAGATCAAGGGTGACGACAGTTTGAAGACCATTCCCGTTGTGATGTTCACCTCCTCCCGGGAACAAACGGACATTCTTAAAAGCTATCAACTCGGGGTGAATGCGTACGTGGTCAAGCCTGTGGATTTCCGCGAATTCATGCAAGTCGTGAAGGACATGGAAGTCTTCTGGATCGTGTGCAACGAGCCGCCCCCGGAGTCCAACCCGCAAAACATCAATGAGTTGCAGCAAACAACCACTGCGGAGTGATGTCAACGGCCTCGTTGTGGAAGCCGTTGCCGTTGCAATTGTTGCATGGGGTTTTTGCCCCGGTGGATTCAGGCATCTACCCCATTATCACTTTACCCCTTCCGGTCTTAGCGTGTGGCGTTGCCGGATGATTGTCGTAAGTCTCACGTGAAGAAAGAAATTCGCATTCTAATGCTGGAGGACAACATCGCGGACGCGGAGTTGGTCAAGTATGCCCTGCAGGAAGGAAACTTTGACTTTGCCCTCGAACGGGTGGAAACCCGGGATGACTTCCTGCACGAGCTGGAGAGTCGCCCAGACTTGATCCTTTCCGATTACGCGCTGCCGTCGTTTGACGGGTTTACGGCCCTCACTTTGGCGCGGCAAAAGAACCCGGACATTCCCTTTGTATTTGTCACGGGCACCCTGGGTGAGGAGGTTGCCATCGAAACCCTCAAGAACGGCGCCACGGATTACGTCTTAAAAACCCGTTTGTCACGTCTGCTTCCGGCCGTTCATCGGGCCATGCGAGAGGCGGAAGAACGCGCCGAGCGCAAACGCACGGAGGAAAAGCTCCGGGACTCCCACGAACAGTTGCGGGCGCTTTCGGTTTATTTGCAACACGTCCGCGAGGAGGAGCGCACGCGGATCGCGCGCGAAGTCCACGATGAACTGGGCCAGTCGCTTACCGGCTTGAAAATGGATCTTTCCTGGCTGGCGGGGCGCTTGCCCAAGGAGTTCAAGCCGCTGAACGACAAGATCCGCACCATGCTGGCCAGCATCGATTCGACCATCCAGACCGTGCGCCGCATCTCCACGGAATTACGGCCGGGCATTCTTGATGACCTTGGGTTGGTCGCAGCCATCGAATGGCAGGCCCACGAATTTCAAACACGAACGGGAATTCAATGCGCTGTCTCCACCGAGTTCAAGGAAACCCGGCTGGATCAGGACTTGAACACCGCGTTCTTTCGCATCTTCCAGGAAACGCTGACCAACATCATGCGGCACGCCAACGCGACCCTCGTCGAAGTGCACATGGCCGAAGCGGGTGGTCACCTGGTCCTGGAAGTCAAAGACAATGGCCGTGGCGTTTCTGAAGCGGAAATCAACAACACCAAATCCATCGGTCTGCTGGGCATGCGTGAACGGGCCGCCTTGCTGGGAGGCACGGTCACGATTCAAGGCATTCCCGGCAAGGGCACAACTGTCTGTGTCCGCATTCCGTTAAACCGACCGGGGCACGGCAAACAGCGCAATCATGAGAATTCTCATAACCGACGATCACGCGGTAGTGCGCCAAGGCTTGAAGCAAATCCTCGCTGACGAGTTTAAAACCGCCGTCTTTGGCGAGGCGGGCAACGCGCAGGAAGCGCTCGGCCTGGTGTGGAAAGAGGAGTGGGACATCGTAATCCTCGACATTACGATGCCTGGCCGCAGCGGCCCCGAGGTGTTGCAGGACATCAAGAAAGCCCGCCCCAAGCTGCCCGTGCTTGTCCTGAGCATGCATCCCGAGGACCAGTTTGCGGTGCGCGTCCTCAAGTCCGGGGCAGCCGGTTACATGACCAAGGAGAGCGCCCCCGAGGAACTGGTGGGCGCCGTCAAGAAGCTGCTGACTGGCGGACGTTATGTCAGTGCGTCGCTCGCGGAGAAAATGGCCTCTTATCTCGCCGTGGATGTGCAGAAGCCGCCGCACGAGCGGTTGTCAGACCGCGAATTCCAAGTGCTCCGCATGATCGCTTCCGGCAAGACCGTCACCCAGATCGCGCGTGAACTCGCATTGAGCGTCAAAACCATCAGCACCTACCGGACCCGAATTCTGGAAAAAATGGCGATGAGCACCAATGCCGAGCTCACCCATTACGCCATCCAGAATCACCTCGTGGAGTTGCGCGTGGAAAGTCCTCCGGCACCCCAATGAAATTCTCCGGGCTGGCGATGATGGTCGAAAGCTGGGGTTTATCCCCAACCCCCATGCGGGCATCACCCACTTATCACAGTGGGGGCAAACGCACTAGGTTTCAACGCGGCAGGTTCAAATGACCCTTTGCACGCCGAACTTTCTCTATGACCGATGGCACGGATGACAACCAGGAGCGGCTTTCCCGCCGGGATGAGGCAGGCCCGCTTCGCGAACCGGGGGAGGCGGGGCGCCAACACAATCGTTCGGCGCCGGTGAATCGCGAGGCATTGGCCGTGCGCCGTGACACCGACGGATTTCCAGCCATGAGCGCGCTGCCACTTATGGAGGCGCTGGCGCAGCGCTGGAAATTGCTGGGCACGTGCGGCGTCGTCCTGGGCACAGTGGGCGTGGCCTTGGGAATGATGCTCTGGCAGTCGCATTTCACGGCCGTGGCGCAATTGGTCCGTTACGACTCTCCCAACACAGTTGATGTTTTTGGTTACCGCCAGATCTCTTCGGGAACCTTTGCGGGAATGCTGCGCGCGGCGGAATTGCTCGAGCAAATCGGCCAGAGAATCCAGCCGCCGATGGCGGCCGACGAACTGGCCGATCGCGTGCGCATCATGCCCGAACGCAGCAGTGAAATTGTCGCCGTGGCCGTCGCGGCGGAAACGCCGGAGGACGCGGTGAACCTGGCGAACCTTTACGTGCAGGAAGCAATTCGCTTTACGCAGCAAATGCAGGCCCGGTCCGCCGCGGAAATCAGCCAGTATGCGCACCAACAATTGACGGATGTGGAAAAGGAGATTCGCGAGTTGAACCGCGCGTGGCGCTTTGTCCCGCAGACCATCACGCCATCCAATACGGTTGCCGCCCCGCAATTTGTGCCCCGCGCCAGCAATCTCACCGGCAGGTTGGAGACCGAGCGGGACAAGCTGTTCGACTTGTTGACGCAATACACGGACGCGCATCCAAACGTGCAGAAACAGCGCGCAATCATTGAAGCGCTGGAACAACAGGTGATCGACTACAACGCAAAGCTCATCGCGGGTGGTGCGCTCACCAATTCCCCGGGGCCATCTGGAAGCGCTGCTCCCCGCGCCGGCGGGCCCTCCGGCGTGCACACGGAATCAGATCCCGAGATCATCCGCGGCAAGCTCCAGGCGTTGGAGAATCATCGGCTCGTGTTGCTGGGGCGTCAGCGCGCGGCGCAATCGTTTGAAGCCAACCCGCCCGGTTATTTCCAAATCCTTGCCGAAGCGACTTTGCGAAGCGTCGTCCCGCATGGCCGCGCTCCGAAGGTCGCCCTGCTGGGGATCTTTTTCGGATTGATTGGCGTGACAGCGGGCGCGGGCTTGGTCTTGTGGCGGGAAGCGGTTGATGACCGGTTGCGGACCGCCGTTGACGTGCAGCGGGTTACGCATCTGCCGGTCCTGGCCAGGCTCAACAATCTTCATCGCATGGACGCATCGGCGCGCCGGGACTGGGCATTTCGCACGTGGACAGCCCTCCAACGTCACATGAGCGCCTCGCCCAATCAGGGGCTGGTCTGCGGCGTGACTTCCTCGGGCGAATGCGAAGGCCGTTCCACCTGGGTCAATTTGCTGGCGCAGGCAGCCAGCCAGCGCGGCTTCCGCGTGTTGACGATTGCCACGCGGCCTTCTTCGACCAATGGAGCCAAATCCGATGGGAAGACGCCCGCCTCCGACCCGGCGTCGCAAGTCGCGGAAAATGGCCACGCCGTTGCCACGAATGTGCTGGCCACGCCGGCCGAAGTGACGCAGAAACTCATTGGTCCGGATTCGCAACCGCTGGTCCACATTCCCTTGCCGGGCTGGGTCTGGAACTTGGAACGGCGCAAACAATGGCAGGCCGCGCTCAATCATTGGCGCCAGATTGACAACATCGTCATTCTCGTCGAACTCCCGCCGGCGTCCGTCCCCGAGGCGTTGTTGCTGGCGGAAAATCTGCCCAACGTCGTCTGGCTGGCCGACAGCGGCCGATCCGGCGCGCTGGAAACGCGCGAGCAGTTGGACACACTGCGAAATGCCCGCTGCCGTTTGGTCGGCGCGGTGTTGAATCATGAGCCGGCTTCACGCTGGAAGACCTTGTTCCCGCGCTGGCTCAATGGCGTTGCCTTTTCGCTCGTCCTGGCATGCTCTTCGACCGCGGCGGAGAATCGCTTCGCGGCGGCTTCTTCCTTCGGGCCTGCGTTCAATGGTGTCAGCAATTTGCGGGTCGTGGACCGCTCCGCCGACGGCTCGGAAGCAGTGCTTTTGATGGAATATAACTACGACGGTTTCGGGGGGCCGATGGTGCGGCTGGTTCCCCACATCGAAAACCGCGCCATCAAGCGAAGCGAGTCGTGGTTCCACGCCGAGGAAACGTACATCAGCCGCGGGCGCGGCATGGTGTCGGTGCGGGTGAAATATCTTCCCGAACAGCCGGGCTCGCTGACCACGGATCGGGTCACGGTGCACATGGTGAACGGCAACCGGCTGGTGGGCGTTGGCAATTTCCTCAAGGACATCACGTGGGGCCAGGGAGCAATGCTGGCTCCTGCGGCGCCTGAACCGGGCATTCGCAAAATGGAAACGCCGCGCGTCGCCAAGGCACCGCCCAAGTCCAAAGCGAAGCCGACAGCCAAACCATCCGCCCCGGCCAAAGCCAGGGCTTCGGCGCCACAATCGCCAGGGAAAGAGAAGAAAGTGTCGCCGGCAAAGTCTTCTCTCTCGGAACGCGCCGAGAAACTCGCGGATGCCGTGGCCAAGGCGCTCGCTGAACCGAGCCCTACGACTCCATCCGAGACACCGCCGCCAACTCCAATCGTTGCAACTCCGGCAGCAACACCAACACCCGCGCCCGCAGTGACGCCCCCAACGCCGGTCGAAGCGGTGGCCGTTGTGCCGGTCGCACCTGAGCCAGTAACGCCCGCCGCTCCAGCGCCCGTGGAGCTGGCGGCCGCACGCGAAGTCGAACGCGACACCCAACCCAAGGGTTCGTTTTCGGCCTCGGCGCCCGCGCGCCGCGCCCCATGGCAGCAGCGGCTGACCCTGGGACCCGGCGACGTGCTGGATCTTTCCATTTTTGGCGAGCCGGAATTGACCCGCACGGATGTGTTCATCGGGCCGGATGGGCGGATCAGCTTTCTGGAAGCCCACGACATTCTGGCGGCCGGCCTGACGGTGGACGAATTGCGTGCGAAGCTGGACGAGGAACTGTCGAAATACCGGCGCGCACCGCGCACGGTCGTGGTACCCTCGTCGTTCCGCAGCAAGAAATATTACCTGCTCGGCCATGTGACCCAGAGGGGCGTGTTCACACTGGAACGTCCCACATCCATCATCGAAGCAGTGGCGCGCGCGCGCGGTTTGGAAACCGGCCTCGCGGACCAGACCATCGTCGAAATGGCCGATCTGTCCCGCAGTTTTCTCGTTCGTCATGGCGAACGCGTGATGGTGGACTTCGAAAAGCTCTTTCTCGAGGGCGACCTGACGCAAAACATCGCCCTGGAACCGGATGACTATCTCTATTTCCCGGCCAACAATTTGAAGGAAGTGTATGTGCTGGGCGAGGTGACCAACCCCGGTTTGTTTGGATTCATTCCGGACACGACGGTACTAGCCGCCATTTCGCGGCGCGGCGGTTTTACCCAAAAGGCGTGGAAGGGCAGGGTGCTCGTGGTGCGCGGCTCGTTGAACAAGCCGGAGGCGCACGTCGTGGACATCAATGATGTGCTGAACGCGCGCGCGCCCGATTTGAAATTGCAGCCGCGCGATATCGTGTATGTCAGCAGCCGGCCGTGGGTCAAAGCCGAGGAATTGCTCGATGCGGCAACACAGGCGTTTGCCCAGGCCGCGGTCATTGTGTGGACGGGTGGCAATGTGGGACCGTTGATCAAGTAGGCTATGAGTGGGTCGAAATTGTTTGGGTTCGCAGTGGCGGTCGCGGTTCTGGCGGGTTGCCGGAGCACCGGGCCGCAGTTCGATGCGCAAGCGCCGCCGTCACCGCCGGCGGTCACAGCCGCGACGAACCTGACGGCCGTCGGCGCCGCCGATCGCATTGATCCGCTTTGGCTTCATCCGCCGACCAACCGTTTTACGCTCGGTCCAGGCGACCGGCTGGACATCGAAGTCGTGGGGGACGCCTCCAGCCGCGGCACCACACGGGTGGGCCCGGACGGAAAGATCTATTACTTCCTTTTGCCCGGCCTGAACGTCTGGGGCCTCACACTCACGGAAACCAAATCGCTTTTGGAAAAGGAACTGACCATGTATTTCAAGGATCCGCCGCGCGTGTCTCTTTCTTTGAGCGCGGTGGAAAGCAAGCGGGTGTGGCTGTTGGGCCGGCTGAACACGCCCGGCGTTTACACGCTGACGACGCCGATGACCTTGCTGGAAGCCATCTCGCTGGCCGGAGGTCCCGGTGCGGGCGGCGGTCGCGCTTCCGGGGACGGCGCCAATGGCAAGAATGGGGGCAGTGGAAGCAGCAGCGCCGAGGGCACATCGGGTTCCCGGGAAGACGCCGCCGATTTGCGGCGCAGCTTTGTCATCCGCAATGGCAGGCTCCTGCCCGTTGATTTTTATCGATTGCTGCGCGAAGGCGACATGACGCAGAACATTTATTTGCAACCGGACGATTTTGTTTATCTCCCCACCGCCACCGCGCGCGACGTCTATGTCCTGGGCGCCGTGGGGCATCCGCGCGCCGTGAATTTCAGCGACAAGATGACGCTGGTGGCGGCGATTGCCAACGCCGGCGGCACCATCAAGAATGGTTACCTCTCGCACGTTGCCATTGTGCGCGGCTCGTTGAGCGAGCCCACGATTGCGGTGGTGGATTACCGGGCGATCGCGAAGGGCGAGGCTCCGGATGTCTGGCTGGAGCCGCACGACATTGTTTATGTTCCCTTCACTCCCTACCGCACGCTTACCAAGTACGCGGATCTCATCGTGGATACTTTCGTTCGAACGGTCGGGGCCAATGAAGGCGCCCGGGCGGTTTCCCGCGGCGCGGTTCCCATCGGTGTCAACGTGCCGATTGGCTTTTAATCCCGAAGGAAATCAGCCGGGGCGTTGAGGTCGGATGTGACGACTATTTGAAGTAGTAGCGCACGCCGATGCCGCCGTTGAAGGTGAGTTTGGTCTTCGGCGTAATGTCGATGATGGGAGCCACTTCCACGAAGATATCCACCGGGGCATTGGCAAACATGTAGGCCAGACCAACCGGGCCCCGGACGCCGAAGCGGGTGTCGCGGTCTTCTTCGAAGAGGACGCGGCCTCCGACGCCGAAGTAGAACGGGAGACGGCCTTTATTTACGGGCAGCAAATCGAAGTTGTGCCAGAGGTAATCGCCGTGGAGGTGGAAGGAATCGTTGTCCTTGAAGGACCAAGCGACGCCGCCGTCCACTGCGGATTTGGCAGTGAGCCAATACTTTAGACTCAAGCCGGTGGGTTCGCCGAGGATGGTGCCGACGCCGAAGCCGTCGGTGGAGCGGGCGGCGGGGGCAGGCGGGGCGGCACCGACTGCAGGTGCCTGACCGGCAGCGGGTTGCGCTTGATTTGGCGCAGCGGCGGC
>JBFMBT010000203.1:0-12304 GCA_040754875.1 Verrucomicrobiota bacterium | reverse complement strand
GAGAAGTTGCAAAAGGCGTCGTTGAAGCGCGACGAAGCGTTGCGCGACCTCGCCAAAGTTTCCGACAGCATCAAGGAACAGGCCAAGGAACTCGCGAAGAATCCGGCCTTGCGCCGCATGGAACAGGCCGCGCGCCAGAACGCCGAAGGCCAGCCCGGCGCGGCCGCGATGCAAAAGCAGATCGAGGAAATGCAAAAGGCCTTGGGCAAGGCCGCCGACAAATCGTCCGAGTTGAACAAACTCAAGAAGCAACTGGAACAGCTCAAGCAGACCGCCGAAAGCATGGCCAAGGAAGGCGGCGGACTCAGCCAGGAGGAGCAGGAGCAGTTGTCGCAGTCACTGGCCGCGTTGTCACAACAAGCCGCCGAACTGGGCGCGAACATTCCCAACCTCGAACAAGCCATGGCCGCGCTCGCCGCGCAGGATGCCGGCCTGTTCCTGAAAGATCTGGACTTGTCGCTGCTCGACCTGGAGAAGCTCGCCGAGATGGCCAAGAAACTGGACAAGCTCCAGGGCCAGTTCGCAAAAATGGGCAAGGACCTGCCCGAGCAACTCAAGATGGGCCAGGCGGAAATCGCCATGTTGCGCCTGCGCAAGATGGTGAAGGATTTGAATTCCGCGCATATGAACAAGGAGCAGATGGAGAAGATGCTCGATGAAGTTTCGCGTTCCATCGATCCTGCCGGCCCGTATGGCAAGGTCGCCGAACATCTCCAGAAAGCCGCCGACCAGTTGAAAGCCGGCCAGAAACCGCAGGCCGCTCAATCACTGGCCGACGCCGCCAAAGAAATTGAAGAATTGCTCAAGCAGATGGGCGATTGCGAAAACATGAACGCCATGATGATGGCTTTGCAAAGGGCCGGCATGTCCATTGGAAATTGTCAGGGCTGGGGCCAATGCATGGGGCCGGGCGGTTTCAATATGAAAGGCAGCCGCCCAGGCCGTGGCGTGGGAACCTGGGCCGATGAAGACGGCGGCCTCGACTCAGCCGAATTCACCGGCTTGTGGGACAATTCCGGCATCGAACGTCCGGACATGGATGGAAAGGGCCTTACCGACCGCGACGCCAATGTCCGCAATGACATGACCCCCGACAAGGTGAAGGGCCAGTTTTCGCCCGGCGGCCAGATGCCGAGCATCACGCTCAAGGGCGTCAGCATCAAAGGCGAGAGCAAAGTCGCCTATCAGGAAGCCGTGGCTGCGGCGCAGTCCGAGGCCGAAAGCGCGCTCAACCAGGACAAGGTGCCGCGCGCATATCAGGGCGCGGTGAAGGGTTACTTTGACGATTTTGGTGAATTGAAAAAGTGAGTCCGCATCACAGGGAGCAGTGGGGAATCTCGGGCTGCCTCCGCGCCCGCTTGGCAGCCCCCATTAATCGTCCTCGTCCTCCTTCTCGTCCTCGTCCTCGAATCAGTTGCTTCAGGCTGATTGTTGGCTTCACGCGCCGTCCGACCTTCCCTCTCCCCTCAACGGGAGGGACCGAGGGTGGGGGTGGTTATATCCACGTCTTAATTCCTCGAAAGCGCACCGCCCGCGGAAAAGAATCGCCTCACCGCGCCCACCCTTCTTACACTCATCCGAAACATCCACCCAACCAGACGGTCAAATTGAGTTATGAGCACTGAACAACAAATCGCCGGCTTCCGCCAGACGTACGCCGCCATGCGCGACGAAATCGGCAAGGTCATCGTGGGCCACGACGCCATCGTTGATGGCACGCTCATCGCGCTGCTGGGCGGCGGCCATGTGTTGCTCGAAGGCGTGCCGGGCCTGGGCAAGACCTTGCTGGTCCGCACGCTCAGCGAAGTGCTCGACCTCTCTTTCAGCCGCATCCAGTTCACGCCCGACCTGATGCCCGCCGACATTCTCGGCACCAATCTCGTGATGGAGACGCCCACCGGCCGGCGCGAATTCCAGTTTCAGCGCGGCCCCATATTCGCGCATCTCGTGCTGGCGGACGAAATAAACCGCGCCACGCCCAAGACGCAGTCCGCCATGCTCGAAGCGATGCAGGAAAAAAGCGTCACCGCCGGCGGCGAAGTCCGCAAATTGGTCGAGCCCTTCTTCGTGCTCGCCACGCAAAACCCCATCGACCAGGAAGGCACCTATCCCCTGCCCGAGGCGCAATTGGACCGCTTTTTCTTCAAGCTCCTTGTGGGCTATCCAAATGCCGCAGATTTGACGGAAGTCCTCACCCGCACCACCGAAAGCGCCAGGGCCACCGTCAACAAAGTCATCGACCGCGACCGCCTGCTCGAATTGATGAAGCTCGTGCGCGAAGTGCCCGTCGCCACGCACGTGAAGGACTACGTGGTGCGCCTCGTGCTCGCCACGCATCCCAAAACCCCGACCGCCGTGGGCATCACCAATCAATACCTGCGCTTCGGCAGCAGCCCGCGCGGGGCGCAAACCATCATCCTCGCGGGCAAGGTGCGCGCTTTGACCCAGGGCCGCTTCAACGTCAGCTTCGATGACGTGCAGGCCGTCGCCCACATGGCGTTGCGCCACCGGTTGATCCTGAATTTTGAAGGCGAAGCCGAAGGCGTCACCACGGACCACGTCATCGACCAGGTGTTGAAAGAGGTGCCCAAGGACAAGGAAGCGGTGACGGTTTAAGTTGCGGCGCAATCGTGAGCCTGTCCCATCATGGCACTACTGACTCCCGAACTTCTTCGCCGGCTTGAGCAGTTCCAACTGCTCGCCGCCCGGCGCGCCAAAAGTTCCGCCAAGGGCGAGCGCCGCAGTTCCGCGCGCGGCCAGTCGGTCGAGTTTGCCGACCACCGGAATTACGTCGCCGGCGACGATCTCCGCTACCTGGACTGGAATCTCTACGGCCGCCTCGATCGCCTCTTCCTCAAGCTTTACGAAGAAGAGCGCGAACTGCCCGTCACGATTTTCCTCGATGCCAGCGAGTCGATGACCTTCGGCGAACCGCGCAAGTTCGATTTCGCGCGGCAGGTCGCCGCCGCCATCGGTTACGTGGCATTGTGCGGCTTCGACCGCGTTTCCGTCACGCCGTTTCCCGACAATCCCGAAGAAGCCGCCTATCGCAATGCCCTTCGCGCCGTGCGCGGGCGCAAGTCGTCGCTCGAATTCTTCCGCAACCTCACGCAAATCACCGCGAAAGGCTCCGCCAACCTGAACGAATCGCTTCGCCGCGGCGCGTTGCAAGCCCGCCGCGCGGGCATGGCCGTAATCCTCAGCGACTTTCTTGATCCGGCAGGCTATGAATCCGGCATTACGGCGCTGCTCGGCCGCGGTTTTCACGTGCATGCCGTGCAAATCCTCGCGCCGGAGGAATTGAACCCGTCCACTTACGGCGACCTGAAACTCGTCGATGCGGAAACCGGCGGCATCACCGAAGTCACCTTCGGCCGCTACCGCCTCAACGCCTACCAGCAGATGGTGCAGAATTTCTGCCAGCGTTTGCTCGAATATTGCCAGGCGCGCGGCATCAGCTTTTTCACCGTCAGCACCGATACGTCGCTCGAACAACTGCTCCTGCGCCAGTTGCGCGAAGCGGAGATTTGGGGATGAACTTTCTTGCGCCAGCCGCCTTTGCGTTCGCCGCCGCCATCCCGGTGGTCATCCTGTTTTATCTGCTCAAGCGCAAGCGCGTCGTGCGCCTGGTCTCCAGCACGTTGCTCTGGCAAAAGTTCCTCGCCGAGTCGCAGGCCAGCGCACCCTTCCAACGCCTGCGCAACAACTGGCTGCTCATTCTGCAAATCATCCTGCTCGTCCTCGCCGTGCTGGCGCTCTCGCGCCCCTACTTCGCCGGCAAGACCGCGGAAGGCCGTTTGCTCGTGGCGATTCTCGATGCGTCCGCCTCCATGCAAAGCATCGACGAAACACCCACACGTTTCGACAAGGCCCGCGCCGAGGCCCTCGCGCTCGTATCGAGCCTCAAGGAAAGCGACCAGATGGTCGTTGTGCAGGCGGGCGCGAACACCATCGTCAAACAGTCCGCCACCAGCGAAAAGGCCGCGCTGCGCCGGACGATCGAATCCACCGCGCCAACCGATTCGCCCACGCGTCTGGCCGAGGCGTTGAAGCTCGCCGAAACGCTCATCAACAACCGCACGCACGCTGAAATCCACCTCTTCAGCGATGGCGCGGTGCCGGACCTCGCCGAATTGGAAACAAAAAACCTGCCCGTCGTGTATCATCGCATCGGCCAGCGCGGAAATAACCTGGGCGTCGTCGCGATGGACGTGCGCGGCAACCCGGAAAACCCGAGCCAGCGCGCCGTGTTCACCAGCGTGGCCAATCTTTCCACCAACGAGCAGCAGACGGAAATCCAGTTGCGCTTCAACGGACAACTCCTCGAAGTCCGTTCGCTCAATCTGCCGCCGCGCGAAACCTCGCCGCTTGTCTTCCTCGCCGCGCAAAACGACAAGGGCGTGTTCAGCGTCCACCTGACCAAACAGGACGACCTGCTTGCCGACAACTCCGCTTCCGTCGTGAGCCTGTTGCCCGCGCCGGTGAAAATCCTCCTCGTCTCGCGCGGCAATCGCTTTTTGGAAAAAGCCCTGCGCACCGCGCCGTTGGTCGAGTTGACCACCGCCGCCGATTTGACCGACGAAGGCAAAGGTTACGACATCGTCGTGCTGGACGACATCACGCCCACCGTCTGGCCCGCCGTGAACACGATGGCCATTCACACCGCCAACACGAACTGGTTCAACGGCTGGTCGAATCTCGAGAACCCCGCCATTGTCGATTGGAAGGCCAACCATCCCCTGCTCCGCTTCATTACGCTCGACACCGTCGGCGTGCTCGAAACGCTGGCCGTCGAGTTGCCACGCTGGGCCGTGCCGGTCGTCGAGTCGCCGCAGACGCCGTTGATTGTCACCGGCGACATCGGCCGCCAGCGCATCGTGTGGATTGGCTTCGATGTCCTGCAAAGCACCTGGCCGTTGCGCGTGTCGTTCCCGATGTTCATGGCCAACGCCGTCGATTGGCTGAATCCCGCGTCCATCAACGCCGGCCTGTTGTCCATCAAGACCGGCGACCCTTTTCGTTACGCGCTCACCGAGCCGCCCGCCAATCCGCAACTCATCGGCCCCGACGGCAAGGCAAACCCATTGCCCGCCGAGCCGGATGCCAAGGAACTCGTCGTGGGCGACACCTCGAAGCAAGGCGTCTATCGCCTGCGCAACGGCACCAATGAAGTCACCTTTTGCGTGAACCTGATGAATTCCGCCGAAAGCGACACCGCGCCGAAGACGGAATTGCAGTTCGGCAAATACGCCGCCGTGCAGGCGACCACGATGCGCCAGGCGAACCTCGAAATCTGGCGCTGGATCGCCGCCGCCGCCCTCGCCATGCTCATGTTCGAATGGTGGTTCTACCATCGGAGGACCGCATGAGCCTCCTATTCGTTCTCGTCCTCCTCCTCGTCCTCGATCATTGGCGGGCACGCCAGCGCGCCATCACGCTCGTAGCGCAGGTTTCCAACCTGCTGTATCGCGGGCTTCAAGCCTGCATGGGTGTGGTATCTGAATTGGATTCGCATCTCCAAAGCAGCGGATTCCCTGGTCCTGCCGAGCGAAGCCGACTGGAAGTCAGCGATACAGCAGGTTGGAAACCTGCGCTACTCACCTCCGCTCTCCTCCTCACCCTGCTCTCCCTCACCTCCTGCGCCCCGCGCACCGAAAACTCCGTCGTCATCTACACCTCGCAGGACAAAGTCTATGCCGAACGCATCTTCGCCGATTTCACCCGCGAAACCGGCATCGAAGTGCGCGCCGTTTACGACAGCGAAGCCGTCAAGACCGTCGGACTGGTCAACCGTCTGATCGCCGAAAAAAATCACCCACAATGCGACGTCTTCTGGAACAACGAAGAATTGCGCACGCGCCAGTTGGAAGCCGAAGGCGTGCTCGGCGCGAACCGTTGGAAACAATTCGGCTATCGCTCGCGCCAGATTGTTTTCAACACCAATCAAGTCCAGACCTCCGCCGCGCCGAAGAGCCTGCTTGAACTCACCAACGCCGCCTGGCGCGGCAAAGTCGTCATCGCCTACCCGATGTTCGGCACCACCGCGACGCACTTCCTCGCATTGCGCCAGCACTGGGGCGAAGCCGGCTGGGAAGCCTGGTGCCGCGCGTTGCAAAACAACGGCGCCAAGGTCGTCGATGGCAATTCCGTCGTCGTGAAACTCGTCGCCAGCGGCGAAGCCGCCATCGGCCTGACCGATTCCGACGACATCGCCGCGGGCCAGCGCGAGGGCCTGCCCATCGCCGGCCTCACGCCCGCCGAAACCTTCTACATCCGCAACACCGTCGCCTTGATCCGCGAACCCGCCACGCCCGCAGCCGAACGCTTGTTCGACTACCTCAGCCGCCCGGACGTCGTTGAACGTCTGGTGACCGCCAACGCCATCGAAGGCATCGCCCCGCCCGACGCCGGCATCGCGCCCAAAGACTGGCCCCGCCTGCTGCGCGACCTCGAACCCGCCACCACCACGCTGAAACAAATTTTCCTGCGCCAGACCGCGTACTCGCCCATCCACACCGCAAATCCGCCGCCGTTCCCCTCCCGGGAGGGGCCAGGGGTGGGTTCACGGCGAGCCTTGCGCATCGTCTCCGCCCTACGCGGCAACCGTCCCTCCCTCTCCCCTCAACGGGGAGAGGGACCGAGGGTGAGGGGTGGTTATACCTTTGGCGTGATTTCTTCCCTACGCGGCAACAACCTCCCCCTCTCCCCAAGGGAGAGGGTCGGGGTGAGGGGGAACGAAGCATCATTCCACCGGTAACCATGAACTCGCCAACCCACACCGCAAATCCGCCGCCGTTCCCCTCCTGGGAGGGGCCAGGGGTGGGTTCACGGCGAGCCTTGCGCATCATCTCCACCCAACGCGCCGCCACACACCCATGGAACTAACCCTCTTCCAAAACAGCCTGCTGGTGAGCGCGAGCGCAACGCTCCTCGCGGGCCTTTGCGGAGTGATGGTCGCGTTGTGGGCGTTTGGACTGTCCCACCGCTGGCGCCGCGTGGTCATGGGCTGCGCGGTCGTCGCCCTCTGCTGGCCACATTTTCTGGTGACCGCCTGCTGGCTCGATTTATTCGGCCTCACCGGCACGTGGCGCGCGTGGATTCCCTGGGACATCTATTCCTTGAGCGGCACGGTGTGGTTGCTCGCGCTGGTCTATTGGCCCGTGCCGATGCTGCTCACACTCGCCGCGTGGCAACACCTCCCCCCGCAATCCCTCGAAGTCGATGCCGAGTTGCGCGGCGCGCGGCTGCTTCGTCATCTGCTCCTGCCGCACGCCCGCCAGCCATTGCTTCTCGCGCTGGCCATTGTGTTCGTGCTCGCGCTGAATAATTTCGCCATCCCCGCCATCCTGCAAACCAAGGTCTATCCGGCGGAAGTGTGGATCAGTTTCAACACCACCTTCGATTACGCCGCCGCCCTGCGCTTGAGCTGGCCGCTCGTGCTGGCTCCGCTGTTGTTGCTCGCCGTCACGCGCAACCGCTCGGTGGAATGGTCCGGCTTCGCCGCGCCGATGAATGCCACCACGCTCCGCCGGCAATTGGGCTCCGGCTGGTTTCAAACCGCCGGCGGCCTGTCCTGCCTGCTGCTGGCCCTCTCGGTGATTCTTCCCTCGGTCCAACTCTTGAGCAACAGCCGCACCTGGAGCGAAATGACCGGCGCAATCGCCGCAGGCAGCAACGCCATCGCCTGGTCGTTCTTCACCGCCGCGCTCGCGGCCACACTGGCGACCGCACTTGGTTTGCTCCTCTGGCGTTCGCGCCCCGCGAACTTGCTATGGCTTTTGTTCCTCATGCCCGGCGTCCTTGTCGGCATCGCCCTGATCTATCTGCTGAACCGCCCTCCCCTCGCCGCCTTTTACCAGAGCGCGGGCGTGGTCTTGCTCGCGCTGGTCATTCGTTACGTCGCGCTCGCCCGCACTGGCATGGCCGTCGCCATGCGTTCCTTGAACCGCGACCTCATCGACTCCGCCCGCCTCGCCGGAGCGTCCGCCGCGGAAATCTTCACCAAAGTGCAATGGCCCCAAATCGCCGCATCAGTTGCCGCCGTCTGGTATCTGATTTACCTGCTCTGCCTGTGGGATGTGGAATCGCTCGTGCTCATCATCCCGCCCGGCGCAGAAACCCTTTCCCTCCGCATCTTTCACCTGCTCCACTACGGCCACAACGCCCAAGTCGCCGCCCTCTGCACCCTCCTCCTCGCACTCGCCCTGCTGCCGCTGACAATCTGGATTATTTTTCAAACCACGCGCCGCCAACCGTCCTCGTCCTCGTCCTCGTCCTCCAACCCTCGTAGCCGCCGAGGTAACGAGGCTCACTATTCTTCCCCAGTCCCGCCAGGGACGCCTGAAAATAGCCCAGCGATTCATCGCTGGGTTACTGGGCTTTATGAACAACTAGCCCCGCAGGGGCGACAGAACGTCTATCGGCGTTCGATGGAGCATGCTTCCGCCAATCCGCGGCTGTTCCCCTCCTGGGAGGGGCTAGGGGTGGGTTCATGGCGAGCCTTGCGTATTGTTCTCACCCAACGCCGCAACCGTTCTTCCCTCTCCCCTCAACGGGGAGAGGGATCAAGGGTGAGGGGTGGTTATAGCTATGACATGATCTCTTCCCAACACGGCGCATCATCAAACCCGCCCGGTTTGGAGCTTCAGGATTTCTTTCGGATTTCGTCCTTCGGATTTCGGATTTCCATCCTCCTCCTCCTCACCTCCTGCCAACCTCCGCACGACCACAACACCACCCCGCTCCCCGGTGACCTCTTCAGCGGCGTCCAAATCATCGGCTCCCGCGGGACCGGCGCCGGCCAGTTCAACAAACCACGCTCCCTCGCCGTGGACCTGGACGACAACCTCTACGTTGTCGATATGACCGGCCGCGTGCAAAAATTTTCGCCCGCCGGCCAATTCCTCGCCTTCTGGCAGATGCCGCAAACCGACCTCGGCCGCCCCAAGGGCATGTGCCTCGACGAACTCGGCAACATCGTCGTCATCGAGCCGCACTATTCGCGCATCAACCATTTCTCGCCTGACGGCAAGCTCGCCACCCAATGGGGCCGGCACGGCACCAACGCCGGATTCGTCGCCTTCCCGCGCGCCGCCGTCGTCAACACGCGCGGCGAAATCTACGTCAGCGAATACGGCAAGACCGAACGCATCCAGCGCTTCACTTCGCAAGGCGCCGCCTTCCTCACCGAATTCGGCCGCGCCGGCCAGGGCGACGGCGAATTCAGCCGACCCGAAGGCCTCGGCATCGACGCCGTTGGCCAGATCTATGTCGCTGATTCCTGCAATCACCGCATTCAGATCTTCTCGCCTGACGGCCATTTTCTCCGCGCCTATGGCCGCGCGGGCCGCGACCGCGGCGAACTGAGTTATCCCTACGACGTGCGCATCGATGAAGCCGGCCGCCAGTTCGTCTGCGAATTCGGCAACAGTCGCATCCAGATTTTCGACGCCGAAGGCAAGCCGCTTGAAATCATCGGCGGCCCCGGCACGGCTCCCGGCGAATTTGCCAACCCCTGGTCCATCGCCTTCGATTCCCACGGCAACCTCTACGTGGCCGATTCCGCCAATCATCGCGTGCAAAAACTGCTTCGCCGCCATCCCGTGCAACACGCCTCCATCGCCACGGCCTCCCCCGCGAAAGGAGGCGTCGCAAAATGAACTTCCAGTTCACCCATCCCGAATGGTTGGTGGCCCTGCCTTTCGCAGTCGTGTGGGTGCTCTGGCTCGCGCGCACGTCTCACGTGCAGATCAGCCCCTGGCGTCGCCACACTTCCCTCGTCCTGCGCCTCATCATCCTCACCTGCCTCGTGCTCGCCATCGCGGGCCTGCAATGGCTCCTGCCGCAACAGGGCATGAACGTTTATTTCCTCATCGA
Source organism: Verrucomicrobiota bacterium (assembly GCA_040754875.1). GTDB lineage: Bacteria > Verrucomicrobiota > Verrucomicrobiia > Limisphaerales > JBFMBT01 > JBFMBT01. Next base: position 2,428 of record JBFMBT010000203.1, on the reverse strand, counting down.
CCGCTCGGACAGCATCCCCTCGCAGCAGCAGGAAGCCGCCAAGAATTACATCAACAAGGTCGCCACGAAAAAGGAGAAGGACGACCGCGCGGGCGTCATCGTCTTCGGCAGCGGCGCCAGCATCGAAACCACGCCCAACGTTGTGCTGGACATCCAGAAATTCCAGGCCGTCGTAGGTTCCGAGCGCACCGACATCGCCAGCGCCGTCCGCCTCGGCACCGCCGCCTTCCCGGAAACCGGCCAGAAACGCCTCGTCATTCTCTCCGACTTCAATGAAAATAGCGGCGATACGCTCGCCGCCATCCTCGCCGCCAAACCACTCGACGTCACCGTCGATGTCGTGCCGCTCGGTTCCCAACGCGGCAACGACGTTTCCATCCAGCGCATCGTGGTGCCGAACAATCTGAAAAAAGGCACCACGTTCGAAACCAAGATTTTTGTCCAGGCTGACCAGGCGCAAACCGCCACACTGCGCCTCTTCCGCAATGAACAATATCTCGGCGAACAAAAAGTCGAGCTCTCCCAGGGCAAAAACCTCTTTGCCTTCCCGCAGAACCTCGCCGACCCCGGCTTCTACAGTTACCGCGCCGAACTTGATGCCGGCGGCGACATGGTCCCGCAAAACAATCGGGCCACCAGCTTCACCAGCGTCAAAGGCGACCCGCGCGTCCTCATCGTCAGCGCGCAACCAGAGCAGGACGGCAACCTCGCCTCCGCCCTGCAATCCTCCAAGCTCGAAGTGCGCCTCACCGGCATCGAAGGTTTCCCTGGCACGCTCGCCGAGATGCAAAGCTACGACACCATCTTCCTCAGCAACGTCGCCGCCGGTGACCTCGGCATGGAAATGTTGAAGCTGCTCGAAAGCGCCGTGCGCGACTTCGGCGTCGGCCTCGTCTGCGTGGGTGGCGACCAGGCGTACGCCGCCGGCGGTTATCGCGGCACGCCGTTGGAAACCACGCTGCCCATCGACATGGAACTGGACAGCAAGAAGGTCATGCCCAAAGGCGCGCTGGTGCTCGTCATGCACGGCATGGAATTCATGAACGGCAACCAGATCGCCCGCGAAATCGCCCTCGGCACGCTCGATGCCCTGGGCGCGCAGGACGAAATGGGCGTCATCCTCTGGGACGGCACCGAAAAATGGCTCTTCCCGCTCACGCAGGTCGGCGACAAGCGCAAGCTTGCCAAAGAAATCGCCGGCATGAACCAGGGCGATCTTCCCAGCTTCCAAAACGTCATGTCCATGGGCTTCGAGGGCCTCAAGAAATCCACCGCCAATTTGAAGCACATGATTGTCTTCAGCGACGGCGACCCCGGCGCACCCTCGCAAACACTCATGCAATCGATGGTCCAGAATCGTGTCACCGTCAGCACCGTCCTCATCGCCGGCCACGCCGGACCCGACACGATGATCTGGATCGCCGACCAGGGCCGCGGCCGCTTCTACGACGTGCGCAATCCCGCGATGCTGCCGCAAATCTTCATCAAGGAAGCCGCCGTCATCCTGAAGTCCGCCATCTACGAAGAACCGTTCAAGCCCCAGCAAGTCGCTTCGAGCGAACTCACCCGCGGCATCAGTGCGGCGGAATATCCAACCTTGCGCGGCTACGTCGCCAGCACACCCAAGGCACGCGCGGAAACGCCGTTGCTCACCGACAAAGGCGACCCGCTCCTCGCCCACTGGCAATACGGCTTGGGCCGCGCCGTCGCGTTCACCTCCGACGCCAAACCGCGCTGGGCCTCCGATTGGCTGGGCTGGGAAAAGTACCGCCAGTTCTGGTCGCAAATCGCGCAATGGAGCTTGCGCCGCATTGAGAACGCCGACTTCACCACCGAAGTCACGGTGGACCGCGGCCAGGGCGTTGTATCCGTGGAAGCCTTGGATGAAGAAGGCAACTTCCGCAACTTCCTCACCCTCCAGGCCACCGTCGTCAGCCCCAAGGGCGAACGCCAGACCGTGCGCCTCGAACAAACCGGCCCCGGCCATTACGAGGCCCGCTTCCCCACCAAGGAAGTCGGCGCTTACCTGATGAATCTCATGGACATCAAGGACGGCCAGGTGCGCGGCTCCCAGGTCTTGGGCGCCAGCGTCAATTACTCGCCCGAATTCAATGCCACCGGCCCGAACTTCAACCTGATGCAACGCGTCAGCGAAACCGGCTCCGGCAAAGTCCTCGACCCCGCCAAGCCGGACGACCACCCTTTCAAATACAATCGCCGCCGCACCTTCCAGCCCAAAGACCTTTGGGAAATGCTCCTGCAACTCTCCATTATCCTCTTCCCGCTTGATGTCGGCGTGCGCCGCATCCAATTGGACCGCGAAGAATGGCTGCGCGCCACCGCCTCGCTGCGCCGCTGGCTCTTCTTCTGGCAGGGCAAACCCCGCACCCCCGAAGCCGACGAATCCCTCGCCGCCCTCCTCGCCCGC
>JBFMBT010000202.1:0-12312 GCA_040754875.1 Verrucomicrobiota bacterium | reverse complement strand
CTGGATAGGTGGATTTACGTGGATGTAGGTGGACCATGGAGGTTTGCCACGTCGCAAGCGGGCAGGATGCGCAGGATGCCCGCGGTCCGAGGGCGGATGTGAAATCCGAAAAAGTCCCCAGACCGCCAGCCGGGTGCGCGATGGGTGTACACGAGGCGGCGCGGACGGATGGCGGCGGGCCGGTCCGTGTTGGACGGTGGCGCTCCCTGGCGCATGGAGGAAATGTGCCACGCAGTGATAAAAATGTCAAGCAATTGGAAAACCGTGGTTGAACCGGAGCTTTTCCATCTGGCCACATTGCGGAGATGATGTTAAATAGCGCCGTCATGTTTCACCGCGAACCAACGTTCAATTGCAGGGCGCCTGCTTCGGCGGCGCCCCAGTGGAGGGTTTAAGGCAACCGGTCAAAAGGTATGGCGCAATTTCGGGCAACTCATCTCTGGCTGGCATGCCTCGCGGTCACCCTCGCGGCTTCCTCCGGCTGTTCCATCAAGAAATTCGCGATCAACCAACTGGGCGATGCGCTGGCCGGCAGCAGCACGACGTTCGCCAGCGATGATGATCCGGAACTCATCCGGGGCGCCGTCCCATTCAGCTTGAAGTTGATCGAGAGCCTGCTCGCCGAATCGCCGGAACACGAAGGCTTGCTGCTCGCGGCGTGCAGCGGGTTCACCCAATATTCCTTTGCCTTCGTCCAGGAAGATGCCGATGAACTGGAGGCCAATAATTACGAGGCGGCAGTGGCCTTGCGAACGCGCGCCAGGAAATTGTATATGCGCGCCCGCGACTACGGCCTGCGCGGACTGGAAGCGCGTCATCCGGGCATCGAGGCCGCTTTGCGCAAGGACCCAAAAAGCGCCGCGCAAGGGCTGAAAAGGCGCGATGTTCCCCTGGCCTACTGGACCGCCGCGGCGTGGGGCTCGTTGATTTCGCTGTCCAAGGACAGCCCGGAGGTCATCGCGGACCAGGTCATCGTGGAGGCGCTGATTGACCGCGCGCTGCAATTGGACGAGAGTTTCGACCATGGAGCGATCCATTCGTTCCTGATCACTTACGAGCAAAGCCGCCAGGGCGCCGCCGGCGATGCGGCATCGCGCTCGCGCCAGCATTTTGAACGCGCCATGGAGCTGTCCCGCGGCCAGCAGGCGGGGCCGCTGGTGGCGCTGGCCGAAGCGGTGAGCGTCAAGAATCAGAATGCGGATGAGTTCAAAACGTTGCTTAACCGCGCGCTGGCCATTAATGTGGACGCCCGCCCGGAATGGCGGTTGGTTAATCTGGTGATGCAACGCAGGGCTCGCTGGCTGCTCAACCGCATGGATGACCTGTTCATCCCAGCCCTGCCCCCGGCGGACAAATCAAAGTAGCGACATGAAGAGAGGAATTATTTGCGGGTTGGCCGTGCTGACCCTGGCCCTGATGGCGCAGTCTTTGCCGGCTGCGGACAACGTGCGCATCCGCCTGGGCACACTCGCGCCCAAGGACACGTCTTTCCATAAGACGCTCATGCAGATGGGTGACAAGTGGAAGCAGGCCACCGGCGGCAATGTGTCCTTGATGGTCTATACCGACGGCACCATGGGCGGCGAAGGCGACATGGTGCGCCGCATGCGGCTGGGGCAGTTGCAAGGGGCGATGCTCACCGTCGGCGGGTTGTTGCAGATCGATGAATCGGTGACCGCGCTCCAGCTCATGCCGATGATGTTCCGCAGTTTCGAGGAATTCGATTTCGTGCAGGAAAGGATGCGGCCCACGCTGGAGAAGAAATTCGAGGCCAAAGGCTTTGTCGTGCTGTTCTGGGGCGATGCGGGCTGGGTGCGTTTCTTTTCCAAAAAGCCTGGGTTGATGCCGGACGAATTCAAGCGGATGAAAATGTTTGTCTGGTCCGGTGATGCGCGGGCGATCGAAGTCATGAAGGCCGTGGGCGTCAACGCGGTGCCGCTGGAAATGACCGACATTCTCACGGGTCTGCAAACTGGATTGGTTGAGGCCGTGCCTTCGATCCCCGTTTATGCGCTGGCCGGGCAATTCTACGGGCCCGCCTCGCACATGCTCGATTTGAACTGGACGCCGCTGGTCGGCGCCACGGTCGTCAGCAAAAGGACCTGGGACAGCATTCCGCCCGCGCAACGGTCGGTTCTGTTGAAAGCCGCGGCGGAAGCCGGCGAACAGATCCGCAAGCGCGCGCGCCAGGAGGCCGAGGAGTCCATCGACGCCATGAAGAAACGCGGCTTGAAGGTCACGCCCGTGTCGCCCCAGCAATTGAAGGAGTGGGAGCAATTTGCCGAAACCGTCTATCCGCGCATTCGCGGCAAGGCTGTGCCGGCGGAAATGTTCGATGAAGTTCAGCGCCTGCTGAAAGAATACCGCGCCAACGGCAAGGCTCCGGCCCAATGAGCGAACCGTCGGCCACTGAGCCGGCGCCAGCCACTGGCGCGGCGGCGCGCCTGGGCCATTGGCTGCGCCAGGGCGAGAATCTCATCACCGTCCTCATTCTGGGGGCATTGATGCTCCTGCCGCTGGCCGAAATGATTTTGCGCAAGGGATTCGACAAGGGCATCCCGGGCGTCCATTCCATTGTCCAGCATTGCACGATGCTCATTGGCATCCTCGGCGGAGCGATCGCCGCGCGGGAGAACCGGCTGCTCTCGATGTCCGCCCTGCCCACCGTCCTCAAGGGCGGATGGAAAACGTTCGCGGGCGTTTTCAGCGGCTCGGTTGCGATGATGATTGCCGTCGCCTTGTGCGTCGCGGGCTGGCTGTTCACCGATTCGGAAAGGCAGGGCGGCGCGCGCATTGCGCTGGAAATTCCCGTCTGGAAGGTTCTCATCTTTCTGCCGATCGGTTTCGGTCTCGTCGCCTGGCGGTTGCTCAGGCACTCCGCATCTTCCTGGAAATGGCGCATCGCCACGCTCGCCATCGCGGTCACGCTTTTTTGCATCGGTTGGAAAACACCACAACCTCCCCAATCGCTGGTCATTGCCGCCGTGGTGCTGCTGTTTCTGGCCACGGTTCTTGGCGCGCCGGTCTTTGTCACGTTGGGCGGCGCGGCGGTCATCCTCTTTTGGGGCCAGGGTTACGATCCTTCTGTGGGCGATATTTCGCCCATTGCATCGGTGCCATTGGATCATTACCGGCTCACGAAGGACCCGATCCTGCCCACCGTCCCGTTGTTCACGCTGGCGGGTTATTTTCTGGCGGAAGGCGGCGCGTCCAAACGATTGGTGCGCGTCTTTCACAGTTTGTTCGGGTCGCTCCGCGGCGGAACGGCCATTGTCACCTGCATCGTTTGCGCCTTCTTCACCACGTTCACCGGCGCGTCGGGCGTGACCATCTTAGCGCTGGGCGGCCTGCTCATGCCGGTGCTGATTGCCGAAAAGTATTCCGAGCGCAATGCCTTGGGCCTGCTCACCAGCGCGGGCGCGCTGGGCACGCTGTTCGCGCCGTGCCTGCCGTTGATTCTCTACGCCATCATCGCCACCAACGCCGGCGCGAATATCACCATCAAAAACATCTTCCTCGGCGGCGCGTTGCCCGGCCTGGTGCTGGTCATTGCCACGGCCGCCCTCGGTATCTGGCTCAGTCCCCAAAGCGGCGAACGCGCGACATTCAACGCCCGCGAAGCCGGCGCCGCCATCTGGCAGGCCAAGTGGGAATTGCTCCTGCCCGCCGTTGCCTTCGGCGGACTATTCGGCGGCTTTGCCACTCCCGTGGAAACCGCGGCGCTCACCGCGTTCTACGCGTTCTTCGTGGAAACCTTCGTCTATCGCGACCTCAAGCTGTTCAAGGATGTGCCGCGTGTCATCACCGAGTGCGGCCTGCTCATCGGCGGCGTCCTGCTCATCCTGGGCGTCGCGCTGGCGTTCACCAATTACCTCGTCGATGCACAAGTCGCCACGAAGGCGCTGGAATGGACGCAGGAAAACATCGACTCGCGCATCATGTTCCTGCTCGCGCTCAATGTCTTGTTGCTGGTGGTGGGCTGTTTGATGGACGTCTATTCGGCGATCATTGTGGTCGTGCCCTTGCTGGTGCCGATGGGTGAAGCCTTCGGCATTCATCCCGTGCACCTGGGGATCATCTTCCTCGCCAACCTGGAACTGGGCTTCCTCACGCCGCCCGTCGGCATGAATCTCTTCCTCGCCTCCTACCGCTTCAACAAGCCCTTGCCTGAAGTTTATAAATCCGTCGTGCCCATGGTCGCGGTGCGCCTGGTGGCCGTGTTGCTCATCACCTATGTGCCGTTCCTCAGCACGTGGCTGCCGGGCTGGCTGGGCGAGGGGCCGTGAATTGATGTGCGCTGCGACGGGTGAAACGGCTCACGGAATGAGATTGCTTTTGCGCGGCACGAATGCCGTCGCCCAGCGTCCCGCCTCCTGCAATTGCCCGGGCGAAAGCCGGTCTTCCAGGCTTTTCCGAAAGGTCTTGTAATACGGTTGCGGGGCGCGCGCCACCGCGAGGTTCACCCACTTGTAGGCTTCGTAAAAATCGCGCGGCACGCCCTGCCCGCGCGCATACATGGTGCCCAACATGTATTGCGATTCCGCATTGCCCTGTTGCGCGGATTGCTCGAACCACTTCGCCGCGTCCTCCGGATTGCGCGGTCCGCCGCTGCCTTCGAGCAGCAACACCGCGAGGTTGAACTGGGCCCAGGAATGATCCGCCTCCGCCGCCTTGTGCAACCACACGCGCGCTTCCTCCGGGTTCTTCGGGACGCCATCGCCGGACGAAAGGCGGTAACCCAGGTCATATTGCGCGTGAATGATGCCTTGTTCCGCGGCGTACCGAAACCATTTCGCCGCTTCGGCGGCGTTGCATTCCACGCCGGTTCCCTTCGCCAGCATGTGTGCCAGGTGGTATTGCGACCAGCCATTGCCCTTTTCAGCGGCTTTCAAGTACCAGCGCGCTCCTTCCTTGGGGTCGGCCGGGATGCCTTTGCCGTTGGCGTAAATATCGCCCAGATGGTACTGCGCCCATGCGTGCCCGCTTTCGCCCGCTTTGCGGAGCCACTTCAAGCCTTCCTCCGCGTTCATGGTCACGCCATCATTGCGCGAGTAATCAATCCGCGGCGTGTGCCCCTGGCCCGTCAACCGTTCCTGCACGGCGCGTTGAAACATCTCCACCGCCTCCTCCTGCGTGCGGGGTGTCTTGTAGCCATAGTAAAGCAACAGCCCGAGGTGATATTGCGCCTCCGCATCGCCGGCTTCGGCGGGCTCCAGCCATTGGCGGGGAACACCCGGGGGAAGCGGCGCCGTGGCGTGGGTTTTCGTTTCAGGCGTCGCCGGCTTTTCCTTGCAACCGGCGGCCCATAACCCGGCCAGCAGGCCCGAAAACAAGCTCAACACTTTGATGACCGACCGATTCATCGCTTAACGTCCCGTCAACACGCGCCCAAGCACAGTGGGTTGCATCTGTGCTTTCGTTCTGGCACGCAACCCATTTATATAGGAACGCACATGAATGATAACAGATTTTCTTGCGCGGCGATACTGCTGTTTTGGCTCGCGATCCCGGGCCTCGCCCAGGAACCGCTCCCCATTTTGTTCAACCAGAACTTTGAAGGCGCGTCGCTCGGCCGCGTCGAAAAGCTGGGCGACACCACCTTCCGCTGTTACGTCGAAGGCCAGTACGACGAGCGCGGGCGCAACCGCCAGGCGAGCTGGTTTTACTTCCGCCTGGACCGCGTCCAGGGCCGCGACATCACACTGACGCTGACCGATTTCATCGGCGAGTACAACGACAAGCCCGGCGCCGTGCCCGTCGATGCGGAAAGTTTCCCGATGTTCAGTTACAACAACCGCGACTGGAAACATTTTCCGGCGATGGACTGGGACAACGAGAAAAAGGAGCAGACGATTCGTTTCAAGCCGGAGCAGGATTCCATCTGGATCGCGCTGCAAGCGCCGTACACGTGGAGTGATTTGCTGAAGCTGCTGGCGGACCTCGAGCGGTCGCCGCACGCCGTGGTTGAGGTCATCGGCAAGACGGCGCAGAACCGCGATTTGCATCAGGTGACCGTCACGAACCCGAAAGTGCCGGAGGTCGGCAAGAAGACCGTGTGGTTGCAGGCGCGCCAGCACGCGTGGGAATCCGGCACGTCGTTCGTGATGGAAGGCGCTTTGCGGTGGGTGGTCTCGGATGACGCCAAGGCGCGCGCGTTGCGCGACAAGGTCATTTTTAAATTCACGCCGATGCTCGACCCCGATGGCTGCGCCACCGGCAAGGTGCGGTTCAACGCCAACGGCTACGATGTCAACCGCCACTGGAACAAAGTGGACCTGCGGCATCCCGAGTTGTTGCGCCAGATGCCGGAAATCTGGTACGCCAAGAAGGCCATTCTCGCCCATCACGCGGCGCAACCGATCGCGCTCATGGTCAATCTGCATAACACCAACACCGAGTTCATCGACACCGAGGCGACGGATGACGCATCGCAGGCAATGTTCCGCAAGTTCTTCGACACCCTCGTGGCGCAAACGCATTTTGACCCGACGCGCAAACTCGGGTTTCGCATGAACGCCAGCAGCGACGCCAATTCGTTGTATCGCGAGGCAAAAGTTCCCATCTGCCTGATGGAATTGCGCACGCTCAAAGGTCCGAAGCTGGGGCGCACGGTCACTTACAAGGACCGCCTCGAATACGGCGCGCAACTGATTCGCGTGATGGCCGAGACCGCGTTGGAGCCCAAATAATCCTATGCGCGCCGCCTGGATTTTGTTTTTGCTGTGGGTTCCGTTGACGCTGGCGCACGCCCAGGCGCCGGACGCCGACCGCACCGCGGTGATGGTTGAGGCCCTGAGCCGCCTTTCCCCCGAGCAAGTGGCGGCAAACCCGCAACTCAAGGCCGCGGTGGCCAAGGTGCTCGACGCCACGCGCGGCACGCCGCAATTCCTGAAGATTGTGGAGCAACTGCAATTGAAGGACCAGAACGCGGGCCTGCTGGAAGTGGCGCAAAGGAACGCAGCCGACGAAGCGGGCGTGTCGGCCATTCGCCTGGTGTTGGGACGGGAGGGCGCGCTCGTCGAACAGGCGTTGAATGGCGCGGACGCAGTCGCGGCGACAAAGACCGCGGAAGCGCTTGGCAACGCCGCCGACAAACGCAACATCGGATTTTTGCTGCCGCTGGTGACGAATTCACAGCGCGACGTCGCCTTGCGCAAACAATGCGTGCGCGCGCTGGCGCGGACACAGGAGGGCGCGCAGGAATTGGTCCAACTGGCCAGGCTGGACAAGCTGCCCGCGGACGTAAGGTTTGCGGCGGCGACGGAATTGCACGCGGCGCGCTGGCCGGACGTGAAAGCAGCCGCAAAAGAATTGTTCCCGCAGCCACAAGGTGCCAACGCACAGGCTCTCCCGCCGGTGCCCGAGTTGCTTAAGATGAGCGGCGATGCGGCGCGCGGCGAAAAGGTTTTCGAGCGGCCGGAGGTGGCGTGCAGCAACTGCCATCAGGTCAACGGCAAGGGCAAGGATTTTGGCCCGGCGCTGTCGGAGATCGGCACGAAGCTGGGGAAAGACGCGCTTTACGAGGCGATTCTGGACCCGAGCGCCGGCATATCATTTGGCTTTGAAGCGCACGAGATTCGCCTGAAATCGGGCGATGATCTGGTCGGCATCATTGTCAGCGAGACGGCGGATGAACTCGTCGTCAAGGACGCCACGGCCATTGCCACGCGGGTCAAGAAGAGCGACATCAGGCAGCGCGAACAACTCAAGACCTCCATCATGCCCGCCGGCTTGACGGCGGCGATGTCCACGCAGGAACTGGTGGACCTGGTCGAATACCTGGCCTCGTTGAAGAAGAAGTGATCATGGCTTGATGCGCAGTCCGGCCTGGATCACGTCTACGATGCGGTCCACGTCAAAGACGCAGCCGCCCCAGGTGCCGCCGCTGGCGTGTTGCAGTGCCGCCCAGAGGCGCGTGTCCGCTGGCAGTTGCAGGTGCGGCGCCAGGTCTTCGCGCGACTTGCGTTGCGCCAGGCTGCGGGCCCCCTCCTCGGGCGTGAAGCGCCGTTCGCCTTCGCCGATGAAATCCACACTCCCCACATTTTTGTTCCGATCAATCACGATGCGGATGATGTCGCCGTCGCGCAGCTTGCCGATGGGCCCGCCGGCCAGCGCCTCGGGGCCCACGTGCCCGATGCACGCGCCGGTGGACACACCCGAGAAGCGCGCATCCGTGATGAGCGCCACCTGTTTGCCAAACGGCAGGTGCTTCAGCGCCGAGGTCACCTGATACGTTTCCTCCATTCCCGTGCCCATCGGCCCCACGGCCGCCAGCACCATGATGTCGCCCGCCTGAATCCGCTTCTCCTTGATGGCGGTGATAGCCGTCTTTTCGCTCGTGAACACACGCGCCGGGCCTTCCTTGCGATACACACCGTCGGCATCGACCACCGAGGGATCCATGGCCGTGCTTTTGATGACGGAACCTTGCGGCGCGAGATTGCCGCGCGGGAACGTCACGGTGCTCGTCAAGCCGCGCTGCTTGGCGCGTTCCGGTGACATGATGACGTCGTCCGGATCCACGCCGTCCTGGTCGCGCAGAATCTGGCGGAAACGTTCGCGGCGTTCGGATTTTTCCCACCACGCCAGGACCTTGTTCAAGGTCATGCCCGACGCGGTCAACACATTCGTGTCAATCAAACCCAGCCTCCGCAAATGCAACATCACCTCCGGCACGCCGCCCGCCAGGAACGCGCGCACGGTCGGATGATACACCGGGCCGTTGGGCAGCACACTGACCAGCCGCGGCACGCGATGGTTCACGTCAATCCAATCCTCCACCGTCGGCCGGCGCAAACCCGCCGCGTGCGCGATTGCCGGAATGTGCAGCAACAGATTGGTCGAGCCGCCGAACGCCGCGTGCACCGCCATCGCGTTGCGGATCGACGCGTTGACCAGCACGTCGCGCATCTTCAATTTGCGCTGCTCCAGTTCCACGACGGCCCGCGCCGAACGCACCGCCAGGTCCGTCCACACCGGCTGCCCCGAGGGGGCGAGCGCCGAATGCGGCAGCGCCAGACCGAGCGCTTCGGCAACGACTTGCGACGTCGCCGCAGTGCCGAGAAACTGACAACCGCCGCCGGGCGAACCGCACGCGCGGCAACCCAGGTCCGCCGCTTCCTCCAGGGAAATCATTCCATGCGAAAAGCGCGCGCCGAGTGTCTGGACCGCACCCGCATCTTCGCCGTTGCTGGGCGGCAACGTCACGCCGCCCGGCACCAGCACGCACGGCAGGTCGCGCATGGCCGCCAGCGCCATCATCATGGCCGGCAATCCCTTGTCGCACGTCGCCACGCCGACGACGCCCGCACGCGTGGGCAGCGACCGGATCAACCGCCGGAACACCTGCGCGGCGTCATTGCGATACGGCAGGCTGTCGAACATGCCGACGGTCCCTTGCGTGCGCCCGTCGCAGGGGTCCGAGCAAAACGCCGCGAATGGAATCGTCCCCAACTGGCGCAATTCGCGCGCGGCCGCTTCCACCAGCAGGCCGATCTCCCAATGCCCGGTGTGATAACCCAGCGCCACGGGCCGGCCGTCCGCTTCGCGCACGCCGCCTTGCGTGCTGAGCAGCAGGAATTGTTTGCGGCCCAGTTCCGCCGGATTCCATCCCATGCCCGCGTTTTGCGTGAGGCCGAAGATGTCGCCGCTCGGCCGGTTCAACAGCATCTCGGCGGTCAACGGCAGGCTCCCCTCGGGGCCGGGCGCCTTGGTGCGGACCTGGTAAATGTCGGGGGTGGCCCCGCTTAAGAGTTCATCCGGCGAATTCATGTGGATTCATTCAAACGGTCAGTGAAATTGGAAACAAGCCCGTTCGGCTTCGCCACGGAGCTGTAATTTTGGAAATGGTCGCGAGGTAACCGCACCAGGCCGATGATACAACTCGCCTTCGATGCCCACATCGTTACAATCACATCAACCGCCGCCATGAAAACGAACCGCCCCATTCCACCGTTGCTCAATTGGTGGGTCATCTGGATCGCGCTGCTTTCCGGATTGCCCATGTTCTTCATTTTCCTCGGGACATCGGCCCCGGGGAATGATCGTTCTTCACTTTCGCTCTTCGTGCCGTTGGTTGCCACGGCATTGTCGATCAGCGTGGTTCTCCGGTGGGTGGTCATCCCGCGCCTGGAAAACCCGCAAATTGCGCTGCAGATGTTTATCATGGGCATGGCCACGGCCGAAGCAATCTGCTTTTTCGGCATCTTTCTCGCGCCTGCCTACAAGACGCTCGCCTTCGTCCTGAGTTTCCTCGGAATTCTTCAGTTCATCCCTCTCTTTGCGGGAAAATTCTGCCAGCCCCCCAAACCGTAGCGCGCACCGAGGCCGCGGCCTCAGACCAGGTCGCCATCACTCCGCCGGTTGAACGCCGCTTCGTAAAGCGCGACAAACTCCTCCACACCGGCCGGGCGCGGATTGAAGCTCGCGGTCCATTGTTTGGCGGCTTCGGCGGCGAGCACCTTGACTTTGGAGGGTTCGACGCCGCATTCATCCAGCGAACGAGCCATGCCGGCGATGTTCAGGAGCGATTCGAGGCGCGAGATCAGGGCTTCGAGCGCAGAGGTAAGTCCATTGCTGACCGTCGCCAGTTCGGCGGCCGACGCCAGTTCCGCGTAGCCGCGCAGGGCGGCCGGCTCGGCGGCGTTGAAGCGCACCACCAGCGGCAGCATCATGCCGACCGCCTGGCCGTGCACGACATTGTAATGCGCGGTCAGCGGATTGGCCGCCGCGTGCGCCGCGCCCAGCATGCTCGTCTCAATCGCCGTGCCGGCGTACGCCGCGCCGAGCAACATGCGCCCGCGCGCCTCCACGTCCTTGGGATGCTTGAGCACGCGCGGCAGCGCCTCCACGCATAGCTTGAAAGCCTGCAATGAATACATCATCGACAGCGGATTCCGCTTTTTCGTGACAGCGGTTTCCACCGCGTGCGCGATGGCGTCGATGCCGGTGCAGGCGGTGACGCGCGCGGGTTGGGAAACGGTCAAAGTCGGGTCAAGAATCGCGACACGCGCCGCCGCCTTCGGATCGAGGCACGCCATCTTCATGTGCGTCTGCACGTCCGCAATGAGCGCGGCAGACTGACATTCGCTCCCCGTGCCCGCCGTGGTGGGAATCGCAATGAGGGGGAGCATCGGCTTCTTCGCCTTGCCCACGCCCCAGTAATCCTTCATCTGCCCGCCGTTGGTATAAATGAAATTGCAGCCCTTGGCCGTGTCCATCGAACTGCCGCCGCCCAGCCCGACGATCGTATCGATGCCGCCGGCCTTCGCCTTGGCCACGCATGCATCCACGCAGGCGGTCGTGGGATTTTCCTTCACGTCGGTGAACGCCACCACCTCCAGGCCGGCCGCCTCCAACAACCCTTGCACGCGCCCCGCGTGTCCGGCCGCCACCAGCCCCGGGTCGGTCACCAGCAACACCTTGCGCGCGCCGATGTCGCGCGCCAGCGAGCCTACGTTGTCCACCGCATCAACGCCAAAAACGAGCCGGGTACGCGGCTCGTGGTCAAATGCGGCGAGGCTCGTCATTTGGGTTTGCTCGTTTACTTCATTTCAGACGCATTGGCAAACCGTTCTGTTCAAATTCTTTACCCCTGCGCGCGGTCCAGCGAGCGCCGTTTGTACAAGAACTCGAACATGTTGCCTTCATGCGGCTGGTCCCACGAAATCTTTGTCGTGGGCAATGCGCCCAGATTAAGTCGCTCGATGAGCGGCGATTCCAGCAACACTTCCGTGAACGCCGGATCTTTCGTAATCGCGGTCACCACCAGCGACGGCCCAATCTGCTTCAACATCTCCGATTGCGCCAGTTGAACAACGCTCGCGTAGGGACACAAGAACTCGCGGTTCGCCAGCGGATGTTGGAACGAATCGCAATGCACAATCGTCGGCCGCAGGTACGTTCCCCCTTGAAACACCACTTTGCGCGGGCCGTTGCGGTACTTCGCCGTGGCCTCCGTCGCGCCCGGCGTCTTCAAATCCGCTTCGATCGCGCCGTCAATGTAATCAGCCATCTTCGGATTCGCAAAGCCGGACAGCCGCGCCTTTTCGTCCTCGGGCGCGGTCGGTGCGATGGGCCCCAACCGCTGCGCCAGCGCGTCGGCAATTTCCGCCGCGTACTTCGGCACCACGATGGTCGAGGCGTTCACGCAACTGCGCCCGCCGTTTTCCGAAATGCTCGCCGCCATCAAATCGATGAACTCCGGCCAGCGCTCGATTTCGTCCTCGCCCACCAGAATCTTGCTGAAGCCCGGGCCGTGCAACTGGATGCTCGGGTTGTTCGCATATTGCGCCATCGTGTTCTTGTCGCCGA
>JBFMBT010000201.1:0-12318 GCA_040754875.1 Verrucomicrobiota bacterium | reverse complement strand
CGTTGGAGAATGCAGCCATAAAAAAACTGAAACCCTTCCGCGATGGAACAACTGATAGCCTTAATCATCTTCGTCGTCATCGCCGCCATTTCTTCGTGGCTGAAAAATCGCGGCGGCGGATGGGATGAAACCATTGCCACGTGGGAGGAAGAAGAGGAAACGCCGCGCCGCCAGGTACCGCCAGCGCGCCAGCAAACGCCTCCCGCGCGTCAGCAGTCCGCGCCGCCGCCTCCGCCGCGCGCGCAATCCACCAGTGATTGGGAGGAGGAACTGCGCCGGATGCTCGAAGGCGAAACCTCCGCCCCGCGCCCCAAGGCGCCGTCATCTCCTCCTCCGCCCATTGTTGTTCGCGAGCAACGGCCCGTTGCCGCGCCGCCGCCGCTGCCAGCGCCCGCCTACCGCCCGCCGCCTCCGCCGGTTGTCATCCCTTCGGCTCCGCCGCAGCCGGTGCGCCGCAAGAAGGCCGAACTGGCGTCGATGGAACAATCGGCCGCCGCCCACGCGCGTGTCGAAAAACTGGATGATCTGGTCGCCCAGCGCCTCACGCAAGCCAGTTCAGCTCATCAGCACTTCTACAAATGCGCCTGCAAATTTTGCGGCGGCAAAATCGAATTCCCCGCCTCCGCGGCGGGCACCAAGACCGTGTGCCCGCACTGCGGAGAAGAAACGCTGTTGGTCGTCCAGGAAGCCGCCGCCCATCTGGTCACACGCGTGACGACGCGCCACACCGCCTCCGAATCCACGCTCGCCGCGTTGTCCTTGATCCGCAACCCGCGCACGGTCAGCCAGGCCATGCTGGCCTCCTTCATCCTCGGCCCGCCCAAAGGCTTGGAACAGCAATCTTGAGCTTTGAACTTTTGAACTTCCCGCGCTCCCTTGCACGCCACGCGCCCATGCGATACGCTTCTAACATGAACCGGTGGGTTTTCATGCTGGGTTTGCTGCTGGCGGGCGGCTTGGTTCCCGCTTCCGAACCGCCTGAGGCGCCCGTTTCTTCCGGCAAGAAGGTTTACATCCTGCCCATCAAAGAGGACATCATGCCGCCCTTGGTTTATCTCGTGCGCCGCGGCGTGAAGGAAGCCATGGAGGCCAAGGCGGATTTGCTCGTCATCGACATGGACACCAACGGCGGCCAAGTCAACACGACCGAGGAAATCATGGAGATCATCGGCCAATTCAAAGGGCAAACCGTCACTTACGTGAACAAGCACGCCTTCTCGGCGGGCGCGTTCATCTCCGTGGCGACGCAAAAGATTTACATGGCGCCGCAAAGTGTCATTGGTGCTGCCGCACCCATCATGCTTTTGCCGGGCGGCACTGGCATACAGGAAATGCCCGCCACATACGAAGCGAAGATGAATTCGGCCATTGCCGCGATTGTCCGCACCAGCGCCGAAAAGAACGGCCACAACAAGGAGGTTGTACAAGCCATGGTGGACAAGACCGCCGAGCTCATCATCGATGGCAAGACCATCAACAAGAAGGGCAACATCCTCACGCTCACGAACAAGGAAGCCGAGGAAAAATACGGCACGCCTCCCAAACCGTTGCTCTCCCTCGGCACCGTGGAGAGCATCGATGAACTGCTCAAGCTGCTGGGCTATCAGGGCTCGGAACGCAAATACGTCAAATCCTCGGGAGCAGAGAAACTGGCGGTTTGGATCAATGCCATCCGTCCCTTGCTTTTGATCATCGGCATCGTCTGCATTTACATCGAGATGAAGACGCCCGGCTTCGGCCTTCCGGGCACCATCGGCATTGCCGCCTTCGTCGTCTATTTCCTGGGCGGTTACGTGGCCGGGCTCGCCGGCATGGAATGGCTCGCGCTGTTCTTCCTCGGCCTGGCGCTGGTGGTGCTCGAGTTGTTCGTCTTTCCCGGCACCGTGCTGTTGGGCGTTGGCGGCGCGTTGCTGATGTTCCTCAGCATCGTGATGGGCATGGTGGATGTCTTCCCCGGCGTGCCGGTCTGGCCCACGCTGCCGCAGCAGCTCGGTGAAAACGTCCTGCCCAATCTGCTCATCACCTTCGCCGGCACCGCGGCTGCGGTGTGGATTCTCAGCCAATGGCTCCCCAAGACTTCGCTCTACGCGCGCATGGTCACGCCTTCCGCCAGCGGCATGGAAAGCGTCGTGGAACTCCAGACCAAACAATCCTCGCGCGTCGGCCAGGTCGGCGTGACCACCTCGCCCTTGCGCCCCGGAGGCAAGGCGCAGTTTGGCGAGGAAATCATCGATGTCGTTTCACAGGGCGAAATGATTCCCGCCGGCCAGAAAGTCCAGGTCATCGGCCACAGCAGCTACGCGGCCATCGTCGAACCGGTAAAACCGGTGTGAACGTAGATACGTCGAATTGGCCCGGCGCGTCAGGTCACGCCGGAGAATAGGGTTGTAAAACAGCCATCCCGGGCTACTTTTCCAGCATACGATGACCCCCTCCAGTCAACTCGCAGGGCACACGAACCTTTCTGGTCCGGCGTGCTTCGGCGCGTTGATGCTGGCGGTCGTTGCCGGCACCGGTCCAGCGTTTGCCGCGCAGGCTGATGCCACCCGGCTTTTCGAGAAGTACTGTTTCGAATGCCATGGCGATGGCGCGAAGAAAGGGAAATTCGCCCTCGATGAATTGTTGAAAGCCGGCCCCTCCGCGAGCCAGGCGAGCTGGGAAAAGGCGTGGAAAATTGTGCGCCACGAATTCATGCCGCCTGCCGGCGCCGATACGCCCTCACCCGCCGAACGCAAGGCCATCACGCAATGGATCGAATCCCAAAAACTCGGAGTAGATCACCAGAACCCCGATCCCGGCCGAGTCACCATCCGCCGGCTGAACCGGATGGAGTATGATTACACCATCACCGACCTCTTTGGCGTGAACCTCACCGCCGCCCAGGAATTCTCTTCGGACCTCGCGGCGAACGACGCCCGGCTGCGCGATAAATTGCCGCCGGATGACACGGCGTTTGGCTTCGACAACAACGGCGATTTCCTGAGCCTTTCGCCGGCCCTGCTGGAAAAGTTTTTCAACATCGCCGAGTGGGTGGTCGATCGTGTCATTGTCCAGGATGGCCCGCGGCATCCCGTCATCAATTTGACCGAGTTGGGTTTCCAGAGCGTGAAGGCCGATGATACGAAAAAGGTCGAGCAATCGGTCCCCTTCGAAGCGCGGCACGATGGAACCTATCGGGTTGACCTTCGTTTCATCGCGGGGCAATTCGCCGAGATTCAAGGCACGTTCGAGATTCTCATCCTGGTCGATGGCCGCGAGGTCTTGCGCGACGAACTCGAGATCGGCGGTCATCGCACCCACAAGTATTCAAAAGAGTTCGCGCTGACCCAAGGCCGGCACACGTGGACGTTCTCCACGCGCCCGTTGAAGCCGGACGCCAAGGGGCGGCTGAACAGCCTGGAGCCGCGCATTCGCGCACAGCTTACCGGCCCCATTGGGACGGGCGTCTATGAATATCCCGAATCGCACCGCCGCGTGTTCTTTAACGGTGATGCGCCCGGCGATCCGGATGCGCGCCGCAATTACGCGCGCGCCATCGTTCAACGCGTCGCCGATCGCGCGTTCCGTCGCCCTACGGAACCTGAGGTGCTGGATCGCCTCACGCAGATCGTGATGCGCAACGACAATTTCACGCGCGGCGTTGGCCAGGCGCTCACGGCGATTCTGACATCGCCCAAGTTTCTGTTTCGCGCCGAACTCCAGGCGCGTCCGGACGATCCGAAGTCCATTCATCCCATCGACGAGTTCGCGCTCGCGTCGCGGCTCTCGTCGCTGTTGTGGTTGAGCATTCCGGACGACGAACTCACCAGCCTCGCCGCCGCCGGCAGGCTGCGCGCCAATCTCGCAGCGCAACTGCGCCGCATGCTCGCGGACGAAAAATCCGGGCGCTTCTTCGAGGATTTTCCCGGCCAATGGCTGCGCACGCGCAATGTCCTCATGACCGCCATTTCCAAGGACGGTGAACTCAATCCTGTTCGCGCCGCGATGAAGCGCGAGACCGAGATGCTCTTTGAAGACATTGCCCGCAATGACCGCGATTTGATCCAACTCATCACGGCGGATTACACCTTCGTGGACAAGGCGCTCGCCGAGTATTACGGCCTCAAGGATTTCGAGGGCGACGGTTTCCAGAGAATTGCGCTTGCGCCGGAGACGCATCGCGGCGGCCTCCTCACGCACGGAAGCTTTCTCGTGGCGACGTCCAATCCGAACCGCACGTCGCCGGTCAAGCGCGGCCTTTATGTGTTGGACAGCCTTTGGGGCACGCAGGTCCCTGCGCCGCCGGCCGATATCCCGGCGCTCGATGAGGCCCAAGTGGGGGGCGCGACCCCCAAGACCGTGCGCGAACAACTGACGGTCCATCGCGAGAACAAATCCTGCGCCGCGTGCCACGCGCATTTTGATCCCATCGGCCTCGTGCTGGAAAACTACGATCTCATTGGCCGCTGGCGCACCAAGGAAAACGACGAGCCGATTGAACCGCGCGAAACCACGGTCACCGGTGAAACGCTGGCGGGCATCGACGACCTGCGAAAGCTGTTCGCCGCGCGACCGGAGAAGTTGTATCGCGGGATCACCGAGAAGTTGCTCACCTATGCGATTGGCCGCGGCCTCGAGCCATCCGACGCTGTCACCGTCGATCGCATCGCGGCAAACCTCGCCGCCAGCAATGGCAGATTCTCCACGCTGTTGTCCGGCATCGTGCAGAGTCCCGCGTTTCAGATGCGCCGCGGCGATGACGGCGCCACGAAAGCCTTGCCGCACCTGGCCAAACCGTCCAAACCTGCCACGCCTCCTCCCGACCAGCGCTTTGATCGTCGCCGCCGCAACAAGGCTGAAAGTAATTCCGCCCAACCCGCGAATCCGCCGCCGGCCAATGCGACTCCACCTCGAACCCCATAAGTTATGGCCACCTTCCTCTCGCATCGATTGAGCCGCCGCGGATTCCTTCGCGGCCTGGGTGTCTGCGTCGCGCTGCCGTCGCTCGAATCCCTCACGAGCGCCGCGCCGGTTGCCAAAGCCGCCGCGCCGCTCGCCACCACGGCCGGCGGCATGCCCTTGCGCATGGGTTTCATCGCGTTCGCCAACGGCTCGAACTACGAGCGCTGGGAGCCGAAGGGCGAAGGCCGCGATTACGAATTGAACGAGGGCTTCGTTTCGATGAAGGAGCTCAAGAATCGCTTCCAAATCATCACGAACCTCGCGCACGAGACGGCGAACAATTGGGGCGATGGCCCCGGCGACCACGCTCGCTCGGGCGCATCGTTCCTCACCGGTTGCCACGCGTGGAAGACGCTCGGCTCGAAATTGCAGCTTGGCATTTCGGTGGACCAGATTGCCGCGCGTCAGGTCGGCCATCTCACGCGCATTGATTCTCTGCAACTCGGCATCGAAGGCGAGCGCCTCTACGGTTCGTGCGACACCGGTTATCCCTGCGCCTACCAGTACAATATTTCCTGGGCCTCGGAGACCTTGCCGCTCGCGCCGGAACCAAATCCACGCGTTGTCTTCGAGCAACTCTTTGGCAGCGGTTCCGGCCACGAGCGCGAATTGAATCTCCAGCAGCGCCTCGACCGCCGCAAGAGCGTGCTGGATTTCGTGCTCGAGGACGTCCACAGCCTGAACAAAAAACTGGGCCGCAATGATCGCCAGAAACTGGACGAATACCTCACCGGAGTGCGCAAGATTGAAAACCAGATTCAAAAGGCCGAGACATTCAAGCTGCCCGATGTTTCCACGCCGCCGCCCGCAGGCATCCCCGAGAACCATGAAGAACACGTGGACCTCATGTATGACTTGATGGCGCTGGCGTTCCAGACCGATTCCACGCGCGTCATCAGCTATTGCGTCGCGCCCGAAGGCAGCAATCGTCCCTTCCTGAATCTCGGCATTCCCGAAGGTCACCATTACCTCACGCACCACGCGGGCAAGCAGGAGAAAATCCTGAAGGTCGTGCAGATCGAAAACTGGTACATGCAACGCTTCGCGCGTTTCCTCCGCGCGCTTGATGCCATGAAGGAAGGCGACGGTACATCGGTGCTTGATAATTCGATGATCGTGTACGGGTGCGGCATCGGCGATGGCAACAGGCACAACCACGACCACTTGCCGGTCGTCCTCGCCGGTGGCGGTGGTGGAACCTTGAAGCCCGGCCAACACGTGCTCCTCAAGGATTCCACGCCCATGACCAATCTCTACACCGCCATGCTCGACCGCATGGGCGTGAAAGCCGATCGCGTGGGCGACAGCACCGGCCGCCTGGAGAATATCTAGCGGCCCGCGTTCGTGCCTGAAACGCCCGCGCTATGGCACGCCCGGTTCGGTCATTCTCTCACTCCCCGGTATTGACAACCCCTTCGATAGCGGAAGCATAGGGCGATGCACACGCACCACTGCCGCCTGCCCGGGGCGGGGACGGCCTCGTCCCCCGTGTCGGACTGCGGCTGTGTCAACGACCAGCCGCAGCGCGTCGCTTGCAACCGACGCTTCGGATTATCGAGAATCTCCATTCGCGCGGCGAACATCGGTTCGGAGTCCCGGCTTCAGCCGGCCGGGCGCTGGCATTCAGGAATAGTGGAAATTTTTCCCGCGCCTTGTCGTTGTCACGCGCAACCGCCTGAAGGCGGGACTCCAAACCTTTCGGACCATCGTCCTCGGATCAACCAGCCGAGGACGAGGACGATTTCTGAATGACCGAATCCGTCACAACCGATTTGCGCTTCGTCGGCGAATGGAAGTTCGCCGTCGCGGTGACGGTGGCGCTCGCGCTCGCCATCGCGGTGTGGCTCCTGTATTGGCGTGAATCGCGCGCGCGCCGCGATTATCTGCGCTGGCTGCTGCCCACCTTGCGCGCGGTGGCGGTGTTCTGGCTGTTGATGATGCTCTCCGGCCCGGTGCTGCATCATCGCAAGGTCATCGGCGAGCTGGCGCGGGTGATGGTCTTCGCCGATGCCTCCCAAAGCATGGCCATCAACGACGAACACATGGACGTCGTGCGCAAGCTGCTCATCGCCCAGCAACTGGGCTGGCTTCCCGCCAACAAGTTCGACGAAGACCTCCAGCGCACCGTCCAGTCGCTCGCCCGCGCGCAACAGATGGTCCGTTCCGCCCGCGCCGAGATGGACAATCCGGAACTCAACGACCTCGCCCGCAAAGTCGCCGACGAATTCGAGCAGTTCAACACCAGCCTCGGCAAGGTGCGCCCCGACATCTGGAAGGCGCCATCCGGTGTTAGCGGCAAGATCGCGCGCGAACTGGTCGAGCCGGCCAAACGCCTGTCGCGCCAGGAAATCGGCAACAACCCGCGCAAATTCGTGGCGGACCTGAATGCGTTACTGACGCTGGGCGGCCAGTTGGAAAAGGATTTGTTGCTCGCGTTCAACGACCACGTGCGCAAGGTCACCGGCGGCAACGATACATCGATTCAAGATGCCTTGGGGCGCTTCGATTCCATGCCGCGCTGGAAGCGGCTCGAAACCATGTTGCTCGAAGGCAAGGAAAACCTGCTCACGCGCCTGGCCGAAACCCACAACGTTGAACTGGCCGCATTGCAGGGGAACAAGGCCGAGATGCTCTGGTGGCCGGGCGCGCCCGGAACCGAAGGCAGCGCTTCCAAGTTTCCCGAAACGCTCACGCTGGCGCCCAACGCCGTCAGCACGGACTTGAGCACGGGCATTCGCGGGCGGGTGGACGGCTCGCGCGCCGATGAGCGCGTGGCCGTGGTGCTGTTCTCCGACGGCCAGCACAACGCCGGTCCGTCGCCCGTGCAGACCGCCAAGTTGCTGGGCACGCGCACCGTTCCCATGTTTGTCGTGGGACTCGGTTCCGCCGATCGTCCGCCCGACCTCGCCATCACCGAGGTCAAGGGGCCGGACACGGTGTTCCAGGAAGCCAACGTCGGCGGCACCATCGAGTTGAAGGACGACGCGCCGCCGGGCCAGCCGTTTCTGTTGCGCATCGAATACCAGGGCAAATTGCTTTGGGAAAAGAAGCTCATCACCGAACAGCGTTCGTCGCGTTCCGTGACGTATGATTTTCCGATCAAGGAACTGGTGAAAGCCGAACTGGTGCGGCAGGACAAGGATTTGAAAGTGAACACGCTGCCGCTGGCGTTGAAGGTCTCGGCCAGCCCGGTGAAGGGCGAGCAGAACACGGAGAACAATTCCGGCACGCTCTACGTGAGCGCCATCACCGAACGCCCGAAGGTGTTGCTCGCCGATGGCCGGCCGCGCTGGGAGTTTCGTTACCTGCGCAACCTTTTGGAGCGTGACCAGAAATGGGAGGTCAACGCGCTCGCCGGCGGCTTCGGCTCGGACATCCGCCTCTGGTTGCGCGGCACGCAGCCGGGACAGTTTCCGAAGGACCGCGAGAGTTTGTTCGCGTATCAACTCATCATTTTGGGCGACCTGCCCGCCAACGCGCTGACGCCCACGGAAATGGAATGGGTGCGCGAATTCGTCGAGCGCCGCGGCGGCGGCGTCATTTTCGTCGATGGGCCGCGCGAATCGATGGCGGCGCTGTTGAACACGCCGTTGAAGCCGTTGCTGCCGGTGACGTGGATGGCGCAGGGGCCAAACGCGCCGTTCAAGCTGCGCTTCGCCGCCAGCGGCGCGTTGCAAGCGGCATTCGGACTGAACGCGGATGCGGCCGTCAACGCGGAGTTGTGGACGAATCTCCAGCCGCCGCGCTGGACCGCCGCGGTCCAGCCGTTGCCGGGCGCGGAGGTGATTGTGGAATTGAATGCCGACGGGCGCGCGTGGCCGGGCATCGTGTTCCAGCGTTACGGCGCGGGCAAGGTGCTCTATTGCAGCTTCGAGGAATCGTGGCGCTGGCGTTATGAAATCGGCGACGTGCATCACCAGAAATTCTGGAACCAGGCCGCCAAGTGGATCATGGAAGCGCCCTTCCCGGTGCAGGACAAATTCGTCTCGCTCGATTCCGGGCCGCTGCATTACGCGCCGGGCGAAGCGGCCGAATTGCGCGTGCGCCTGCGCGATGCCCAGGGCCGCCTTGTGCTCCGCGCCAAGGCCGAGGCCTCGCTTTATCGCGACGGCAAACGCGCCGCCGTCATCCCGCTCATCGCCGATGAAAACACTGGCGGCAACTTCCGCGCGCGCACGCCGTCGCTCGAACCGGGCAACTACGAAGTGCGCGTGCGCGTGGACGGATTCCCCGAGGAAGAAATGAAAGCGCGCACCACCTTCACCGTCGCCCCGCAAGGCGCGGGCGAACTCTCCGCGCTGCATTGCGATGAGGATTTGCTGCGGCAGCTCGCGTTCCAATCCGGCGGCGCGTATTACCGCGAGGAGGAAATTGGATTGCTCTTCGACCGGTTGAAGCCGTTGAGCCAGGGCAAGATTCAGGAGAGCGACACGCTCCTCTGGCAAAGTTGGTGGTGGTTCATCCCCATCGTCACGCTGCTGACGTTGGAATGGGTTTTTCGCAAGCGGGCGGGGATGCTGTAGCGCCGTTATCGGGCGGAAGCGGCAGTTTTGTTGCAAGTTGCTGAATGAGAGCGGGTTGCGATTGAAACAGGCTTCAAATCACATCACGTTGTGATGCAACTACTTGCGAGGATATCAGCGGCGCGAGTTGTTGAGCCGTGTCCATGAACCCGGAAACCTCACGCCAAGGCCACCAAAGTCGCAAGGCGCAAAGGAGTGGGAAGTTCTCTTGCTTTGCGTCCGTAGTGACCTTTGCGCGAGGCAATCCGATTACAGCCTGCCACGTCTTGCCAGCGTGCGCACATCCACGGCGCGCATGCCGGCGGACCGGATGGCTTGCAACCCAAGGTCCGTGTCCTCATACGCCACGCAATGCTTCGGCTCCACGCCGATGCGTCGCGCGGCTTCCAAAAAGATATCCGGCGCGGGCTTCTGGTTCACTACATCCTCGCTGGTGACTATCGCGTTGAAGAAATGCCGGATGCCCAGATGTTCGAGCACCTGCGTGATGACCTGCTTCGTCCCGCCGGAAGCAACCGCCATCGGCACCTTGCCATGATGATCGCGCGCCACACCCACGACCGCATTGATCGGTTCCACCTGTTGAATCAGCGGCAGGTATTCCGCCTCTTTCTCGCGCGCCACGGCGATGTGGTCCAGCGACCGGCCCTGTTCCTGCGCGAGCATTTTCAGAATGTCGCGCGAGGGCACGCCGCCCAGCGCGTAGAAACGTTCCTCGTGGAACTCGAGCCGGTGGCGGTTGATGACCGCCTGCCACGCGCGCCAATGCAGCGGCATCGTGTCGGCGAGTGTCCCGTCGCAATCGAAAATGATGCCCTTGATCAGCATGCGTCCCATCGTTACTGCAAAGCCGTGAGCTTCTTCTCGATGTCATCGGCGAGCAACGGTTGCAGCAGGCAATCGATGTCGCCCTCGATGAAGGTCGGCAGGTTGTAGAGCGTCAGCTCGATGCGATGGTCGGTGACGCGGCTTTGGGGGAAGTTGTAGGTGCGGATGCGTTCGTTGCGTTCGCCGGTGCCCACCTGTTTGCTGCGCTGCGCGTCGTACTTCGCCTTTTCCTCCTCGATCTTGCGTTCGAGCAGGCGCGAGCGCAGCACCTTCAGGGCCTTGGCCTTGTTCTTCAACTGCGAGCGCTCATCCTGGCAGCGCACCTCGATGCCGGAAGGCTTGTGCAGGATGCGCACCGCGGAGTCGGTGGTGTTCACGCCCTGGCCGCCATGGCCGCCGGCGCGGCAGACGTTGATCTCCAGATCCTCGGGCTTGATTTCGACATCCACTTCCTCGGCCTCGGGCAGCACGGCGACGGTGCAGGTGCTGGTGTGAATGCGACCCTGGGCCTCGGTGGCCGGCACGCGCTGGACGCGATGCACGCCGCTCTCGTACTTCAACGTCTTGTAAACATCCGTGCCGATTACACTGAAGATGACTTCCTTCAAGCCGCCCAAATCCGAGTAACTCGTATCGAGTGTCTCGACCTTCCAACCCTTGGACTCGGCGAAACGCGTGTACATGCGGTAAAGGTCCGCGGCGAACAACGCCGATTCCGCGCCGCCGGCGCCTGCGCGGATTTCCATGATGGTGTTGCGCGAATCCGCCGGGTCCGGCGGGATGATGCCGGCCTGCACGAGGCGTTCGAGACGTTTGACCTCGGTTTCGAGGCCCGTGATTTCCTCCTTCGCCATCTGCGCGAGTTCGGATTCGGCGGGCTCGGACTTGAGCAACGCGCGGCTCTCCTCGAGATGCGCGAGCGCCTTGAGGTAGGCCTGGCTGTTCGAGGCCAGCTCCTTGAGGCGCGAATATTCGCGTGACAGCTCGTTGGCCCGCTGCGGATTGTCGAACGCCTTCGGGTCGCTGAGCGCCATCTCCACCTCGGCCAGCCGTTTGGCGAACCGGTCGATGTAAGGCCGCAAGTCCATGGTTAACTGTAGCTTGGTTTGGGAAAAATGTTCGTTTGGGTGTGCGGCGCGCCGGACAGGGCGCGCCAAAAAAGGAGCCGCCCGCAAGGTGAAAAACCCGGCGGGCGGCTGACTTGGAAAAAGCTACTTCTTCTTTTTCTTGGTGGCGGCCAGGGCGGCTTGGGCCTCCTGGGTCTTGGCCATGCGCTGCTGGAACTTATCCACGCGCCCGGCGGTGTCCACGAACTTCTGCTGGCCCGTGTAGAACGGGTGGCAGGCGTTGCAGATGCCGATCAAAATCACTTTCTTGGTCGAGCGCGTATGGATGACGTTTCCGCAGGCGCAGCGGATTTCGGCATCCATATAATTCGGATGAAGGTCAGCTTTCATAAATCAAAGGAGCCGAAAAATAGCAGCGAAACCCGGTTTGACAAGCGTTATTTTGGGGATTTTTTGGGGCCAAGGGGCGGAGGTTTAAACCGCTCAGGGAAACCGAATCCTCGCTGATTCAGGGACTGGCAATCGAATGGAGAGTGAAAGTTCAAAGTTCGGAGTTCAACGTTCAAGGTTCGGGCGCAAGGGGCGCGGAACTTTTACTCAACCGAATGCGGTCAGTCGAATGGATGCAGTCAGTCAGGGGAAGTCGTCCCTCGCTTGGTTGATCATGTCGTAAGCGCGACTGGAGTCGCGCGGTCCACAAGCTTCGCGTCCGTAGCGACCTTTGCGTGAGGCAATCCGCACATGCCCGCAGAACACGCGGGTGGGGACAGCCTTGTCTGCGAGGCGCCTGCCAACACCGGACCGCGGGCATTCTGCCCGCTTACGATGGGGCGTGGCAGTCAGGGTGAAATCGTCCCTCGCTTGGTTGATCATGTCGTAAGCGCGACTGGAGTCGCGCGGTCCACAAGCTTCGCGTCCGTAGCGACCTTTGCGTGAGGCAATCCGCACATGCCCGCAGA
>JBFMBT010000200.1:0-12319 GCA_040754875.1 Verrucomicrobiota bacterium | reverse complement strand
GGGTGGACGGATCTCGGTTGTTACGGAGCGACATTTTACGAGACGCCGCATCTGGACCGGCTGGCGAAGGAAGGGGCGCGCTTCACGCAGGCATATGCGGCGTGCCCGGTGTGCTCGCCGACGCGCGCGAGCATCATCACGGGGAAATATCCGCAGCGCACGGGCGTGACGGATTACATCGGCGGGGCGCAGCCGGAAAAGTGGGCGCGCAACACGAAACATCGACCCGCGCCGTACAGCGAACGGCTTGCGCTGGAGGAAAGCACGCTGGCCGAGGCACTCAAGGAGGCCGGCTATGCGACGTTTTACGCGGGCAAGTGGCATCTCGGGCCGGAAGGTTTCTGGCCGGAGAACCAGGGATTCGATGTCAACAAGGGCGGCATCGATCGCGGCGGCCCGTATGGCGGCAAGCGTTACTTCTCGCCGTATGGCAATCCGCGCTTGGAGGACGGCCCCGATGGCGAACATCTGCCCGACCGCCTTGCGACCGAAGCGGCGAAGTTCATCGAGGCGAACCAATCCAAACCGTTTCTCGTATATTTCCCGTTTTACTCGGTGCACACACCGTTGATGGCGCGCGAGGATTTGCGGCTGAAATACGAAGAGAAACGCAAGCGGCTCGGGCTGGAGGCGAAGTTTGGGCGCGAAGGCGAGCGCGACGTGCGGCTCGTGCAGGAACACGCCGTGTACGCGGGCATGGTCGAGGCGATGGACCTCGCGGTGGGCAAGGTGTTGAAGAAGCTCGATGACCTTGGGCTGGCGAAGAACACGATCGTCTTCTTCACGTCGGACAACGGCGGGTTGTCCACGAGCGAAGGCTCGCCGACGTCGAACCTGCCGTTGCGCGCCGGCAAAGGCTGGCTCTACGAAGGCGGCATCCGCGAGCCGTTGATTGTGCGCTGGCCGGGCGTGGTGAAGGCGGGCTCGGTCATCGATGCGCCGGTCATCAGTCCGGATTTTTATCCGACGATATTGGAAGCGACCGGCGCGAAGGCACGCGCGAAGCTCGACGGCGTGAGCCTGGTGTCGTTGCTCAAGGGCGGGGCGGCGCCGAAGGAGCGCGGGTTGTTCTGGCATTACCCGCATTACGGCAACCAGGGCGGCGCGCCCGGCGCAGCCATCCGGCGCGGCGATTGGAAGTTGATCGAATGGTTCGAGGAAGGTCGCGTGGAATTGTTCAACGTCGCGCGGGACATTGGCGAGAAGAACGACCTGGCGGCGGCGGAGCCCGCGCGGGTGAAGCAACTGCGCGCGGAATTGCGCGCGTGGCAGAAGGAGGTGGGCGCGAAGTTTTCCACGCCCAATACGAAATATGATCCGGCGAAACCGAGCGGGCGGGGCGCGCCGAAGGCGGCGCAGAAGGGGAAGAAGAAATAATCCGGTGTAAGTTTTTCTGAAGCCACTCCATCAATCCGTCTCGAAGCCGGGCCGTTCCAATAATCGGCGTGGCATGTCCCTCGCGCCGTGCATCAGCCGCCACGCTTCGATGTCCGTCTCCTTGTTCCGGTAAAAGACCACATGATGATGAAAGGGGCGCGCCAGCACGAGAGAACGGAGTCCCTGTAATTCAGGTTGAGGAAAGTGGCGGAGGCGTCCCAAGTCAGGCAATTCTGTCAGTCGCTTTAGCGTCGTATCGACAGCATCAAGGTAGCGTTTCGCCACTTCCCAACCTGCCACTCGCTCATACCAGCGAAACTGGCGGTCGAAATCGGCGATGAAGAGTTCCGACTTCCTGATGCCGCGGTTCATGAGCGGCGTTTTTCGCGTCGCACCTTTTCGGCAACGGCTTCCAAGTCACCGCGAGAATACGGCGTGAACGGACCCTTGGCCGCTTTCAACAATTCGGCGCCCAGTTCCGCGCTGTCCGCTTCCAAATCCACGCTGGCCTCCACCGTCATGCGCCGGTTGCCGTCCGTGAGCACGATGACATCGCCGGGATGCGCCTCGGCCATGAGGTGACTGAGTTCCCTTTTGCCGACCTGAACCGTGAGGGTCTTCATTAACCAAAAGACTACCATCAACCTACGGTGAAACAAGCCCGAGAAACTACGAGTCATACCGAACCCCGGGCTTGCTCGCGGACGCCCTCGAGCACAGAATGACAGCACACTCCATTCAAATCAGCAAACCTACGGATTGAATAGCCGATGAAAGAGGCATTCGACGACGAGAAGTATTACACCAGCGACCAGGATTTTGGCGGCTTCGCGGTGCGAAATTATCGCAAGGTGGTCCGGACCTATTCCTACGAGCGTTACGAGCAGCGGTTTCGCCAGTTGGCAGGGAGCAGAAGGCTGACCTCACAGCAGCGCCCGAAAATCAGCGTCGAACAATTTCAATTATTGATGAACGAGTTGACGACATCGTTGGGAAGAGTCGGAGAGGGGAGTTTTTTGAAAGACAGCAGAAATCGGAAACTTGCGGACAGGCTTTTGATGACCGGCCTTTTCGATGAAGATACCGATTAGGACCGACGTAGTGCTTTTCGCCCGCCAGCTCGGGAAGCTCGTTAAATAATAACTGAAACCTTGGGTGATAAAAAATAGTCTATCCGACTACCGACCATGAACTTTCGAATTCTGCTCCTGACTTGGGTTTCAGTCTTTCAACTTGCGCTAACCGCCGCCGCCGCACCCAACATTCTTCTCATCGTTGGTGATGACATGGGCTATGCGGATGTGGGTTTTCACGGGTGCAAGGACATTCCCACACCGCACCTGGACAGGCTGGCGGCGGACGGCGTGCGCTTCACGAATGGCTACGTCTCGGGGCCGTATTGTTCGCCGACGCGCGCGGGGTTGCTGGCGGGGCGGTATCAGACGCGTTTCGGGCATGAGTTCAATCCGGGCGCCAGCAACGGCCTGCCGCTCACGGAGACGACGCTGGCGGACCGGCTGAAGTCGGCGGGTTACGCGACGGGCATCGTCGGCAAGTGGCACCTGGGCGATGACCCGCCGCAACACCCGCAGAAGCGCGGGTTCGACGAATTCTTCGGCTTCCTCGCCGGCGGGCACAGCTACTTTGATGCGAATGGAATTTTGCGCGGCACCACGCCGGTGAAGGAGATGGATTACACCACCGACGCGTTCGGGCGCGAGGCGTCGGCATTCGTCGAAAAGCACCAGGGTAAACCGTGGTTTCTCTACCTCGCCTTCAACGCGGTCCACACACCGATGCACGCCACGGACGACCGGCTCGCGAAGTTTTCCAGCATCACCGACAAACGGCGCCAGACGCACAACGCGATGATGCTCGCGATGGATGAAGCCATTGGCCGCGTGCGCGCGAAACTGGCGGAGACCGGCCAGGAGAAGAACACGCTGGTGTTATTCATCAGCGACAACGGCGGGCCGACGATGCCGGGCGTGACGGTCAATGGTTCGCGCAACGAGCCGTTGCGCGGCTCCAAGCGCACGACGCTCGAAGGCGGCATTCGCGTGCCGTTTGTCGTCGCGTGGCCGGGGCAGGTGAAGCCCGGCGTGTTCGCGCAACCGGTGATTCAACTGGACCTGAACGCCACGGCGCTGGCGGCGGCGGGTGTGCCGATGAAAGCGGATTGGAAGCTCGAGGGCGTGAATCTTCTGCCGTTCCTGCGCGGCGAAAAATCCGGCGTGCCGCATGACGCGCTGTACTGGCGTTTCGGCGAGCAGATGGCGATTCGCGCGGGCGATTACAAGCTGGTGCGTTATGACACCAACGCCGACACGCTCACCGGCGCGGCCAATCAGCCGGTGTCGTCCGGCAAGCTCTACAATCTGCGCGACGACATCGGCGAGAAGAAGGACCTCGCGGCGGCGATGCCCGACAAAGTGAAGGAGTTGCAGGCGAAGTGGGACGCATGGAACAAGGCGAACGTGAATCCGCTCTGGGGCGGCAAAGGCGACGCGGGAGCGAAGAAGAAGCGGAAGAAAGATAAGTGAAATTTTTGATTTTAGATTTTCGATTTGCGATTGGACCGGACCGCGGCTGTCCCCAGCCGCAGCGTGTGAAATGCAACCGCTGTGAGGGATATTCTTTCGCGTCCTTTCCGTGCGACGCCGAACACGCACATTGTCAAACGAACTTCCCAGCCTGCTCTTGCTCGCGACGCGCTGCGGCTGGGGACAGCCGCGGTCCGGGAAGGTGGGTTCGCGAAGTCATCGAGTCTGCATTCGAGGCGTGCGGATTTGCGGCATCGCGGTTCCCCTCACCCCGGCCCTCTCCCCAAGGAGAGGGTGGTACGATCGCCGCGTGTGGTCGAAATCAAGCGTCCGGGCACGCTGCGAAAAGCGCCATCGGGCTGGCGCACTCCTTGACGCTGGCGCGCACGCGGGGCGCTACTCGTGTTTGGAGTTTGTTCATTCTTTGTTGTTTGATGTTTGTGTCTTGGAGTTTCGCGGCTGCGCCTCGCCCCAACGTCCTCTTCATCGCGGTGGATGATTTGAATGATTGGATCGGGCCGCTGCGCGGGCATCCGCAGGTCAAGACGCCGAACATGGATCGGTTGGCGGCGCGCGGGGTCGTGTTCGCCAATGCGCATTGCGCGGCGCCGCTGTGCAATCCCTCGCGGGCGGCGATTTTCAGCGGCCGGCAGCCGTTCGAGACCGGTGTGCTGGCCAATGACGAGAAGGCCATCCGCAAGCTGCATCCGAACCTGGTGCTCCTCCCGCAGCATTTCAAACAGGCCGGTTATCACACGCTGGGCACCGGCAAGTTGCTGCATCAAAAGAGCACCGGCCTGTGCGACGAAGAGTTCTTTCCCGAGCAGCGCTGGAGTCCGTTCGCGCCGAAACAGGTGCAATACGCGCCTGAAGAACTCGCCTCCAAGGGCACGGACAATCCCCGCCACACAACCACACTGAAGGGACGCACGATTGTCCTTCCGCTCAACCGCATGCCGAGTGACCGCGCTCCCAAGGGAGCGGCGGGCGAATCGTTTGATTGGGGGCCGCTGGACGTCACCGACAGCGACATGGGTGACGGCCAGATTGCCGATTGGGCCGTGCGCCAGCTTGGGCAGGCGGGCACGCAACCATTCTTTCTCGCGGTGGGATTTTATCGTCCGCACATCCCGCTCTATGCGCCGAAGAAATATTTCGACCTTTACGTTGGCGTGAAGATTCACCTGCCCGAAGGGCGTGCCGATGATCTCGACGATCTCAGCCCGGCCGGGCGCAAATGGGCGCTGGAAGCCGTCACTGCCGGCGCGCACGCCACGGTGGTCAAACATGGCCAGTGGGAAGCGGCGGTGAAGGCCTACCTGGCGTGCGTTTCGTTCGTGGACGCGCAAGTCGGCAAATTGCTCGACGCGTTGGACGCCAGCCCGCACGCCGCCAACACGCTCATCGTGCTGTGGGGCGACCACGGCTGGCATCTCGGCGAGAAACAGCACTGGGGCAAATGGACCGGCTGGCAACGTTCCACGCGCGTGCCGCTCCTCATCGCGCCGCCGCGCAATGCCAGTGGTTTCGCCGCAGGCAGCACGTGCAACGCGCCGGTAGGCCTGATTGATCTTTATCCCACCTTGATTGAAATGTGCGCGTTGCCGCCCCGCGAAGGGTTGTCCGGGAAATCGCTCGCGCCCTGGCTGCGTGATCCGAAAAAATCCTCTGACCGCGCCATCATCACCACGTTCGACGCGGGCAACTACTCCATCACCGGCGCGCGCTGGCATTACATCCGTTATGCCGACGGCAGCGAGGAGCTTTACGACCGCGACAATGATCCGCACGAGTGGACGCAACTCGCCGGCAAGCCGCAATACGCGGCGGTGAAAGAGGAGATGAAGAAATGGTTGCCGAACATGAAGGCTGAAAAATGAAGGTTCATATGAAATTTGCGATTTTAGATTTGCGATTTGCGATTGGGGAAGAGGTGCGCGAGGTCGCGGGGGTTGCATTCGAAGCGTCCGGGTTTGCGGCATCGCGGTCCTCCTCACCCCGGCCCTCTCCCCAAGGAGAGGGTGGTACGGTTGCCGCGTTTGGGCGAAGTCGAGCGTGCAGGTTCGCCACGAAAAGCGCTACAGCACTGGCGCACTCCAGGACGCTGGCGCGCACGCGAGGCGCTGCTCGTGTTTGGAGTTTGTTGCTTCTCTGGAGTTTGATGTTTGTGTCTTGGAATTTCGCCGCCGCCGCTGCGAAACCGAATTTCGTCTTCATCATCGCCGATGACCTCGGTTGGGCCGACGTCGCCTTTCACGGCGGGCGCGCGCCGACGCCGAACCTGGACAGGCTCGCGAAGGAGAGCCTCGAATTGACGCAGCATTATGTGTATCCCGTGTGCAGTCCCACGCGTGCGGCGTTGTTGAGCGGGCGCTATGCCACGCGCTTTGGCGTCACCAATCCGCAGAACAACCGCGCGTATCCGTGGGACACCGTCACGCTGGCGCGCGCGTTGAAGGCGGCGGGTTACGACACCGCCATCACCGGCAAATGGCACCTTGGCTCGAAGCCCGAGTGGGGTCCGCAGAAGTATGGGTTCGACCACGGCTACGGCTCGCTCGCGGGCGGCGTGGGGCCGTGGGACCATCGCTACAAGATGGGCGAGTTCAGCATCACGTGGCATCGCAACGGCCAGCTCATCGAGGAGCAGGGCCACGTCACCGACCTCATCACGCGCGAGGCCGTGCAATGGATCGGGTCGCGCACGGACAAGCCGTTCTTCCTCTACGTGCCGTTCACGGCGGTGCACATCCCCATTCGCGAGCCGGAGGAATGGGTGCGCCGCGTGCCCGCCAGCGTCACCGAGCCGGCGCACCGCGAGTTGTCGGCGTCCGTGATGCATCTGGACGATTCGGTGGGCAAAATCCTCGCGGCGTTGAAGCAGGCGGGCAAGGCGGACAACACGCTCGTAATTTTCACCAGCGACAACGGCGGACCCAACGCGCGCAACAACGACACGCAATACCCGGCGGACAATTACGTGGCCGGGCAGACCGGCGGGAACAACCTGCCGTTGCGCGGCCAGAAGGCGCAGGTTTATGAGGGCGGCACACGCGTGGCGACGCTGGCGCATTGGCCCGGCAAACTGAAGCCGGGCAAGTTTAACGGCGTGGCGCACATCACCGACTGGATGCCGACGTTTTGCGCCCTGGCGGGTTACAAGCCGGACCGCGACCTGCGCTGGGACGGCCGCAATCTCTGGCCGCAACTCACCGGCGCGGAGAAGCCGAAGCCGCGCGTCCTCTACACCGCCGCGCCCGGCTTCCGCGCGCGCGCCCTGCGCGACGGCGACTGGAAACTCATCGTCACTGACGGCAACGCCGGCAAGAAAGACGGCAAAGGCGCCGCCGAGCGAATCGAACTGTTCAACCTCGCCAAAGACCCGAACGAAACCACCGACCTCGCCGCGAAAATGCCGGAGAAGATTGCCGAGTTGCGCGCATTGCTGACGGAGGCGTCGCTGGCGGACAAGGATGCGGTGGCGAAGGATTGACTTCGACCGTAATGTTCTCCGCAGGTTTGACAGAAAGCTGGAAAGCTGGGAAGCTGGGTTTATGAAGACGACGTTGGAATTGCCCGATGAGCTCATTCGCGAAATCAAGATTCGATCGATTCATCAGCGAAAGAAATTGAAGGATTCGGTCGCGGAATTGCTGCGCCTGGGACTCGCGGTCAGCGCCACCAAGCAGCCGGGCGCGGGTAAGAAAGGGCGAATTCGTCTGCCACTGTTTCCATGCGCGAAGAATGCGCCCGTCCGGCGCATGTCCGATGCTCAAATCAACGCGTTGATGCACGAAACCCAAACAAAGGAAGACCTTGAGCGCCTCGGCCTGCCTGTATGATGTGAGTGTGTGGATCGCGCTCGCGTTTTCATCACATCCTCATCACGACGTGGCGAGAGCGGTGTTTGAATCGCTGGACTCCACACGTCCGGCCGCATTTTGTCGCGCGACGCAACACTCCTTCCTGCGGCTCGTGAGCACCCCAGCCGTGCAAAGGATTTACGGGAGTTCACCGATCACCAACGAGGACGCATGGGAACAGTGGGCGGAACTGATAGCGCTGCCACAGGTAGTCTGGCTGGACGAGCCGGCGGGCGTGGAAGCGTTATGGCAGCAGTATGCCCGGCGGCGCACGCCGGCGCCGAAGGTCTGGATGGATGCCTACCTGGCCGCTTTTGCGAAAGGGCACGGCATTTCCTTGCTGACACTCGATGAAGATCTGGCACGTTATAAAGGCGTGCGCGTGGAATACTTGCTCGATCGGCCAAGTGCGGGGAGTGATTAACGCGTCGTCATGAACGGAAGTAATCTTGAAATCCGGCGCTGGCAGGTGACGGCCTGGTTGTTGACTTGCTTGTCCGCGCTATGGTTCGGTTTATCGATTCCGGCGGTGCGTCAACTTCAGTCGCTTCCTCCTGCGAGTTCGGTTGGACCAATGGACTGGTTGGCGATCGGTTTGATTGCCGCGCATGTCCTTTTGATCACTGTGGCAGTCAAGGCGTGGATTGGAGGGAAACGTGAGGTTGTGCTCGTTGAGGAATTCCGGTTTTCAGGCAAACAAACTCCCGATCAATCCTGGGCGTCGCAAATGCTGGTGTTCCTAACATTTTTTTGTGCGCTCCAAGTTTTCAATCCTGGGTGGACGGGGATTGCGGTGGTGATGCTGGTTCTTTTAATGTTTCGCCGAATATGACAAGCGTATGTCGGGGCTTGCGTCGCCAACCACACCCGGCAAAATGGTCCTCATGCGATTCCCACGGTTCTTCGGTCTGCTCTGGCTTGTCTGCGCCAGCGTCACCCTCGTTCACGCCGTGCCCGCCAAACCCAACATCATTTTCATCCTCAGTGACGACCTCGCGCAGGGCGACCTGGGGTGTTACGGGCAAAAGCTCATTCAAACGCCGAACTTTGACCGCATGGCGCGCGAGGGCACGCGTTATTTGCAGGCGTATTGCGGCACGAGCGTCTGCGCGCCGTCGCGTTCGTCGCTCATGACCGGCCTGCACATGGGGCATTGTCCGGTGCGCGCCAATCGCGAAATCCAGCCCGACGGTCAGATGCCGTTGCCCGCCGGCACATTCACCGTGGCGCAATTGCTCAAGTCCCAGGGCTACGCCACCGCGTGCATGGGCAAGTGGGGCATGGGCATGTTCGACACGACCGGCAGCCCGCTCAAGAAGGGCTTCGACCACTTCTTCGGCTACAACTGCCAGCGCCACGCGCACAGTTATTTTCCCACTTACCTTTACAACGACGACCAGCGCTTCGAGCTGCCCGGCAACGACGGCAAAACCGTCGGCAAAACCTACGCGCAAAATCTCATCGCCGACGAAGTCCTCAAATGGGTCCGCGCGCAAAAGGACAAGCCGTTCTTCCTGTTTCACTCGGTGACGCTGCCGCACGGACGCTTCGAAATCGACGACCAGGGCATCTACAAGGACAAGCCGTGGACCGAGCAGCAAAAGAATTACGCGGCGATGGTCACGCGCCTGGACCGCGACGTGGGCCGACTGCTCAATTTGTTGAAGGAACTGCGCCTCGAGAAAAACACGCTGGTGATGTTCTCGGGCGACAACGGGTCGTCGTTCGATCCGAATTCGGAAATCGGCAAGTTGTTCGATCAGACGATGGGGGGCAAGCTGCGCGGCAACAAGCGTTCCATGTATGAAGGCGGCTTGCGCCAGGCGGCGTTCGCGTGGTGGCCGGGCACCGTGCCCGCTGGGCGCGTGAGCGATGAGCCGTGGGCGTTCTGGGATTTTCTGCCCACCGCCGCCGAACTCACGGGCGCGAAGCTGCCCGCCGGGTTCAAATCGGATGGCGTGTCGCTGGTGTCCTTCCTCAAGGGCGGTCCCGCGCCCAAACGCGATCATTTCTATTGGGAACTGCACGAGGGCGGCGGCAGCGTCCAGGCCGTGCGGTTCGGCGATTGGAAAGCCGTGCGCAACGGCCCGAGCAAACCGATTGAGCTTTATGATTTGAAAACGGACGTGGCGGAAACGAAAGACCTGTCGGCCGCGAAGCCGGACCTCGTCGCCAGGGCCGAAGCGTTGCTGAAATCCGCGCGCATCGATGACCCGAACTGGCCGCTCAAAGACAAGCCCGCGCAAAAGAAGGGCGGGAAAAAGAAGGCGGAGAAATGACGCGGCAGGCAGACTTTAGAATCGCAGTGTCAGACGACGCTTCACAAAGCGCCACAGGACTGGCGCACTCCAAGACGCTTCGCGAAGTTCGGTGCATCGCGTGCGCGCCAGCGTGGAGTGCGCCAGCCCAATGGCGCTTTTCCCGGCGAGCCCGAACGCTTGAACACTTTCAGATGATATGAAGAACCTTATCTTTTCATTGGCCTTCTTGCTGGGCGCATCGCCCCTCACACGCGCCGCTGAAAAACCCGCCGACCTCGTCATCCAGAACGCCAAAATTCTCACCGTCAATTCCAAGGCGCCCCGCGCGTCCGCGGTCGCCATTCGCGATGGTGTTTTCACCGCGGTGGGTTCCGATGCGTCGGTGAAGCCATTCATCGGCGCCGGCACGCGCGTCATCGATGCGAAGGGCAAAACGGTCGTGCCCGGTCTGATCGAGACGCATGTCCATTCCACGGGTGCCGCGCGCGGTGAAGCGTCGCAGCCATTCGTGCAGCTTCATTCCATCGGCGAAATCCAGGAATGGACGCGCCGCCAGATCGCCGTCAAGCCTGCTGGCGCGTGGATTCGCCTCCCGCGCGTCGATGTCACGCGCATCAAGGAGCGGCGCATTCCCACGCGCGCCGACCTCGATGCGGCCGCGCCCAACAATCCCGCCGTCTTCACGTGGCAATACGCCAACAAGCAGGTCCAGATCCTTAACAGCGCCGCGCTCAAGGCCGCCAACATCACGAAGGACACGGAGGTCCCGCCGCGCGGCAAGATTCATCTCGACGCCAAAAGCGAACCCACCGGCGTGATGGACAACGCCAATCAATTGCTCGTGAAGTTCATGCCCGCGCCCGGCGTGTCCGACGCCGCGTATCTCGACAGCCTCGAAAAACTGCTGCGCAATTACAACGCCATCGGCATCACCAGCATCTTCGACCGCGGCTCCAATCCGGAGGGCGTCCGCACTTATCAAAAGCTCAAATCGCAGGACCGCCTGCCCGTGCGCGTCACGGTGACGCTGAGATTGCCCACCGACGGCACGGTGGCCGGCACCGAGAAAGGCATCAAGTCGCTCCCTTTCAAACCCGCCGAGGGCGATGACTGGGTACGCGTGGGGCCGTTGAAAATCAGCGTGGATGGCGGCGTGCTCTACGGCACCGCCTACATGCGCGAGCCTTACGGCCCAAGCGCCTTCTCGCTCTACGGCATTTCCGATGCGGCGTATCGCGGCGATTTGAGCTTCAATCCCGAGAAGCTCAAGAACATCATCCGCACCGGCCATCGCCTCGGCTGGCAGATGTCGTCGCACGTCACGGGCGACGCGGGCGTCGATGCCGTGCTCGATGCCGTCGAAGCCGCCAATGCCGACAGCCCGATTCGCGAGCGCCGTTACACGCTCATCCACGCGTATTTCCCGCACAAGGAAACCGCTGAACGCGCCGCGCGCCTCGGCGTGTGCGTCGATACGCAGCCCGCCTGGTATTACAAGGACGGCGACGCACTCGCTGATGCGCTCGGGGCGCATCGCCTGGAAAATTTCATCGGCGTGAAAACGTGGCTGGACGGCAACGTGAAGGTCGCGCTCAACTCCGACCACATGCAGGGCTTCGATCCCAACACCTCGCTCAATCCCTACAATCCTTTTCTTGCGATGTATGGCGCCGTCACGCGCAAGACCGAAGGCGGCCGCGTCATCGGCGTCGCCCAGCGCATCAGCCGCGAAGAAGCCCTTCGCCTGCTCACCCTCGACGCCGCGTGGCTCAGCTTTGACGAAAAGAAAAAAGGCTCCATCGAAACCGGCAAATTCGGCGACCTCGCCATGCTCTCCGACGACGTGCTCACCTGTCCCGACGACAAACTAATGTCCATTCGCTCCGTCCTCACAGTCGTCGCCGGCAAAGTGGTGCATGAAAAATAATCGGGACGTTTCGCGACACACCGAACGCGGAAAAGGCACACCCTCTCCTTGGGGAGAGGGCAGGGTGAGGGGGACCGCCGTGTAAACACGCCTCGAATTATACGAGTGGGAATGCTGCGACTTCGTCAACCCGGTGTTCAACTCAATCGCAACTGCTGAATCCTGGCTTTAATTAACTTCCTCCCACGCAGAACCCGCGTCCGGGTTTTGCTGAGACTCCGCCAGTTCGCGGTCCAGCATGGCTTTTTCGGCGTCGGTGGGCGCGAGCCCTTGAAGCAATTGGGCATCCTCCAGTTCGCAAATCCGGTCGAGCACTTCTTGCAATACATCCGGTTTGAGCTTCGGTAA
>JBFMBT010000199.1:0-12423 GCA_040754875.1 Verrucomicrobiota bacterium | reverse complement strand
CCAAGGCGACGTAATTCCATCACCGATTTCAAAATCTGGTTCGGAAGAGGCTTGTCCAGCGCCAGGGTTTCTCAAACCTTCACGGATTCGCCTTGGGCGCGCTCGCCGGGCTCGCGTTCAACTGGCGGATGCCGTCGATGAGATAGGGCACGACCGAGACGCCGGTGCAGACGGCCGCGCCCACGGCGAACCAATGCAGCCAGACAGCGTCCCATTTCAATAACACCCAGGAAACCGTGATCATCTGCAGCACGGTCGCAACCTTGCTGATGGGATGCGGACGCAAGGCCACCTTGCCGCACGTGTAGTGGACGACGGCAATGCCGATGCTCAACACCGCGTCGCGGCTGATGACCGTGGCGGTGAGCCAGAGCGGCAGGCGATGGAGAAACGGTTCGTTGTTCAGGCCCAGCAGCGCAATGGCCGAAAGCAGCAGCATCTTGTCCGCGAGCGGGTCGAGCACCGTGCCCAGATCGCTTTGCTGGTGGTAGCGGCGCGCGATGTAACCATCAATGCCGTCACTGATGGCGGCGACGGCAAAGCAAAGGATGGCCAGCAGCCGGTAGATTTCCTCGCCGCTGGTGACGTAATAAATCCCCAGCACGACGAAGAATGGAACCAGCAGGATGCGGACGATGGTGACTTTGTTCGCCGTGGTCATGACCGATTACACCATTGCGCGAAATGGCGGGGTGAGTCAATGGGTTCGAGGACAATCGGTTTGGAGTCCCGCCTTCAGGCGGTTGGGCGTGGTCGTAGAGGCACGCCGGGATTTCTCTCGCGGTTCTTGAGTTGCGACACCTTGCCGGCTGAAGCCGGGACTCCAAACCGTTACTTTATCTGCGCCAGCGCGGCGTCGATGCGTTGGAGGACGCGTTCCTTTCCGAGGACTTCCAGCAGGTGGTAGAGGCTCGGGCCAACGGTGCGGCCCGTGCACGCCAGGCGCGTGGGGTGCACGAGCACGCCGGCTTTGACGCCCAGTTCGCCGGCGGTCTTGGTGAGCGCGGCTTGCAAAGCGTCCGCCTTGAACGGTTCGACTTGCGCGAAGGCGTCGCGCAATTTGCCCAGGCGCGGCTTGTTGTCCGGCACAAAGTCTTTTTTCACGGCTTCGGGGTCGTAAGCAATGGCGTCGGAAAAGTAGAAGCGGGCGACGCCGGGATCTTCGCTGAGTTGCTTGGCCTTGTCGCGGAACGTGGCCAGCGCGGCGGAAATGTAGGCGGTATCAAAGCCGCTCGCGTCAATGCTCGAGCGCTTCAGGAAACCGGCGGTGACGGCGTCGTAGCGTTCCGCCGGGAGCGTGCGCAGGTATTCGTGATTGAGCCACTGGAGCTTGGTCATGTCGAACCGCGCGTTGTGACGGAGGATTTGCGGGAGGTCGAAGCGCTCGACGACTTCCCGCACGGGCATGACTTCGCGGTTGTCCTTGGGCGACCAGCCGAGCAGGCAGAGATAATTCACCACCGCTTCGGGCGCGAAGTAACCGCCCTGATACGTGGCAAGCGACGCGCCAGTGTCGCGTTTGCTCATCTTGGTGCCGTCGGGATTCAGAATGAGCGGGATGTGCGCGTACTGGGGCGGCTCGACGCCGAAAGCCTGGAACAGTGCGATGTGCTTGGCTGTGTTCGTGAGATGGTCCTCACCGCGGATGACGTGCGTGATGCCCATCTCGAGGTCATCCACCACGTTGACGAAATGGAACACGGGCTGGCCATCGCTGCGGATGATGACGAAATCGGGATCCTCCTGTTCGCGGTCGGTGAGTTCGCGGCGGACATCGCCCACCACAAGGTCGGGAATCACGATGGGCTCGCGTTGCATGCGGAACTTGACCGCGCCGTCCTGTTCGTAGGCGAAGCCCTTGTCCTTCAATTCCTGCACGCGGCGGCGGTAGATGTCACTGCGCTGCGATTGAAAATAAGGGCCGTGCGTGCCCTTGCTCGGGCCGGTGGCGTCGTGGCTGGCGGGGCCTTCGTCCCAATCCAGGCCGAGCCAGCGCAGGCCGTTGAGGATGACATCGACGGCTTCCTGCGTGTTGCGCGCGGCGTCGGTGTCCTCGATGCGCAGGATGAACTGGCCGCCGGTGTGGCGGGCATAAAGCCAGTTGAACAAGGCGGTGCGGGCGCCGCCAATGTGGAGGTAGCCCGTTGGGCTGGGGGCGAACCGGACGCGGACTGACGTATTATTTGCCATGAATCATCAACGCTCAAGCGAGCGGGCGGGCATTGAAGCCGGAAACAGGCCGGATGCCAAGCTTGAGGAATGGCCGGACGGCGGGCAGGGCGTGATTGAATGCGGGTGGTTCGGAGTCCCGGCTTCAGCCGGCCAAGGCGTTGCAGTTTAAGGCGTGTGGAGATTTCCGTTGGCTGTTAACGGGGCCACGTCCAACCGCCTGAAGGCGGGACTCCGAACCTCAGCACGTCGTTAACCACCCCTGCGGGCTCCTGCCCGCTTTCGGCATCGCAAATTCGGTGGCTAAAAATCCTCCCCCCCGAATCCTGAGTCGGGTCAAGGCCGGGTCGTCCCAGCCGTTTCCAGTTGCCGGAGAATTTCACACAGCGCACCGAGCCGGGGCACGGAGACGTTGACACGTTGTGCGCGCCGAAGCGGCTCGAGGAACATCGAGTAAAGTTCCAGCGGCTGGCCGCGTTCGTAATCAATGAGTGTCGAAGCTTTGTACGCCCCCATGGTCCGTGTGCGCTCAATCTGTTTGTCCGCGAGACTCTCGGGAATGGCCAACTGCTGCGCGTTGGCGGCGCGAATCACCTCGAGCATCAATTCGCGCACCAGCGATTCCCAGCGCGCATCCGAAAGGAGCAAATCGGTGGTGAGGCACGGATGGCGTGCGGCGGGATCGAAGCGGCCGCTGAGGACGGCCTCGTAACCGGCGGCGCTGGCCACGCCGAGGCCGTTGAACGGAATGTTCCACACGAGCTTCTCCCAATGCGCGCGTTCCAGATTGTCGGCGACGGAGCACGGCACACCGGCATGGCGGATGGCGGTGGCGATGTTGTGCGTGCGCGGTTCCGGCCAGCGTTGAAATTCGCCCATGACAATTTTGCCGTGGGCGATGTGATGGATGACGCCGGGTTCGATCCGATTGAGGCAGACGAAGCAGAGGCCGCCGAGGATTTGTTCGACCGGAAAAAGTTTCGCCAGTTGCTCTTCGTTGCCGAGGCCGTTTTGCAACGTGAACACCGCCGTGTGCGGATCAACCAGCGGCGGCAGCAGCGCGGGGAACTGGTCGTTGGCCGTCGTCTTGAGGCCGATGAGCACCAGGTCGCACGGGCCGATTTCCTCGGGCGCGCGGGCACACCGCGGATTGACGTGGAAGTCACCATCGGGGGAACGCACTTGCACGCCGCGGCGGCGGACGACGTCGTAATCGGAGCGCAGCAGGAAATGAACGTCGTGCCCGTCGCGGCAGAGTTTCGCGCCGTAATAACTGCCGAGCGCACCGCACCCGATGACGCCGATTTTCATGGAGGAAGTTTCGCGGCGGGCCGGGCTGCTTCAAGGATTAAAGTGCAGGAGTCAAATGGTTCGGACCGCGGCTGTCCCCAGCCGCAGCGTGTCGCTGCCAAACATCGTATGGAACCGTCTGCATACTCATCTCCGTGTGACGTGATAACCGCCTCACGTACATCGAATCAAGCGAACCTCCCAACCCTCCGTTTCAATCCACGCGCTGCGGCTGGGGACAGCCGCGGTCCGTACGTCTGGCTCGCTCGAGATGCCCTGTTCATTTTTTTCCGTCGGCATGATTTTGTCCAAAATGATTTCGCCAGATTCGGATCCGCAATCGCGGGCGGGGACGAGAACGACGTGAAAACAAAAAAGGCACTCCGATTTCTCGGAGTGCCTTTGTGGAGCAAAACGGAATCAATTACTTCTTGCCGAGGATCGCGTCCTTGGCGGCCTTGGCGACGCGGAACTTCACGACTTTCTTGGCCGGGATCTGGATCTGCTCACCGGTGGCGGGGTTGCGACCGATACGGGCCTTGCGATTCACCAGGACGAGCTTGCCGATGCCGGGAAGGGTGAAGCTGTTCTTGGCGTTCTTGTACGCGAGGTCAGCGATCGCTTCGAGAACGGCGTTGGCCTGCTTCTTGGAGAGTTCAACCTTTTCGGCGAGTGCGGCGGCGACTTGAGACTTGGTGAGTGGTTTAGCCATAAATGATTTTTTGTTTATGTTTGGTCTGGTATTTGTCTTGCGACTTGCGCGTATTAAAACCTTTCAGCGGATGGGTGCAAGGAGAAAATCGTTAAAATGCCTAGAAA
The DNA here is from genome assembly GCA_040754875.1 of Verrucomicrobiota bacterium. GTDB lineage: Bacteria > Verrucomicrobiota > Verrucomicrobiia > Limisphaerales > JBFMBT01 > JBFMBT01. The sequence goes on along the minus strand of JBFMBT010000199.1, from coordinate 8,145 downwards.
AACGCATATTTTTTATGCACAGGCTTGACTTGCCAACGCGCAAAAGGACAACATGCCGTCCGTGGCGAGCCTCTTTACAATCCAAAGCGATTTCCGTTATGAGATTGTCCGCAAGATTTTTGAGGGCGGAATGGGGATCGTTTACGAAGCCGAGCAACATGGCGCCAGCCAGTTCGTCAAGCGCGTCGCCATCAAGGTCATTCGCCAAAGCTTCGCCAGCCAGCCGATGTTCATCGAGAATTTCGTCGGTGAAGCCAAGCTTGTCGCCGACCTGATTCACACCAATATCGTCCAAACCTACCATCTGGGCGAAGGACGGGGGATTTACTTCATCGCGATGGAACTCATTCGGGGCGTGAATCTTGAGCAGTTCATGCAGCAGATGCAGGACAAGCAGCGGACGCTTCCCCGGGAACTGGCAGTCTTCATCGCCAGCCGCATCGCCCGCGGGCTGGCCTACGCCCATAACAAGACCGACAAGGACGGGCGGACGCTTGGCATCGTCCACCGGGACGTCAATCTGAAGAACATCATGATCGCCTTCGAAGGCGACGTGAAGCTGACGGACTTCGGCATCGCCAAGGCGCGCGGCCTGCTCCAGGACCAGGAGGGCGAGGTGGTGGCCGGCAAGGCCGATTATATGAGTCCCGAGCAGGCGGACTTCAAAGTCACGGACAAGCGGTCGGACATTTTTTCTGTCGGCGTCGTGCTGGCACAATTGTTGTTGGGACGGAATATCTTCAAAGGCGGGACCATCGAGGAATCGCGCCAGCGGGTGATGACCATGCCCATCCCGGATTTCCGGCAACTGGACGCGCGCATCGACGACCCGTTGAACACCATCATCCACAAGGCCCTCCAGCGCGACCTGCTCAAGCGTTACCAAAGCGCCGACGAATTGCTCGACGACCTGGAGCATTATATTTACGACAAAGGCTACGGTCCCACGAACGAGACGATGGGCCGCTACATCCGCGAATTGTTCGGCCAGCACGGCCCGCGCGAAGTCGATGACACCAAGGGAAGCACGCAGTTGTTCAGCCGCGAGCCGCGCGTGCCCACGACACCACTTTTCAATTCCTGACCAGTGAGACGCACCCGTCCCAAATCCGCAGTTACCCTCGGATTGGTGCAAACGAGTTGTTCGCCCAATCCCGCCGAGAACCTCAAGAAAACGCTGGCCGCCGTCGAACGCGCCGCCAGGGCCGGCGCCAAAATCATCTCCACCCAGGAGCTGTTCCGGTCGCAATATTTCTGCCAGAGCGAAAACCACGATTATTTCAAACTGGCCGAGCCAATCCCGGGACCGAGCACGGCGGCCTTCCAGAAGCTGGCGAAGAAATACAAGGTGGTCATTGTCGCGTCGCTCTTCGAGAAGCGCTCGGCGGGCCTCTATCACAACACCGCGGCCATCATCGATGCGGATGGTTCGTTGCTCGGCATCTACCGGAAGATGCACATTCCGGATGACCCGCTGTTTTACGAGAAGTTTTATTTCACGCCGGGCGACCTCGGCTTTCGCGCGTGGCAGACGAAGTACGCGAAGATTGGCGTGCTCATTTGCTGGGACCAATGGTATCCCGAAGGCGCGCGGCTGACCGCCTTGCAGGGCGCGCAGATTCTGTTTTATCCGACCGCGATCGGATGGCACCCGGGCGAGAAGGCCGAATACGGCGTGAACCAGCACGGCGCCTGGGAGACCATCCAACGCTCGCACGCCGTGGCCAACGGCTGCTATGTGGCCGTGACCAATCGCATCGGCTTGGAGCGTCCCGTGGGCGGTGATGGCATTGAATTCTGGGGCCAAAGCTTTGTGGCCGGCACCTCGGGACAGATTGTCGCCAAGGCCAGCGTGAACAAGGAAGAGAATTTGATCGTGCCGGTGGACCTCGAGAAGGTGGACGTGACGCGCACCCACTGGCCGTTCCTGCGCGACCGCCGCATCGACGCCTACGGCAATCTCACCAAGCGATTCATTGATTGAGCGCGGGCGCGGCGTCTGGATAATGCCCGAAAAATGAGCACCCGGCGCGCATGGATTACCGGAGCAGGCGGATTGATCGGGAATTATCTCGTGCGGACCGCGCCGCGTTTCGCGCCGGGATGGGAGGTGCGCGGCATTGCGCGCGAAAAGCTCGATTTGCTGGACTTCGCCGCCGTGCGCGCGGCGTACGCGGCGGAGCAGCCGGAACTGGTGATTCATTGCGCGGCGATGAGCAAGAGCCCGGCATGCGAAGCGAATCCCGAACAGGCGCGGATGGCGAATGTGGACGTCACGCGTGTGCTCGCGGAACTGGCCGCGGATGCGCGATTCATTTTCTTCTCCACGGATCTGGTGTTTGACGGTTTGAAGGGGAATTACCTCGAGTCGGATGGGCCGCATCCGTTGCTGGTGTATGGAAAGACGAAGGTCGAGGCCGAGCGCATCGTGCTGGCCAACCCGCGTCATACGGTGATCCGCACCTCGATGAATGGCGGGGTTTCGCCGACCGGCGACCGCGGCTTCAACGAGGAACTGCGCCGCAACTGGCAGGCGGGGAAATCGATGACGCTGTTCACAGATGAGTTTCGTTGTCCATTGCCGGCGGTGGTGACGGCGCGAGCGGTGTGGGAACTGGTGGCCAGGGGCGCGGAGGGAATGTTTCATCTGGCGGGACGCGAGAAGCTGTCGCGGTGGGAGATGGGGAAACTCGTGGCGGCGCGCTGGCCGCAGTTGCAGCCGCTGATTCAGCCCGGTTCGATCAAGGATTTCAAGGGCCTGCCGCGTTCGCCGGACACTTCGCTGAACTGCGCGAAGGTGCAGCAGTTGCTGAGCTTCCCGTTGCCGGGCCTGGGCGAATGGCTGGCGGCACATCCGGACGAAGCGTTTTGATATGCAAGCGTATCGCGGACGCATCGCGCCCTCGCCGACGGGTTATTTGCATCTGGGACACGCGCGGACGTTTTGGGTGGCGCAGGAGCGGGCGCGCGCGGCGGGCGGCACGCTCGTGTTGCGCAACGAGGATCTGGACCCGCAACGGTGCAAGCGGGAATTCGTTGAGGCGATGTATCAGGATTTGCGTTGGTTTGGATTTGTGTGGCAGGAGGGGCCGGATGTCGGCGGCCCTTTTGCGCCGTACACGCAGAGCGAGCGGCTGGCGTTTTACGCGGCGGCGCTGGAGAAATTAAAAGCGGGCGGATTTGTTTATCCCTGCACCTGTTCGCGCAAGGACATCGCCGGCGCCGCCAGCGCGCCGCATCAAGGGGATGAAGAGCCGGTTTATCCGGGCACGTGCCGGGCCAAGACGGAGGCGGAGGTCGGGGGGCGCAAATATTCCTGGCGCTTTCGCGTGCCGGATGGCGAAACGATGTCATTTGCGGACGGGCATCTCGGTCCGCAGAGATTTGTGGCTGGCCGGGACTTCGGCGACTTCGTGGTCTGGCGGCACGATGGCGTGCCCGCCTATCAACTCGCCGTGGTGGCGGATGACGCGGCGATGCGGATTACCGAAGTGGTGCGCGGCGCGGATTTGCTGGTGTCCACCGCGCGGCAGATGTTGTTGAATCGCGCGCTTGGGCTGGAACCGCCGGCGTTTTATCACTGCGAGTTGATGACGGATGAACAAGGCGTGCGCCTGGCAAAACGGCACGATGCGCTGAGCCTGCGCGCCTTGCGCGCGGCGGGGAAGGCGCCGGAGGAATTGCGCCAGTCGTGGCATTGAAGCAATGAAGCGGCGCAAGAAATGGAGTGTGGTTTCCGCGTTGCTGGCGCTGGCGGGCGTCCTGCTCTGGCAGTTCTCGCCGGCGCAGGCGGTGTTCGCCATCGCCAGCCTGAGCGACCCCGACAAGCTGGCGACACTCGGCGAGCGCGGCGCCAACCCGCGGCTGAACAAAATCGTGTATTGGATGGAGCACGCGAACCGCCGCGGCATGTCTCCGGAGACGACCGTGAATCTGGCGCAATGGTGGAATTTCACGCGTGAACCGCGGGCGTCGCTCGTCAATGAGTCGCTGGCGCGCAACCACAAGATTGCCGGCGAACTCGGCCTGTTCACGCCGGAGAACCTCGACCGGCTCCGCAACGGCAAGGCCGGCGAAGTGACGCGCGGACCCTACGCGGGCGAGCCCGTGGAGATTGACCACCTCGTGCCGTTCAGTCTCGCGCCCGAAGTCGGCAACGAACTGGCGAACCTGGAGATGCTCCCCCGCACCTTGAACCGAAAGAAATCCAATCGCGTGAACGAACGCGCCTTGAAGCACGCCGAGCGGTTGTTTGCCGCCGGATTATTGAAGGAGGAATCGTTGGCGCGCGTGAAAGGAACGAGCACCCGGTAACCGGGTTCTGGTGCAAACTCTGCAAATTGTGCTAACTGTGCAAACTAATCGGGAAGCAAAACTGCCGCTTCTGCCCGCTTCCGCCCGATAACGGCAGGTTTCGCGCCCCACGGAGGCCGCGTGACAACAGGATGGGAATCTGGCAGAAACGGGAGCATGAACCCACGAGTCTTCCCCATCACATGTGCCCTGACTTTGACGGCCGGCTTCTGGTCGATGATCCCGTCACCACTGTTTGCCGCGGACATTTATCTCGGCAGCGGCGTGAAGGCCGGGGAGATTACCGATCGCTCGGCGATTGTGCTGGTGCGGTTGACGTCCGCGCCGGGGCAGGATGCGCAAGGATTGATTCCCGGTCGTGAAGGCCAGGCGCGTCTGCGTTATGCGACGGATGAAACGTTGAAAGGCGCGGCCACGACCGGCTGGGAAACGGCGCGCGCGAGCGAGGATTGGTCGATTCAATTCCGGCTGGAGAAACTGACTCCGGCGAAGCGGTATTTCTACAAGGTGGAATATCGGACGGATGCCAGGGCGGAGACGCAAGTGTCGGATATGTATTCGTTCGTCACAGCGCCGCCGGCGGACCAGCGCGCGGCGGTGACGTTTCATCTGACGACGTGCCAGGATTATCGCGGCGCGAACACGTACGTGCCGATGGCAGCGCAACGGCCGGATTTCTGCGTGTCGGCAGGGGACACGGTTTATTATGACGGGCAGGGGCTGGCGCGCACGATGCCGCAGGCGTGGCAATCGTACCAGAAGATGTTCGGGCTGCCGACGATGAAGGAGTATTACCGGCACGTGGGCGGGTACTTCATGAAGGACGACCATGATTATCGTTTCAACGATTCGGACCCGTACATGAAGGGCAAGTGGGTCGGCGCGAAGAAAAACGACCCGGGCGCGCGTTACACCGAAACGAAAGGGAACCAGCGACTCGACGTGGCGTGGATGACGCACGAGGAAGGCATCAAGGTTTTCAAACAGGTGTTCCCGATGGGCGAGAAGACCTATCGCACGGTGCGTTGGGGCAAGGGCGTGCAGGTCTGGATGACGGAGAACCGCGATTATCGTTCGCCGAACAGCATGCCGGACGGCCCGGAGAAATCGGTCTGGGGCAAGGAACAAAAGGCGTGGCTGATGAGCACGATGCTGGCGAGCGATGCGGATTATCGCATCATCATTTCGCCCAATCCAATCATCGGCCCGGACCGGTTGATGAAGGGCGACAATCACGCGAACCTGAACGGTTTCTGGCACGAGGCGCAGACGTTCCTGGACTGGATCAAGGAGAAGAAACTCAACAACGTGATCATCATGTGCGGCGACCGGCACTGGCAGTATCACTCGATCGACAAACGCAATGGCCGCAGCATCCCCGAGTTCGGTTGCGGGCCCACGGCGGATGAGCACATCCAGGAAGTGCCGCCGATGTATGACGGTGTGGAGCGTCCGTACTCGGCAAGCCGCGGTGGGTTCTTAGCCGTGGCTTACAAACCGGACCGGACGCTTTCGGTGCAGTTTCATTCAGTGAAAGGCGAACCCTTGTTCCAGCGAGTGTTTCGCGACGGAAAGTGAAACTATCGTTGAGGGACGAACAAAGTGAGGCATTTGCAGGCGCCCCCGGATTTGAGGAATTCGCCCATCGGGAGCGCATGCAGGTGATAGCCGCGCTGGCGAAGTGAGTGTTCCAATTGCGCGCAGCCTTCGGGAAGGACGATGTCGCGCCCGAGGACGATGGCGTTGCAGGCGAAACGCGTGGCTTCTTCTTCGGTGACGTCGATGAGTTCGCGGACATGCTGGCGGATGGCATTGCGCGCGTAATCGTCGAACGCGGCGGGGAACCACACGGCGCCGCCATCGGGCAACGGGCAGAAACAGGTGTCGAGGTGATAGAAACGGTTGTCCACGAGTTCGACGGAGACGACGAGACAATGCAGCAATTCGCTGATGGTTTCACGCGAGCGGATGTCGGACCGGAAGCGGTAACCGCAGAACAGCACGTCGCCGCAGAAGAGCGCGTCGCCTTCGCCCTCGAAGAAGAGGTCGTCAGGCAGGCGGACCACCTCCAGTTTGCGATGCTCGAACCAGCGCGCGAAATGGGCGGCCTCGCGCTGGCGCTCGGGATGCCGGAAGTTGCTGAGGATGGCGCGCTCGCCAACGACAAGCCCGGCGTTGGCCGTGAAAACCATGTCCGGCAAACCGGGTTGCGGACCGACCAGTTCGACGTCTGCTTTCAGCTCCAAGAGCGTTTCGTAGAGCCGCTGCCATTGCGCGCGGGCGAGCGCCCGGTCCGCGCCGCGCTCCTTGTGCATCCACGGATTGATTTCGTATTCAATGCCGAAGTAATCGGGCGGGCAAAGGAGGAGCATGGGGCGGAGTTAAAGCGTTGAAGAGTTGGAGCGTTGAAGCGTCGTGATGGCTTTCATTTTTGGTTCAATACTTCCGTCAGTTCCAACAGGAAGGGTTCCAAATCAGTAACCAATCCCAGCGCCTGGAAGGTCCCGCGGTCGGCGAGTTTGGTGACAACGCCGGGGTTGATATCGACGCAGACGGTCTTGACGCTGGCGGGAAGCAGGTTGCCGACGGCGATGGAGTGGAGCATGGAACCCATCATCAGCGCAAGCGTGACGCCGCCGATGCGTGAGCGCATGGCCTTCTGCGCTTCGACGACATCGGTGATGACTTCCGGCAACGGGCCGTCGTCGCGGATGGACCCGGCGAGCACGAAGTCCACATTGTGGCGCACGCATTGATACATGACGCCGCGCTGGAGGATGCCGTTGCGGACGGCGGCGGCAATGCCGCCCTCGGCGCGGATCGTGTTGATGGCGCGCATATGGTTCTCGTGGCCTTCGCGCGCGAGCGTGCCTTCGCGCAGATAAACGCCGAGCGACGTGCCGTAAAGCGCCTGCTCGATGTCGTGCACCGCGAGGGCGTTGCCGGAGAAGAGGAGTTGCACGTAGTCCCACTCGATGAGTTTCTCGAGATGTTCGCCCGCGCCGGTATGGACGACGGCGGGGCCGGCCACGACGAGGATTTTGCCGCCAGATTGGCGCGTCTGGCGCATTTCGTTGGCGAGCGCGCGAATGACCGCGCCTTTGGGTTTCTCGGTGGAAACGTTGCTGGCCATGAACTCGAACTCGTTCAACCGCTCGGTGCCGCGCGCGGGCGGAATGACGCGGATGCCGCGATGGCCCGTGGCGATGAGCATGCCCTCGCGCACCGCGTAGAACTTTACGGCGGTGGCCTCGCGCGTGGCCGGATCCACGGCGATGGCGCTGTCCATGATGGCGGGTTGGACTTCCAGCCACTGGCCGGCGTGATGGATGAACGTTTGCTGGTTGGACGTGACGTAGAAGTCTGGCGGGAGCACACCATCGGCGGGCGCGGGAGCGAGTTGCGCTTCGTCCTCGCGTATCAACTCGGCGCCATGCACGCGAAGCTTCTTGACGAGTTCATCCACGGCTTCAGGCGTGGCGGCGGAGACTTCGATGCGCGCGTAACTGGGGTCGGTGCGCTGCTGGCCGATGCGGACTTCGTGGATTGTATACGAGCCGGCGTGGGCGAGGATTTCATCGAGGACCTTGGGCAGGATGAGTGAATCGATGATGTGTCCGCGCAGTTCGATTTGTTCCGAGAACATAAGCGCTCCAGACCCGGGTTTGACTGGCGGGCAAGGGGACTTGCCTGCCCTAGGGCAACGTAAACCCGAATGAGCGAAGCGCCAGCGGATTTGCGATTTGGGAAACGGGTTGGCGGAGTCGTGGGGGTGGCATTCTGGGCACGGCGGTTTGCGGCATCGCGGTCCCCCTCACCCCGGCCCTCTCC
>JBFMBT010000198.1:0-12444 GCA_040754875.1 Verrucomicrobiota bacterium | reverse complement strand
CGTGACCTTGGCCCCCTCTCCTGGGGGAGAGGGCCGGGGTGAGGGCGAGCCCCTGTCGCGCAGCCTAATATCCCAACTTCTGCCACGCCCACCGGTAGAGGTTTCGCGAGTCCACGAACCGTCCGTTGTTCGACTCCGCACCCAGCACCACCACCAGCAGATGGTCCTTGCCCCGGTGCCCACTCGATACGAGGCAATTCCCCGCCTGCGTCGTCGTGCCGGTCTTGATGCCGTCGTAGCCCTCGATGCCGAGCAATTGATTTGTGTTCTGCCACACCGCCGCGCGCGCAGAACCATCGGGCGTCTTCACCTGGCATTCGTAGCGGCGCGTGCCAACGTACTTGCGGAAGGCGGGATTCTGCATCGCCGCGTGCGCCAGCCGCAGCAGATCGCGCGCGGTCGTGGTGCGATCGTTCTCGGTCCCGCCATCGCCATACGGACTGCGATAGACGGTCTTCGTCATGCCCAGGCGTTTCGCGGCGCGATTCATCTCCGCGATGAAATTCGCGCGCGTCTGCAACGCCTCGGCCACCGTGCCTTCAGGCGGCGCGAGACGGCTGTTGAAATGCTCGGCGAACGCATTGCCCGCGTCGTTGCCCGAAGGCAGCAGCAGGCCGTAAAGACAATCACGCACCGGGAGCGATTCGCCTTCCTTGATGTCCGCCGTGGAACCCGGCGTGGAATCGGCAAGTTTCGAGAAAGTGACGATTTCATCCAACACCTTGGGATCTTTTTCCGCCAGTTGCAGCACCACGTAGGCGCACATCATCTTGGTGGTGCTGGCGGATTTGCGCGGTTCGTCCTCGTTGAAGCCCCAGAGCAGTTTGCCCGTCCTGCCGTCCGCGATGGCCCAGGTGTGCGCTGTGACGAACGGCGGGCCGTCCAGATTGTCCGGCGGCAGCTTCTCCTGCGCGCCGGCCGATGCCGCACAAAGGAAAATCGCGAACGCTGCGCCGCGCTCCAACCAGCCCCGCACGCGATTCCCCACCGAAATGTTCATGGCCGCGTCAAGCCACCGTTGCCGGCTGGCCAGCCTTTTTCTCGATGACGCGGATGGCATCCATCAATTGCGGGATCTCGAACGGCTTCCACAGCATCAGCCCTTTGACGCTGCGGATGAACTCGTCGATCTTCGTATCGCCGCGGTGCCCGGTCATGAAGATGAATCGTTTGCACAGGTGCGGCTTGGTGCGCTCCACTGCGCGGTAGAACATGTCTCCGGGAAATCCCGGCATCACCATGTCGCACAGGATGACGTCGAAGTCCGCCGCCATCACGTGCTTGATCCCTTCGGCGCCGCCGCTCACCACGGTGACGTCGTAGTTGTGCGTGGCCAGCACTTCCTTGAGGATGTTGGTGAGCGACTTGTCGTCGTCCAGCATCAACAATTTCCTGCGGCTCGGCGGGATGTCGTCGTCGGGGACTTCGTGGACCTTTTCCTGGCCCGGAATGAAGAAGCGCTTGAACAGGCTCATGCGTTTGCCTTTCTGCTCTCGATGTTACGTCCGTGGGGACGCATTGGTTCGGTTTGGATGGACAAATGGTGCGCGCGGCGGGGGTCGAACCCACAACCTACGGCTTCGGAGACCGTCACTCTATCCAATTGAGCTACGCGCGCGACCACGGTTGGCTGACGATAAATGTTTTGCCAGCGGTTGCTTCCAGCAAAACACGCGTCGGGGCGGGCGCAGGTTGCCCCGAGCGCAGAACGCGCCGTTTTGCCATTCGTCGGCATCATACGCAGGTCATTCACCATTGGGCAAGCACTTCCGTACGGCACTTCCTGATCGGGATGCGGCGTGAATGGGGGAAGCTAAACCTGCTTTTGGGCGGGCGTCTGCACGGCCTGGCTCAACACCTTGCCGACGGCTTCCTCGACGTGCTGCAATTGGAATGGCTTGGGAACGTGAAGCGTTCCGGCGGCGAGGATGAAGCTCTGGGTGTCTTCGTTGACAACGTCACCCGTCAGGAAGACGACGCGTCGCGCGAGGTATGGCTTGCGCGCCACCGCGCGCTGGTAGAATTCCTGGCCGTCCATCTGCGGCATGCGATAATCGGACAACACGACGTCGAAGTCCTGCTGGTCGATGAGTTCGAGCGCGTGCGCGCCGGAATTGCACAACGTGGGCTGATAACCGAGCATGCCGAGCATTTCCCCGAGCAATTCGGCGATGGCCTTTTCGTCATCGAGGATGAGCACCTGCACGTTGCGCGCGCGTGAAGGGGTGGCGGCGGCCGGACGTTCCTCCGCCTTCGGCTCGGGCGCGGCTGTCACCGCCTGCACGGGGAATTCCAATACAAACTTCGCGCCACCACCCGGCGCCGGCTCGTAGTAGATGCGGCCCTTGTGGTCGGTGAGGATGCTGTGCGCGATGGACAGGCCCAAGCCGGTTCCGGTGCCAACTTCCTTGGTGGTGAAGAACGGCTCAAAGATGCGCGAAACGATCTCGGAGGGAACGCCGGGGCCGTTGTCCTGGACTTCAAGCATGACCATTTCGCCCGCCAGTTTGCTGCGCAGGATGAGCCGGTGCGGAATCTTGTAGCCGGTCATGGCCTGGACGGAATTGGTGACGAGATTCACGAGCACCTGCTGGATCTGGTCGGCATCGGCCATCGTGCACGGGATGGCCGGGTCCAGTTCCAGCATCAGTTCCACCTTGTGCGAGCGCAGGTCAAACTGCCGCAGCTCGGCCACACGCTGGATGAGTTCGTTGATGTTGGTGGGTGAATGCTGGGCGGGTTGTTCGCGGGCGAACGACAGGAAATTGCTCACGAGTTTGGCGGCGCGATTGCATTCGTGCGCCACCTTTTCGAGGTTCGAGCGCGTCTGGTCGCTGAGCTTGTGATTGGCAAGGATAAGTTCGACGTAGCCCTTGATGACGGCCAGCGGGTTGTTCAATTCGTGTGCGACGCCCGAGATCATCTGGCCCAAAGCGGACAATTTTTCGGCCTGGCGCAACTGCTGCTCCAGGCGCGCGCGCTCGGTGAGTTCGCGGAAGAAGAACTGATATGCGGGTTTGCCGTCGAACTTGATCGTGGCGCCATCGACCTCCACCGGCGTCGCCCCGCCATCGCGGCGGATGACATTGAAGCGGCGCTGCTCGCGGACGAGCGCGAACCAGTCGGGCCCGAACTTCGGCATTTCGGATTCCAGTTCGCAAAAGGTGTTCAGCGGCTGCAGAGAGGAATCCTGCGCCTTCACTCCCAGGAGGCGTTTGGCGGTCTGGTTCAATTCCAGGATACGCAAATCTTCGGTCGTCGTGATGATGATGCCTTCGCTGGCCTGGTCGAACAGACTGCGATAGCGCTCCTCGGTGGAGGTAATCTTCGACTGAAGGATTTCCGTTTCATGCTTGTGCGTGAGGACCTGCTGGAGCGCGGCTTCGTTGCGCGTCCGCGCCTCCTCCAGCACGAGGATGATCATGCTGACCGCGATGAACAACTGGAGCACCGCGGAGATGAAGAAGCCGGCGGAGATGCCATTCTCGTCCTGTTGCAACCAGGGAAAGAGACTCAAGTAAATGCCCCACAGGACAAACCCGAAAGCCAGCAAGCCGGCGCCGATATACTTGTGCCACCGGCGGAACTGGAAATAGCAGCCGGCGGTGACGAGACTCGCGAGGCCCGTAAGCCCGAAGATCGGCACCTGGGCGTGCATGACGTCTTCGAGATGGTAGGCGCCGATGTAGCTCCAGACGTACAAGAACACCATGAACAGGGCCAAAAGTGTCTGGCGTTCACGCTGTTCCAGAAAGCGGGCGCTGCCCCAGATCAAGAACGCGGCGGATGTGCCCAAACACCATTGCTTGACCATCAAGACAAACGGCTCCGAGGATTGCATGCTCAGGCTGAGCGTCAGCCAGAGCGCGTAAAACAGCCACGCCACCGTCCAGATTGTGAAGTAACGGCGCTTGGTGTAGCGATTGAGATAGTAGAAGAGTCCGACCAGAACCCAGACACTGAGCAGCGAGATGATGACGGCAGCCTTGAGGTACTCCCGAGGAAAATATAAATCAAAACCGATTTCGTTGTTCACGTTAACAATTGATTGACAGTCACTACAGGCCGAAAGAGGGCCACGTCAACCCGCATACCCGCAACTCGAATGGGTGTCGTTTAACATAGCGTTTTCCGATTGTCTTTTCTTTTTTCAAAGAATTGAGAGAGCAGCACCGCCTTCATTCCATAGCAGTTTCGCAGCCAGAATTCGGGAATTTCCCGATGCAAAAGGATTCCTGCGCCTCCCGTACCACATGCGCATCCGTCAGCAACATGAACCCTCCACCCTGTTGGCGAGCAACTGGTTAGCCTCGGCGCACCTCCACGGCAACCGGACGCTTGCACCCTTGGAACATGGCCAACAGGGCGACTGACATGATGGCAAACGGCGTTAGATAAACGTCGGTCGTCGAAATAAAAATGGTCAAAGCGCAAACCATCAGCGGAGCCACCAACAGCATGAGAAATCGTTGTTTCGCATTCATGGAGCCTCAATCCTTGTGTACACCATACCTGGCCGCCAGTTCGGGATCACTCGACGGCAGAGATAGCGCCGCCACAGCCATCATCGCAATCGGCGCCGCATGCAAGGCGGCGGAACCAACAAAAACGGCCGAAAGGCAAACCAACAGCGGCGCGGCGACCAGCATCAAGAATCGCTGTTTGTCGCCCAAAAGCTGGCCCCGGGTCACCGTCTGCGCCCGGGTGGCGGTCGAATGGCGGTCGCGTTCGGTTGCAGTCGCGGCTACCAGTGGCATTTGAACGATCGTGTTCGCTTTCATCAAGACACTTCAAAGCAGAGGTTGTGCCACGACATAACACGTTTATTTTCAAGATAATGAACAACGTGTGTCTGTCCATTTTACAGCCCTGTTGCCCAGAAGCAGGACAGCTACGAGTTGACACTACTTAGCCGGGTGGCGCGGTCGTCATATTTCTTCAGCGCCGCCTTGCCTTCACCCCCCTGCCCAGCCCGATGCAGCAGGCGCATCAGGTGGCCCCGCGTGCTCAAGAGCCACTTTTGCACGACCGTCGCCACCGCGTTCCCCCCGACGGAACCGCGGCGGTCCCCAGCCGCAGCGCGTCGCCTGCCCTCCGCGGGTTGGTTTCAATACGCGCGGCTCAGTTGACATTTCTATCACGAACTGCTACATTCTCTCCATGCGCCAGGGAGCGCCACCGTCCAATGCGGACCGGCCCACCGCCATCCGTCAGCGCACCCGCGCGCCCGCGCATCGCGTAATCCTTTGGCGCACCCAAGGGCTGGACTCGCTTGGTGAATCACAACACGTTGTCCTGGCCCCACGCCTTGACCCACGCGAAGTCCCTCTGTCCACCTATGAGAAAAAAATAAAAAAACAACCCTGAACCCGGAACCTTGAACTCCGCAATCGTCCGCCCAAATCCACCTAAATCCACATCAGCCCCCTGCTAAAAAAGTCTTCGACCCCGAACCATGAACCCGCCCAATTCAATCTCCTGTAACGGAACAAAAGCCTTTGGCCAATTCCTGCTGGCCGCCTACAGTGGCCGCGCATGACGGGGATGAGTTTCATTCAAGACCTGGCGGTCGTCATGGTCGTGGCGGGTGCGGTTGGGTGGTTCTGCCAGCGGCTGGGGTTGTCCCTGGTTGTCGGTTACCTGCTGGCCGGCGCCGTCATCGGGCCGTTCACTCCGCCTTTTCAACTGGTCGATGACCTCGAGCGTGTTCACATGCTCTCACAGGTGGGACTGGTGTTCCTGATTTTTTCCATCGGCTTGGGGCTGAGTTTTCAGCGGCTGCGGCGGCTGGGTTTTTCAGTTGTCCTGGGAACCGTGATAGGCGCCATCCTGGTGTTTCACGGTTGCCGCGCACTGGGCGGGGTGGTGGGATGGAACCAGGCGCAGAGCCTGTTCGTGGCCGCGATGCTGATGGTGTCCAGCTCGGCCATCATCGGCAAGGTGCTCGAGGAATTGAACGCCACGCATTCGCGGCCGGGCCAGCTCGCCTTGGGCGTCACCGTGCTCGAAGACATGGTGGCGGTGGTCATGCTCACGCTGCTGTCGTCGCTCATCCAATTCGGCGGTGGCGCCTCGCCGCCGCTGGCGCAAACCATCGGGGCGCTCAGTTCGTTCATCATCTTCCTCCTGCTCGTGTCGTTGCTGCTCGTGCCACGCTTGCTGCTGCGCCTGACTGAATCCGGCGCGGCCGAGGTGCGGACGTTGATTGTCATCGGCTTGCTGTTGTCGTTGTCGTGGCTGGCGGCGCGCGCGGGTTATTCGCTGGCGCTGGGCGCGTTTCTTCTCGGCGTCATCGTTGCCAGCACACCGCACCAGCCGGAAATCGAGCGCGTCTGCGCGGGCATTCGCGACATGTTCGGCGCCGTGTTCTTTGTGTCGATGGGCATGCTCGTGGATTTCCATCTGCTGGCCGATGCCTGGCCGCTGGTGCTGTTGCTGACCGCCGCCGCGATTGTCCTCCGGACCATCGCCACCACGCTGGGCCTTGTGCTGACGGGCAATTCCATCAACGAATCCCTTCGCGCCGGCCTGGCGCTGACGCCGTTGGGCGAATTTTCCTTCATCATTGCACAGACGGGCGTCACGGCGAAGGTCATCCCGGAAACTTTTTTTCCCATGGCGATCGGCGCGTCGTTGTTCACCGCGCTGCTGGCGCCCCTGCTCATGCGGCGCGGGCCCGCCATCAGCAACGCCGTGGATGAACGGCTCCCGCTGTTCCTGCGCGAATGGATCAGCTTCTACCACGGATGGCTTGAGCAAATCGGCCGCCGCCAGCAACGCAGCGTGGTCTGGCGCCTCACCGCGCCGCGCCTGGCGCAAACGGCGATGCAAATCCTGTTCGTCTCCGCGCTGCTCCTCTTCGCCAATCCCATTTACGAACACCTGGCCGCGCGCCTTGGCGCCAACTGGCCGTTTCCTGGCGGATTAAAACTGCTCTTCTGGTCCGGCTTCACACTGTTCCTGCTCGCGCCACTGGTGGCCATCTGGCGCAACTTCGAGGCGCTCGCCATGATTCTGGCCGAATCCGCCACGCAAGGCGCGAGCCGGCGGCGCGCGTTGCGGCCATTGATCACCACGGCGTTGAAAACGGTCGCCTCCACGGTGCTCGCGTTCTGGCTGATGGCGCTGCTGCCATTTGGTTTTTCGGCATTCTGGGTGTTCCTCGTGGTGCTGGCCATCGCCGGCGCGCTGGCGGCCGTCTTCTGGCGGCGTCTCGTGTACTGGCACAGCCGCGTGGAAATCGAGTTACGCACGCAACTTCAAAGCGCGCTCGGCCCCGCCAGTCCCAACGACCTCGCCCACGCGTTGCGCGAGCGCCAGGATGAATGGAAGCTTCAGGCCGAGGAATTCGTGCTGCCCGACTTTGCCGCGTGCGCCGGCAAACGCATCAGCGAACTCGCCTTGCGCAAACGCTTCGGTTGTTCCATCGCGAGCATCGACCGCCAGGGCTTTCTCATCATGAATCCGGCGGCGGACATTCACCTTTACCCGCGCGACAAACTGCTGCTCATCGGCAGTGCCGAACAAATCGACTTGGGCGCGCGTGAACTCGGCGTCACCAAAGTCGATCGCGAAGAACACGACCTGGAAGAACTCACACTGGACATCGTGCTGGTACCGCACGACTGCCCGAAGGCCGGCCAACCGCTGGCGGGACTGGATTTGATCCGGCAGGTCGGCGTCCAACTGGCCGGCATCCAGCGCGGCGGGCGGCGCATGCTCAATCCCGCCGGGACAGATTGCATCGAAGCTGGCGATGAATTGCTTGTCCTCGGCACGCCAAAGCAGATTCAAGACTTTCGTGAATGGCTCAATCCTCCCGTTTCTCCTCTCGCGGAATAATCCATCCCCGCGCCGCCCCCGCAGCGATAAATTCAATGGAATATGGGTTCGATCCGTGCTACTGTAGCCAAAACCAAGGTTCATCAAGCGTGCGGAGCGTGTTTACCAGGCTGGTCCGGGCGCGAGTTCTCTCGTGGATGGTGTGTGTTTTTGGCGCGTCGGCCTCATGGACCTCCGCGGTCACCCGCACTTGGAACAATACCAGCGTGGCCGGCGGGACCTGGCAAAGCCCTTCCAACTGGAGCCCGGTCGGCGTGCCCGCCGCCGATGACGACGTGGTCATCGACCTGGACCTGACCGGCAACTACGTGGTCACCCTTGATGGCAACGCCACCGTACGCAGCCTCACCGTGGGCCGCGCTGTGGACAGCCAGACCATCACGCTGAACATCAATACTGGCACCCTGACGGTGGCCGGCCCCACTGCCAGCACCGTGCGCACGCGCGGCAGTATCACGGTCACCGGTGGCACCTTGACGCTGGGCGGTCCGCTGACCTTGGAGGGCGTCAGCCAGATGAGTGCCGGGGCAATCAACGTCAATGACTCGCTTACCGGCAAGGCGGGCTTCACCCTGGCTGGCGGCATCTTCACCGTCAGCGGCACCGCTCAATTTCAGAACCAGTTCACCTTCTCCGGCGGTACCGTGACCGGGCCGGGCACCTTCGACTGGGCCGGTGCGGCCTCCTGGACCGGCGGCAGCCTCACCGGCAGCGGGCGTACCCAGGTGCTGGCGGCCGGTTCGCTCATCCTGGACGGCGCCAGTGACAAGACGATCAACCAGCGCACCTTCCTCAACGCCGGCACGGTGACCTGGCGGGGGTCTGGCCGGTTGCTCTTGCAGAACAACCCGGCGGTGACCAACACCGCGGCGTTCGTGATCGATGGCGCCTCAACCCTGCTGGGGGTGACCGTCCCGGGCGCCTTTTACAACTCCTCCGGCACGGTGACCCGGCAGATTTCCACCGGCACCACCACCATCGAAAATGTGCAGTTCAACAACCCGGGCAACGGCGCGGTCAGCGTGCAGGCGGGCGTGCTGGCGCTCAAGTCCGGCGGCAGCAGCACCGGCGTGTACAACATCGGCGTCAACGGGCGCATTGATCTCATCGCCGGCACCTACAACTTTGACGCCGGCTGTTCGTTGACCAACAGCGGCCTGTTGCGCGTGGCGGGCGGAACGGCATCATTCAACGACACGGTGTCGGTGTACAGCCAGCTCGAGCTGACCGCCGGCACGATCACCGGCGCGGGCCGGCTGAAGATCAATACCGGAACGTTCACCTGGACGGGGGGCGTGTTGACGGGCACGGGCTTGCTGGAGAACACGACCGGCACGATGAACTTCGCCGGCACCTCCGACCTGCTGCTGAGCCGGCCGGTCCTCAACCTGAACACGCTCAACTGGACCGGCACCGGCGCCCTACGCGCCAACAACGGCACGGTGCTGGAGAACCGTGGAGCCAGCGCTTTGTTCCACATCCAGAATGACCGTCAGTTCGCCCTCACCGGCGCGGGCATCGGCGGCCTGCCCATCCTGACCAACGTAAACGCTGTCATCCGCAAAAGCGTGGCCGCGGGCGAAACCCTCTTCAATGGGTGGCTGCTGCAATGCTACGAGGCAACGCTGGATGTCAAAACCGGCTCCGTGCGTTTCGCGCGGGACACACACGATTTCCACAAAACTTGCACCTTTTCCGGCCAGGGCCTCATCGCAATTGATGGCGGCGTGCTCCGGCTCATGGCCGACCTGAATGCTTCACCCCCGTATATTTCAAGCACTATCGACTCCACTACTGCAAACATCGTTCTCTCCGCCGGCGGCACCGCCGGCCCGGGATATATCAATATCCATTCCGGCACCTTCACCTGGACTGGCGGGATCATCGCTGGGGTAACCTTGCCAGGCCCTCAACCTTCTCCTCTCCGCATTCACAACCCGTCTGTCATGAACATAAGCGGACCAGCCGCCAAGGTGTTCGCGGACCGGTTATTGGAAAACTACGGCACGGTTAACTGGAGCGGCACCGGTGATATTTTCATCTCACCGGCCATCGGCAACAACGGACTGTTCCTTGTCCTCAATGATCAAACACTCAGTGGCGGACGCTTTGGCAATGGTGGCACTTTCCGCAAAGTAGGAACCCCGGGTCGAACGCTCGCGGCTGGGCTGGCGTTTGGAAACGGCGGACTTGTGGAAATCCTCTCCGGCACCTTTGAAATCCGCTCCAGTGAAACGAACAGCCATTCGGGCAGATTCAGCCCCAACCCTGGCACACAAATTCAATTTACCCAGGGCATGAATCTGCTGTCGAGCGGCACTTTGTTCACCAATACGGGGCTCTCGCTCCTGACCAACGCCACCTTCTTCGTCTATTCAAATTCCACGGCGGTCATCGCCGGCCTCGTGCGGATGGAACCCTCCAGCACGCTCATGGGCATCCATGGCGCCAGCGTCTTGCGTATTACCGGCACGCTGGATTGGGCCGGTGGAACCATGATGACTGAGGGGCCTACTGAAATCGCCCCGGGCGGTTTGCTCCACCTCAGCGGCAGCAGCAACAAGGTCATCGAAGGGCGCACCATCAACAACGCCGGCACCATCCTCTGGTCGGGCACCGGCCATCTCTACGGCGGCTCCAACGCCGTGCTCAACAACAGCAATCTCTTCCTCATCCAGAACAACGCCAGCTTCCGCACCAACGAGGGTGGCGCCAAATTCCTCAACGCCGGCGTCCTGCGCAAAACCACCGCCACCGGCAACACCCTCTTCGACGGCTACACTTTCCAACAATACGGCTCTCTGGATGTCCAGAGCGGCGCTGTCATCTTTCGCACCGGCGCCCACGCACTATACAAGGATGCCCTCTTCACCGGCGACGGCCTCTGCCTGGTGGACGGTGCCACCTTGGATATCACGCCCCAGACCACCACCGTCATCCAGGGTCGATTCCAACTCACCAACGGTGTCATCAGTGGCGCCGGCGCGCTGGACATCGCCGGCACCTTCCTGTGGTCCGGCGGCACGCTCTACGGCACCAACTCCCCGGCCACCACCGTCACGCCCGCCGGCACGCTCCTGTTCACCAACACCAACCCCAAGGACCTGGACGGGCGGGCCTTCACCAACCTGGGCATCGTGCAAATCGTGGACCCCGCGCCAGTGCGCCTGTTCAACAGCGCGCGTTTCCGCAATGAAGGCCAGTTCATCGCCGCCGCCGATGCCACCGTGCAACACGCCGGCGGCACCGCCTCTTACTTCGTCAACGCCGGCACGCTGGTGCGCGATGTCACCGCCGGCACCCTCCTCTTCGAGAACCTGGGCTTCACCAACAGCGGGACCCTCGACCTGCTTCTGGGCAGCTTGCGGGCTCAGCCCCACCTGATTCAAACCGGCGGAGCCACCCGCCTCAATGGCGGCAGCCTGAGCACCCCCGGCGAATTCCAGCTCCTGGGCGGCATCTTGCGCGGCGCCGGCACCGTCACCGCCGCCACCGTCGTCAACCGTGCCCTGCTCAACCCCGGTAACTCCACCGGTATCCTCACGGTCGCCGGCGACTACGTGCAGGGAACCGATGGCACGTTCGTCGTGGACATTGGCGGCCGCGCGGCCGGCACCGAATACGACCGGCTGACCGTCTCCGGCATGGCCTTCCTGGGCGGCCGCCTCCAACTGGTCCTGACCAATGACTTTGTCCCCACCACCAACGACACGTTTCAAGTGCTCACCTGCGCCGGACGCACCGGCCTGTTCGGCCAGACGCTCGGGCGGGTGGTCGGCAGCAACATTGTCTTTCGCCCCCTCTACTTGTCCGGCGGCGTCACGCTGACGCTGGCCGATGCCTCCGCCCGCTTCCGCGCCGACGGCCTGAGCCTGCTCTCCGGCCAGTTCCAGTTTTACCTCGAGGGCCTGTCCGAGGAAGCCTATGTCATCGAATTCTCCCAAGACCTTCAGAACTGGATTCCCCTGGCCACCAACATCGTCTCCTCTTCCGGCTCCGTTCAAATCACCGACCCCACCCCCCCCGCACACCGCTTCTACCGCGCGCTGTTCCAGCCATAAAAGCAAACCAGTTCAAAAAAGAACTTGCTCGCGTCCGGCGCCTCGTCTAAAAATCCGGGCGGGTAGTCAAAAAGGTCATTCCAAACTAACTATAGCGGAGGCATAACATGTTAAAACTCGTCCACAAATCCCTCATTGCTGGTTTGTTGTCCCTGATGATTGTCGGCGTCGCCGCCCCGGTGCACGCCCAGGAAAAGAAGACGGATAAAAAAGCCAAAACCGAAGGCGCGGATAAGAAGAAGAGCGATGTCTATCCGTTCAACGGCAAGATCAAGTCCTCCGACAGCGCGGCGATGACGATCACCGTGGCCGGCAAGGAAAAGGATCGCGTCATCCATGTTACCTCCAGCACCCGCATCATGAAGGAAGGCAAGCCCGCCACCTTCGGCGATGCCAAGGCCGGCGAAGACATCGGCGGCCAGGTCAAAAAGAGCGCCGACGGCAAGGAAGAAGCCGTCTCGCTCCGCTTCGGCCCCCGCCCTGAAGGCGCCAAGAAGTCGGACAAGAAGAAGGAAGAAAAGAAGTAACCCCTTCCTTCACA
>JBFMBT010000197.1:0-12521 GCA_040754875.1 Verrucomicrobiota bacterium | reverse complement strand
TACCCCTCTGGCCGGGCTCGGAGTGTTTCGCTCACTTTGGCCATTCCACTCGCCGGCGGGATGTATTATTGGTGGAACGACGGGTTGATCTACTGGGGTGCCGGAGCGGTTTTGACGATTGTGGGTTTTCTCGTGCCGAGGGTGGAGTCTGGCGCAACCAACAAGACGGTGCCCCCTCTCAGTTTAGACCCCGAGTGAGGGGTTGAAGCATCGAAGCGCGACTCGCGTCACTCCGTCCCAACGCGGAAACATCCCACCTCTCCTCGGGGAGAGGGCCAGGGTGAGGGGGACCGTGACTCGGCGAATCCACACGGCGTGGAATGCAAATGCTGCGACTCCACCAACCCGCGCCCCCCCCAATCGCAAATCGCAAATCAAAAATCGCAAATCACTTGAGCCATTCGTCACGGTGGGCGGCCACAAACTCATCGTCGTGCAAGTGCGGGTAGGCGCGATACACGCGGTCGATTTCCTCCGCCTGCCCGGCGCTTAATCCTTCGCGCGGGTCCAGGCACCAGATGCCTTCCAGCAGGCCCTGCCGCCGCAGGACTTCGTGCAGTCCCGCGATGCAACCGGCAAACCCGTTCGCCGCGTCGAAGAAAGCGGCGTTGCTGTCGGTCACTTCGATGTTGCGGCGCAACAGGTCGGCGGGAAGGGAATCGCCTTTGACGTGGTGACAGGCGTCCAGCAACTCCACCGCCTGGCGCGTCCACACGGCCCAGTGCCCGAGCAACCCGCCCGCAAAGCGACGTTCGCGCGCCTGTCCGTTCACCGTGAAGCGATACGGCGTGAGCAGGTCCATGACAATATTGTCGTCATTGCCGGTGTACAGCGCGATGTCCTCGCGACCCGCCTCGGCGATGGCGCGTACCACATCGATGGTTTGATAGCGGTTGAACGCCGCCACCTTGATGGCCGCCACATTTTCAATCTCCGCAAAACGCCGCCAGAAGGAATACGGCAGCAAGCGCCCACCCACCGATGGTTGCAGATAAAAACCGATGATGGGCATGACTTCGCTCACCGCGCGGCAATGCGCCACCAGTTCGTCGTCGCTCGCGGTCTTGAGCGCGGCGAGACTGAGCAAGCCCGCGTGGTAACCACATTCGCGCAACAACGCCGCCTCGGCCGTGGCCTGCGGTGTCGCGCCGCAAATGCCGCCCACGCGCACCATTGGCGCGCCCTTGGCCCGCGCATCGGCGCGTTTCATTTCCTCGGCGGCCAGTTGCAGCAGCGGTTTGAACAAACCCACCTTCGGCTCGCGGATGGCGAACTGCGTCGTGTGCACGCCCACCGCCACGCCGCCCGCGCCCGCCGCCGCGTAGTAACGCAACAAGGCGCGTTGCCGGCGCTCATCGAATTTCCGTTGCGCGTTCAACGCCAGCGGACACGCCGGAATGACCAACCCGCGCGCCAGTGCGCCGCGGACTTCGGATGCGAGTGTGGTGGACATGGTCAGCGGATGGGAGCGCGCCCCGCCTCGGGCGCAGTTCGACGCGCCCTCGCGTCGAACATCCCAGCGAGCCCGGGCGCGCCCTTTGGTGAGGAACACCGCGGCGGAATGTTTTCGGCGAGGGCGCCGAAAACAACGCCCGGGGCGGGCGTGCTCCCCGAAACCAACTGCATCGTTACGGCTTCAGCCGGCTTCAACCTGATTGATTCATTCAGGCTCAGTTTCATCACGTCATTCGATTCGAACGCTGAAGCGGCGTAAACGCCGCGCGCCGGTTCATAATGTTGATCGCGGCTCAGAACTTCCCGTCGCGCGATTCAAAATGCGTGGGTTTGCCCAGGCTGCGCCCGCCGCGGCCCACCCAATCGGCAATCCACGCCGTCAATTGCTCCACGCTCACACGCGGTTGGCCGTAGCGTTCGAGGGTTTTCGACGCGTTGCTCAACAGCGCGTTCGCCGCCTCGCTGCCGCGCAACGTCACCGGCTGGTTCAGGAGCCGGCCGAAACGTTCCGCCACGTCGCGCACGCGCACCAGTTCGGGGCCGGTCAGGTTCACAAAACACGCGGGGCTTTGCGCCTGCGCGAAGGCGCACAACGTCATCGCGTTCGCATCCGCCTGCCAGATGGTATTGAGGTAACCCATCGACACATCAACCGGCTGCCCGGCGAAGATTTGTTGCGCCACGTCCACCAGCACGCCGTAGCGCAATTCGCACGCGTAATTCAGCCGGATGATCGCCATCGGGATGCCCGCCTTGGGGCTGAAATATTCCAGCACCCGCTCGCGCCCCAGGCAGCTCATCGCGTATTCGCCGACCGGATTGGGCGCGTCCGTTTCCAGCGAACCCCCGCTGTTCACCGGCACCAGGCCGTAAATGTTGCCGGTGGAAAACGCCACCATGCGGCTGCGCCGGTAACGCTCGCACACGATGCCCGGCAGATAACTGTTCATCGCCCACGTCGTCGCCTCCTGTCCGGTCGAGCCGAACTTCATGCCCGCCATGTATATGACATTCGGCGCTTCAGGCAACTGGCGCACCGCCGTTTCATCCAGCAAATCGCAGCGGATGGTTTCGATGCCGTGCGCGTGGAATTGCGCCTCCGAACCCGCCGTGGAAAAGCGCGACACGCCAATCACGCGATGCCGCATGCCCGCAACATCAAATGCGCGCTTCGCCATGCGCGCGAGCGTCGGCCCCATCTTGCCCGCCACGCCCAGCAGGATGAGGTCGCCGCCGAATTTCGCCAGCGTCTCGATGGCCAGCGGCGTCGGCTCGCTCAACAACGCGTCGAGCTGCTCTTCGCTTTCGATGCGCGCCGGCGGCGGGTTATGCGTCACGTGGTTCATGGTTCATCGGCCGCGGATGACGCCGCCTTCCAGTTCGAGGTTTTGATAATTCACGTAAGCGAAGTAGAGCATGAACATCAACAAGAAAGGCTGATGGATCTGCCAGGCCCAATACGCCAGCGCCAGCGCGACCACCATGCCGATGGAATTCGTGATGCGGATGCGCCCCGGCCCCAGCACATCCCCGAGAATCTGCCCGCCATCCATCGGCTGCACCGGCAGCAGATTGAAGAACGACCAGAAGATGTTCACGTACAGCGCATAGGCGAAGGCCCGTTGAACATGGATCGAATCCTCCGGGATCACTCCCGCCGCGCGCACAAGCAGGATGGCAAATCCCAGGGCCAACCCCGCGGCCGGCCCGGCGGCGCTCACCAGAATGTTCTGTTTGCGGGTGAACCAGGCGCCGGGCAGATAAGTCGCGCCGCCGAACCCATGCAACTTGATCATCGGCGTCGCGCCGTAGCGACGTCCCACGAGCGCGTGGCCCATCTCGTGCACCAAGATGGACACGAACACCACCGCGCACCAGATGCCGACGAATTCCCATTGGCGCTGCGTGGATGCGTTGAGCCCGCCACCCAGCAACACCCCGCTCAACCAGAACCACCACTCGACGATTACAGGAACTCCAAAACATTTGAACCGGAACATCGCGCGCCAATTAAGCAGACCCACCTGCCACATCCAATCGAAAAGGGAAGGTTCGGAGTCCCGCCTTCAGGCGGCTGGGCGTCGCCCCGCAAGCAACCAAAGGAAACCTCGGCGCGCTTCGAATTGCAACGCCTTGGCCGGCTGAAGCCGGGACTCCGAACCACCCACATTCTATCACGCCCGGGCCCGCCTTCGCCGTGGTCTTCGCTCGTCGTTGCAATTGACGTCGTACAAAGCGCCATCGGGCTGGCGCACTCCAGGACGCTTCGCGAATGCCAGTCGCACGGCGAGCGCGCCAGCGTCCTGGAGTGCGCGCAGCCCT
Organism: Verrucomicrobiota bacterium; assembly: GCA_040754875.1. Classification (GTDB taxonomy): domain Bacteria; phylum Verrucomicrobiota; class Verrucomicrobiia; order Limisphaerales; family JBFMBT01; genus JBFMBT01. Next base: position 8,744 of record JBFMBT010000197.1, on the reverse strand, counting down.
CTGCCGCTTTGTTGCGCATGGCAAATCCACACACGCAATTTGCAGCTCAAGCCCCGCGCGTTGCGGACCGCGGCTGTCCCCAGCCGCAGCGCTCCACCTGCCAACCGCCGCATGGGCCGTCTGTGACGCCATTACCGTTTAGGTCAATGACCCCGCACGCATACGAATTCAACCGAACCTCCTTGCCTTCGGTTGCAAACCACACGCTGCGGGTGGGACACCCGCGCGCCGAAGTTTGCGCAATCCTGCTTGCACCTTGCCGGAGCGGTTCCTATTGTCCGCTTCATGAAACTAGGATTTTTTCTTGCCTCCCTTTTGCTGGCCGCGCCCTGCCTGCCCGCGCAGGACAACGTGGCCCGCGCCAATGCCCTCGCCGACCGCCAGATGCTCGAGGAAAACACCAAGCGCCTCGAAGCCATGGCCCGCGACATCGTGGACCTCCAGATGGTCAACCAGCAACTCCAACGCAAAAACGAGGAGTTGCGCCGCGAACTGGACACCTTGCGCGACGACCACAAGACCTCCACCGCGCGCACCGACCGCTACGTCACCAAGGAGGAGTTGCGCCTGCTCGTCGAGAAGATGCAGGAGATCGAAAAGAACCGCACCGCCGACAAGGAACTCATCGTGCAGGAATTTGCCGAGCTGAAAAAGCTGATGACCAAATCCGTCAAGGCCGCCGCCGCCCCGCCGCCAGTCGCGCCTAAACCGCCGCCGGTCGAGGAATCCCAAGGCGAACAAAAGGGTTACTCTTACGAGGTTCAGAAAGGGGACACCCTGCTTGCCATCATTGAAGCGTACAATAGTAAGCTGAAAGAAAGAGGCGTTAAGGGCAGGATCACCTTGCCTGCGGTCTTAAAGGCCAATCCCACCCTCAAGCCCGAAGCCATGCCCGTCGGCACCAAAGTCTTCCTCCCGCATCCCGGCGAGTAACATCAAACTGCTTTGCCAGTGCGGAATCCGATTCTCCCTTCTCATCAACCTTGTGGCCGCCGAGGTAACGAGGCGCTGATTGTCGAGCCACCCACGGCGGCATTCTCCAAAACTCCTTCGAACATCCAACGCGCTCCGCTTCGCTTCCCCTCTCCTGGGGGAGAGGGTCAGGGTGAGGGCGAGCCCCCATTCGCGAAGCGTGACTTCTCGTCCTCCGACAAGATTCCCCCGCCGGCTCCATGAAATCACTACGCCGCGCCCACCTGTACCTCGGCTGCTTCTTTGCGCCGATGCTCCTCTTTTACATTCTCACCGGCTGGTACCAGACCATCAACCCCGACCGCCTCAAGTCACCCAGCGAAGCCGAGACCGTCCTGCAAAAGCTCCGCACCGTCCATGTGGACCAGATTTATCCGGGCGCCGAGGAATTCGACAAACCATCCTCGCCCAAACTCTATCGGGCGCTCGCCGTCATCATGTGCCTGGCGGCCACCGTCACCATCGTCCTCGGCCTCGTGCTCGCGTTCCAGACGTTGAAGAGCAAGTGGCCCGTGTGGGTTTCCCTGGTCCTGGGAATTCTTCTGCCCGTATTGATGCTCTGGCTGGGGCAGGGAAGATGAGACGCCCTCGTTGAACGTTTCCCGCCATGGAGATGTCTATCGCTTAAGTAGAATACTCTACTTAATCAGATACACTTATGAAAAAGACGACCATCATCCTCGCCGCGCTCGCCCTTGCCGGCTCCCTCAGTCTCCAGGCTGCCGACGACAAGAAGCCTGAGAAAAAAGGCGAAAAGCGCACCGAAGAGCAGCGCAAACTCCAGAAGGAAATGACCGAGAAATACGATGCCAACAAAGACGGCAAACTCGACAAGGACGAGCGCGCCAAAATCAGCGCCGAGGACAAGGCCAAGATGGAAAAGGCCGGCCTCGGCAAGAAGAAGGACAAATAAACTCTTTCGCCGCGCCGCGAACGGCGCGAACAAAATCCGACCAGCCATGCCGCGAATCTCACCGCGGCATGGCATTCTTGTCCCAACGCAACTCGACCTTTGGATCCCGTGAGATTCGGATACTGAAACTGAAGCTGAAGACTGACTGCTTCCCTCTCACCGCCCGACCTCAAAAAACCTTGCTCTCTCACCTCCGCCCATTCCCCTTCGCCTGATCCAGCACCCGGCTCAATTCCGGCTGAAGTTCCGTCTTCATCGTTTCCGCGCGATCCTTGCTTTCCTGCGCCAGCTTCTGCTGCTGTTCCTTCCACTGCTCGTGCAATTCCTTGAGCTGTGCCCGGATCGCGTCGCGCGCCTCATCCGTCGCCTCGCCCAGCAATGCGTGCAATTCTTTTTGCCGCCGCAAATACTCCTCGCGCGCCGCCTGCGCGCGCTCCACGAGCGCCTTGACCTCGGTGGACATCTCCGGATTGTCCGGTCGGCCCGGCTTGTCCGGCTTGCCCTTGCCTTTGTCGGAACCGGCGCTCTCGGTCGGTGATCGCGGGATGATCGTCGGCCGCTCGGCAATCGTCGGCTTGTTCTTTCCCTTGGCCTTGCCGTTCCCGCCCCCGTTGTCACCGTCATTACCGTTGCCCTGACCACCCCCATTGCCATTGCCCCCGGCCGCCTGCGGAATGATGACCTTGGTGGATTGCGCCGACCCCACCCAAGCCAGCGCCAGCCCGCCGGCGAGAACCACTACCACCGTTAATGCTCGGGTTCCAATACTCATCAAGCCCAACCATACCGGGCCATACAGCGGTATTCAAGTGCCAAAAAGCCGTATTTCTCGGCATACTTCGTGCTTTTCTGAGCCATATAGAGATTGACAAATGGCTCTATTATCTGTATATATGGCTCCATCCTTTTGGGACTACTAAATGCACCTTCGGAAACTCAACCCTCCCGGCAACCAGGCCTTTACCCTCGCTGAGGTTGTCATTTCCGCCGCCATCTCCGCGCTGACCATTGGTGGCATCATCTACGGTTACATCATGTCCGCCCAGCGCGCCGAGTGGTCGGCCTATTCCCTGGCTGCCCAATCCGCCGCCACCTTGCGCTTGGAACAGACCCGGGCCGCGCGGTGGGACACCCAGGCCACACCGCAGGTGGATGAACTGGTTTCGGCCAACTTCACCAATCTCGTCGTGGACCTCGACCTGCCCACTGCCTCCGGCTTGCGCACGCGCGCCACCAATTACACGACCATCACCACCGTGACGACGGATCCGCCGCTCAAGTTCATCCGCGTGGATTGCGTGTGGCAGTTCACCACCGGCAAGGTGTTCACCAATACCGCGGCCACCTTCCGTTCACCCGACACCTGACCATGCAACTGCGTTCCTCGAATCCTCGGTCGTGCTCGTCCTCGTCTTCGTCCTTCCCCCACCATTCCAGCGTCCTCGCCTTCACGCTCACCGAGATGATGGTGTCCATCGCCATTTTCACGCTGGTCATCAGCGGCGTCATCTATTCGCACATGATGGGCGTGAAACTCTACGAACTGGCCAAGGCCAAGCTTGGCGCCAATGACCAGGCGCGCGGCGCGCTGGCGTTGCTCATCACGGAGATTCGTTCCGCCAAGGAAGTTCAGATTGGCAGCGGCACATCCTCGTCTTTCACCGAGGTCGCCAGCGGCTCGGCCCAGCAGGGTTCCGCGCTCCAGATTTACGCGACCACCAATACGAACAGCTATGTGCGCTATTACCTCGATACCAGCGCCAAGAAACTATTCCGCAAACGCAGCGAATCCTCCAGCCTCGAAACCGTCGCCGAATACATCACCAATTCCGTCCTTTTCACTTCCGAGAATTTCCAAGGGACCATCCTGACCGACAACCAGAACAACCGCGTCATCGGCATCAACCTCCAGTTCTACCAGATTCAATATCCCGTCACGCCCATCGGCCCGGGCAACTATTACGATTCGTACCAGATCAACACCAAGGTCACCCGCCGCGCACTGGAGTAGTTATGAAAATCCGTATCACCCCCAAACACGCGCCTACCCGCGCCTACGCGTTGATGCTCGTCCTCGTTTTCACCGGCATCGGCATGCTGGTCATGACCGGCGCCCTGAACTGGGCCGCCAACACCGCGAACCTCACCGAGCGCAACAACCAGTACAACGCCACCCTCCTCGCCGCCGAGGCCGCCAGCGAAAAAATCCTCACCCGCATCATCCGTGATTACCAGCTCAACGGCGAATCCACCGTTTACAACAACCTTTCAACGTACCGCTCGGCCATACCGTCGGAGGCCGACAATTCCTACTGGGCCAATTTCCAGTTCAACAACGCCCAGGGCACCGTCGGCCAGACTTATGTGGACCGCACCGTCACCAGCCAGTATGTGCCGCTGGATTCCAAGTATTCCGGCCTCAGCGCGTTCGCCTCCACCTATCGCATCGTTTCCAACGCCAAGCCGCTCAATTCGCCCTACAACCTCACCGCCGCCGTCCAGCAGGAAGTGCAGACGGCCTCCATTCCCATCTTTCAGTTCGCCGTCTTCTACCAGGGCGACATGGAACTGAACGGCGCGGCCACGTTGCATGTTCGTGGCCGCGTCCATGGGAATGCCAATCTCTACACCGGCTCCAGTTCGCCCATCTACTTCTACGAAGATGTCACCGTCGCCGGCGCCATCGTCCAGGGCAGCCGCTACGGCTGGTCCGCCAGCGTCACGCCCACGTACTACAAGAAAAAGGAAACCAACGTTTCCACCATGACCCTGCCCATCGGCACCGACAGCACGCCGGACAACATCCGCCAGGTCACGCAGATTCCGCCCGCTGGCGAATCCGCCACTTCGCCCATGGGCCAGCAACGCTATTTCAACAAGGCCGAGCTGCTCATCCTCGTCAGCAACTCCACCGTCACCGTCGGGGTAAAAACGCCCTTTGCCACCACCACCAATCTCATTCCCTACGCCCAGGTCACCAACTTCATCAATACGAACGTCACCTTCACCGACCAGCGCGAAAGCAAAACCATGAAAGTGACCGAGATCGACGTCGGCAAGTTTTCCCAATGGGCGGCCACCAATACCATTGCCAACACCATCCTGGGCGGCGTGCCGCCGAATTTGATCTACGTGGCCGACAATCGCACCGTGACCAGCAGCCAGCTTACCGGCGTGCGCCTGGTCAACGGCCACACCCTGCCCTCGCGCGGATTGACCGTGGCCACGCCCAATCCCATCTACACCAAGGGCCACTTCAACTGCCCCAACGGCACGTACGCCGGCACCACCAACACCTCGAACACCAAGCCCGCGTCCATCATTGCCGACGCCTTCACGCTGCTTTCGGCCAACTTCACCGATTCCGCCAGCGGCAGCAGTTACACCTCGCGCGTCCCCGTGACCGGCACCACGGTGAACGCCGCCATCATTGCCGGCAACGTTCCCTCCGCCTCCGGTTACAGCGGCGGCATCAACAACCTGCCCCGCCTGCTGGAACATTGGTCGGGGAAAAACTATTGGCTTAACGGCTCGCTGGTCTGCCTCTACAACAGCATCAAGGCCTCGCAGCCTTTCCAGAATCCCGGCGTCTATTACAGCGCCCCCAGCCGCAACATCAATTTCGACGTCAATTTCCGCGACCCCGCCAAGCTTCCGCCCGGCACACCCGAACTGCGCGCCGTCATCCGCACCAAATGGGTCAACCCTCCACCCGCCACCGTCAGCTACACCGGCAGTTGAACCAACTCCCATGAACCCATCAAATCGTCCGCATCCTCGTCCTCAAATCTTCTTTCGGCACATCCCGCGTTTGACCCGCGCAAAGCGTCTTAAAGCAATGCGCGCCCTCTGCCGCTTTGTTGCGCTTCGCAAATCCCGACACGTGGCCACCTTCACGCGCGTCGCACATGTCTCCCTCTCCCCGGAGGAACGAGGGGGAGAGGGATTAAGGGAGAGGGGTTCGTCAATCTTACGTCTCCTGTTCTGCCTCACCCTCTGCCTCAATACCGCCCACGCCGCTGAAACCCCATCCGCCCCACCGCCGGCCACTTCCACCGCCGAAGCCAGCCCCACCAACGCCGTCCCCAAATTTCAGGTGACCACCGCCAAGGACACGTCGCCCACCGGCGGCGAAATCAACCGCGGCATCATCGTGGCGCGCAAACATCAATTCTCGTTTGTCCTGCCGCCCGCGTTCCTCGCGCAGACCGAGGCCTCGCAGCAAAAACTCATGCTGGTTTCGCGCGACAAGGAAGGGTTCATCAGCGCGCACATCCACGAAACGGACAGCCCCGCGCCGGAATTGAAGCCCGAGGCCCTGCGCAGCCATGTTCTGGAAAAATTTCCCAACGGCCGCATCGTGGACGAATTCGCCGCCAACCTCGAAAGCCTCAGCGGCCCCGCGTTCGCCGTCCAATGGCGTTCTCCATCCGGACTCGTGTTGATGGCCATCGTTGCCCGCGTGCCGTATCAAGGCGGCTACCTCGAGTTCAACGTGAGTGCGCCCGTCCAGCGGGCCGAGGAATTCCGCAACGCCTGGTTCAGCCTCCTGCTCTCCTTCCGCACCAGCCGCGTCGGCGAAAAGCTCGAGGTCCAGCAATTCCTGCCCGACCTCTGAGCCAAAGCGCCTCCTCCAATCCCCGTTCCCGTCCCGCGGCTTAACCCGAGACATGCGAGTAATTCTGCAAACTGTGCAAACTCTGCAAACTATTGTTTGCAGCTTTGCGCCAAAACTGCCGCTTCCGCCCGCTTCCGCCCGATAACGTCGCCTCGTCAGGAAAAGCGTGCATTTTTCTGGTCGGCGGATAAAACGTCCCGACGATGACATCCAGCGAAGCCAAGGTCCGCCATGCCGGTCTCGCCGAGGAAATCCGGCGGCACGATTACGCCTACTACGTGCTGGCCAAACCCGTGATCAGCGACCAGGAATACGACCGCCTGTACCACGAACTGCTCGCCCTGGAGCAGGCGCATCCGGAACTGGTCACGCCCGATTCGCCGAGCCAGCGCGTCGGCGGCAAACCCGTCAGCGAGTTCCGGCCGCATCAGCACGCCATGCCCATGATGAGCCTGGACAATACGTATTCGCAGGACGAGGTGCGCGAATTCGTGAACCGCGTGCAGAAGTTGCTGCCGGGCGAAAAACTCGAATGGGTGCTCGAACCAAAGGTGGACGGGCTGGCCATCAGCCTGCGCTACGAAAACGGCGTGTTCACGGTGGGCGCGACGCGCGGCGACGGAACCACCGGCGATGATATCACGGCGAATTTGAAAACCATCCGCAGCATCCCGCTCAAGCTGACCGGCCCCGCGCCCAGGGTCCTCGAAGTGCGCGGCGAGGTTTACATGACCGTGGCGGGCTTCAAGAAGCTTAATGCCGAACGCGAATCGGCGGGCGAAGAAGCCTTCGCCAATCCGCGCAACGCCGCGGCGGGCTCGCTGAAGCAACTGGATTCCAAGCTCGTCGCGAAACGCCCGCTGGACATTGTCCTTTACGGCGCGGGCCAGGTGGAAGGCGCCACGGGCAAACCGCCCCAATCGCAGGAGGAGTTGCTCGCCTGGCTGAAAGGCTTTGGCTTCAAGTCGCCCGACCGCATCTGGCGGTGCCGTTCCACGGACGAGTTGCTCGGCGCCATCAATGAACTGGACCAGATTCGCCGCAACTTTTCCTACGAGACGGATGGCGCGGTGATCAAATTGAATTCCATTGCGCTGCGCGAACGCTGCGGCGCGACCTCGAAGGCGCCGCGTTGGGCCATCGCTTACAAATACGCGGCCGAGCAGGCCGAAACGCGCCTCAAGGCCATCACCATCCAGGTGGGGCGCACGGGCGCCTTGACGCCGGTGGCGGAACTGGAGCCGGTGTTCCTGGCGGGCAGCACCGTGGCGCGCGCCACGTTGCACAACGAGGAGGAATTGCGCCGCAAGGACATTCGCGTCGGCGACCTCGTGGTGATCGAAAAGGCGGGCGAGGTCATTCCGGCGGTGGTGCGCGTGGTGACCGAGAAGCGCACGGGCCAGGAACAGATGTTTCACTTTCCCAAGGCGTGCCCGGAGTGCGGCTCCAAGGTGTCGCGCGATTCGACCGTCGGCGAGGCGAACGTCGTGTTGCGCTGCCTGAATCCGGATTGCCCGGCGCAGGTGCGCGGGCGCCTCGAGCATTGGTGCGCGCGCGGCGCGATGGACATCGAGGGCGGCGGCGAAGTGCTCGTGGCCCAACTGGTCAGGAGCGGCCTCGTGCAGGACGTCGCGGACCTCTACAAACTGAAGCTGGCCGAGGTGGCGGCGCTCGAACGCATGGGCGAAAAGTCCGCCCAGAATTTCCTGTCCGGCGTGGAAGCCAGCAAACAGCGCGACCTGTGGCGCGTGATTTTCGGGTTGGGAATTCTGCACGTGGGCGCGGGCGTGGCCAAGGCGTTGGGACGCGGCTTTGCCTCGCTCGACGACGTGCTCGCCGCAAGCGTGGACCAATTGACGGCCACGGAGGACGTGGGCGACGTCATCGCGCAAAGCATCCTGCAATGGGGCGGCGATCCCCGGAACCGCGACTTGGTGGAACGCCTGCGCAAGGCCGGCGTGAACTTCAATTCCGCGCTCTACCGTCCTGCCGCCGCCAGCGGACCCTTCGCCGGCAAGACCTTCGTGCTGACCGGCACGCTGCCGACGCTGACGCGCGAAGCCGCGACCGCGAAGATCGAGGCCCTGGGCGGCAAGGTCAGCAGCAGCGTGAGCAAGAAGACCGATTACGTGCTGGCCGGCACGGAGGCCGGCTCCAAACTCGACAAGGCACAAAAACTCGGCGTGAAAATCATCGACGAAGCGGAGTTCCTCAAACTCTGCGAAAGCTGACGACGCGCGC
>JBFMBT010000196.1:0-12611 GCA_040754875.1 Verrucomicrobiota bacterium | reverse complement strand
ACAAGTCCGGCGTTGGCAACCAGCGGTTCATGCGCACGCAACAATTGCGCGCCAATTTTCAGTCACCCCCCGCGCCGCCCGTGCTGGAGCGGTTTGAATTCGAACAATCCGGCCAGCAGGTGCGGCTGATTGATCAGGACGGTTCGGTGTATGTCGGCGAGATGCTGGTGGCGCCGAAGGCCGACGCCCTGGCCATCGGCGACACCGAGAAGCGTGTGGAAGAACGCGTGAAGGACGCGCGGGCGGCCCAAACGCGCGGCGGCGCCGGGCCGGCTTTGCCCAAGCAGGCGGAGGCAAAACAGAGCGGCTACGATGATGCGCCAGCCGCGGGCTTCCGCGTGCAAGGCATCAACCGCACGCTCAATCAGCCGGTGGACTTCACCGGCAACTTCCTTTGGGTCGAAGACGCGGCAGTGGGCCGGCAGATGATCCGGGAACTGAATGAACGAAAAAAAGCCCAGGCACTGCCCGCCACCAACCTCATCCTCAATGGCCGCGCCACCGTCGGTGGCCAGCAGATCCAGATCAACGCGGTGCCCACGCGTTGATCGGGGTTGAACTCGGCCTTGCACCACGCGTGCCAAACATGCTGTCATGGGGCTGTGACCACCGCGCAGGAACGTTGCTCACTTGCCTGCCTCAAGTTCGCGCTCGCCTTGCTGGTCGTATCCGGTTTGACGGGTTGCGGCAGCACGGGGCGCACGGTCTATCGCTCGGGCCGCACCGTGGTCAAGGGCACGGCTGCGGTGGTGAAAACAACCGCCAAAGTCACCGCCTATACGGTGGACAAAAGCGCCATCGTCGTAAGCCAAGGCGCTCAAGTGGCCACAAAAGCCGTCAGCACCGGCGCCAAGGCGGCGACGGTCGCCGCCAGGACATCGGCGGTTGCCGTGCGCACCACGGCCAACGTCATCGCGCATCCTTCCCGTGCGCCCGTCATCATCTTCAAGGATCTTACCACCGGCCTGGTGAAGGAAATTCCGTGGAAGGAAGGAATCAAGCTGTACGCCGCCAGCAAACAGGCCGAACTCGACCTCTACATGAAGGGCTTCAAGATTGCCCGCTCCACCGGCGTGCTCTCCGCCACGTGGACGCAACTCAAATCCGGTTCACTGGACCCGTTCCTTCGTCCCGGCGATGTGGTCGAAGTGGCGAAATTGATGGGCCGCTGAACTTCAGCGGCCCAAAACAAGAACCGCGAAGGACAGAATCCTTCGCGGTCGAGAATTATCTTTTCGTCGACGATTAGTCACCAGCGACAATCGTCCACATGCCGGTCTGAATGCTGGTGCCGGTGTTGGTGCGACCCAAAGTGGCAGCCGGCATCAGGCCTTCCACGTGCCCGTCGATAAACAGGTAGTTGATGAAGCTGTTGTGGAAGTTTTCTGTGCGCGGCGCGCCCGTGCCGCCAATGTGGCCGTTGGCCGCCGAAATGAGGTAGGCGTCATTGCAACCGCCGATGTTCGTGTCCGAAATGAGGTCAGCCAGGTTGATCGTCGCGTCAGGCGACCGCACCATGGCGGTCATGACCGCGGCCACTTGCGGGATGCCACCGGTGCCCGGCAGGGACGTGCCGGAGATCGGCGCGCCCGTCGGCCAGCGGGGTGAAGTCGCCGCGGCGCCACCCGGATAATTGTTCCAGTTCAGACCGACGCCGGTCTTGTTGATGGCGCTGGGCGGCCAGTCATTGGCGGTCGGAGCCACGCCGCCGATGGTCACGGTGCCCATGTTGTGCCGCGCCATGCCGTAGGAACGTTTCCAGCCGCCGGTCGCGTAGTTGGCGATCTTTTGACTGTCAGAAGGACATTGCAACACCTTCATCGCAATCGCCGTGCCTGGCCGCGCCGTGTTGAGGTCGGAAGTCGTGTAGGCGCCGCCGATGTAGCTGTTGAGCAGATCGTCGAAGGAGATGTCCGGGTTCCAGCCGGTCATGCGGATGCCGGCGTAAGGAAGTTTTTCCTTGTTGTCGCCGGTGTACATGGCCACGGCTGTGCCGGCCTGCTTGAGGTTGCTGATGCACTTGGTGGCGTTGGCCTTCATCTTGGCCTTGGCCAGCGCGGGCAGCAACATGGCGGCCAGAATGGCGATGATGGCGATCACCACCAACAGTTCAATCAGGGTGAAGCCCGACTTCCGGCTGAACCGGGCCGCGGCTTTTGTGGGTACGGAGGATTTCATGATTTCGATTTCGTGGTTGGGTTAAGGTTGCGGGTGCGTCCCGGAGATGTTTCTTGTGACGAACGATGGAAGCCCGGATGGTGCGGCTTACTTATTGATGACGTCCACCTGGCCCTCTTCGTTGAGCGCGAATTTCTTGCCGGCCGGCGCCTCGGGAAGGCGCGGAACGAGTTTGGAGGAGACCAGTTCGTCCAGGTTGCGCGGCAGGCGGCCATACTGCACCTTGAAATCGGCAACCACGAGATTCAGGGCCTGCGCCTTGGTGAGAATGCCCGGGTCTTCCTTCACTTCAACGTTGGCGTTCGGATCAACCGCCTCGGTCGCAGGTGCGGCGGCAACTGGAGCGCCAATGGCGGCAGGGGCTTCCGGAGCGGCAGGGGCCGTGAGCGATACCATCGGGCCGGACGCCGCGGGCTTGGGCGCGGGCGCCGAAGCCGGCGCCTCGGATTTTCCGCAGCCAACCAACGTGAGACTCGCGGCACAAACCGCCGCAAAACCAACCGATTTCAAAATATGTGTCGCCATGTTCTGGTAAAGGACGGCGGAAAGTGCCTCACAGGTTACAAGTTGTCAAAGAATGACATGCAACATTTCTTGCTCATTCCTTTGCAAAAAATGAATGGTTTCGATGAACGCTACGCTTTTCCCGTGCGGCGGAGGCCCATGAGCCGGCCTGGCCGAGAAAACCGTCCGCGCCCCTCCTGGGGGGGGAACAATCGTGCGTTGGACGCGATGGCAGAAGGTTTGTGGCCGGTGCGCGGGCTCGACGGTTTCACAAACGGGCGGTAGAACGTCGGGGTGTTCAAGAAGCATCGCGTGATTTCGCTGCTGCCCAGTTGCACAGAAATCGTTTGTGCCCTGGGCGAAGGCGACAAGCTGGTGGGCCGTTCGCATGAGTGCGATTACCCGCCGTCGGTCCGGCGCCTGCCGGTGTGCACGGAGGCGAAGGTCAACAGCGCGGCGTCCAGCGGGGAAATCGATCAGCAGGTCAAATCGCTTTTGGAAAATGCTTTGTCGTTGTATCGCGTCGATGTGGAAAAACTCAAGGCACTCAAGCCGGACCTGATTCTTACGCAGGCGCAGTGCGAGGTTTGCGCGGTGAGCCTGTCCGACGTGGAACGCGCGCTGGGCGAATGGGTCGGCAGCAAGCCGCAAGTGATTTCGCTTTCGCCGCAGCGGCTCGCGCAGGTGTGGGATGACATTCGCCGCGTGGCCGAGGCGCTGGGACTGGAGGACAACGGTAAATCGGTGCTCAAGGAATTGAAGAACCGCTGCGTGGATGTCATCGAGAAAGCATGCCCCGCGGGCCATCGACCCTCGGTAGCGTGCATCGAATGGCTGGACCCGCTGATGGCGGCGGGCAACTGGGTGCCGGAGATGGTCGAACTGGCGGGCGGATTGAATTTGTTCGGTGAGCCGGGGAAACATTCGCCATGGCTGAACTGGGAGGCCGTGCAGGAGCATGATCCGGAAATCATCATCGTGATGCCGTGCGGGTTCGACATTGCCCGCACGCTGCGCGAACTGCCGGCGGTGGTGCAGCGGCCCGATTGGGCCAAGCTGCGCGCGGTGCGCAACGGCCATGTGCATATCGTGGATGGGAACCAGTATTTCAACCGGCCGGGGCCGCGGCTGGTGGATTCGCTGGAGATACTGGCGGAAATCATCCATCCAAATTTGTTTCCGGCGAAATACGAGGGGAAGGCCTGGGAGCGGTTGCCGGCGCCGAAACCGGAAGCATGACGGCGGGGGCAAGTAATCACCCCTCACCCTCGGTCCCTCTTGTTGAGGGAAGCACCGGCTCCTGCGTCCGGAAAAATGACCCCACACGGTTCACACCGTCGTACATTTACACGGCAGCATGGGATGGCTTGCTGTTTCCGGGCGATTCAGCTACCGATTGCGGATATGATAACAAGGATGCGTGGGATGATTTTCGTCGTGGTTTTCGCGGCGCTGGGCTTCGCGGGGTGCCAGTATCCGATGGGGCTGAGCAAGGATCAATGGAACGCGCTCACGCCGGAGCAACAGGCGGAGTACCGGCGTCAGCAATTTGATATCGACGAGCGACGCCGGCGCGAGCGCGAGGCCGAGGAACAGCGCCGCCGCGCGGAAGCCGCGGAGAAGGCGCGAATCGAGCAGGAGCGCATCCGTGCCGCTTACGCCGCCGCCCGATATGGCGATGTGGTGACCGTCACTGTTGAAGGCGGCACAGTGGCATTCATTGGCCGTCCGCAGCCGTATGAGCCGCTGCGTTTTGACCTGGTCCGCGGCGAGCGCAAGCAGGTCGAGTTCGTGCAGCAGGGCCGCTCCAGCAACCGGACCATGGTGGAAGTGCGTTTGAGCGAGGACGGCAACACATTTTATTTTGATGAAAAGGCCAGCGACCGCATTGCGCTCATCAGCACGGACTGGGAGAAGGGCCGGACCCATGGCCCGTTGACGATCCGGGACGCGTTCAGCCAGTCGCGCGCCAGCGGTATCAGCATCGCGCTCAAATACAAACCCCTGCCGGGCGGACCGCGGCGGGTCATTATTGAGGAGCGGCCGAAACGCTAGTTAATTTGGACCAAGGGGAAGGTTTGCGTTGCCGGTGTGTTTCGTGTACCTCAGGCGCGTCGATGCGACACACGAATCATTCAACCATTGACGGGGGCCGCGCGTGATGGACCAACCTGTGCCTTACCTGGACCTGGCGGCGCAAATGCGACCGTTGCGGCGTGAGATCGATGCCGCGATTGCGCACGCACTGGATCATTGCACGTTCTGCCTGGGGCCGGATGTCGTTGAATTCGAGAAGGAATTCGCTGCTTTTTGTGGCGCGCAGCACGCCATCGGCTTCAACAGCGGCACGTCGGCCTTGCATGTGGCGATGATCCTGCTGGGAGTGGGGCCGGGCGACGAAGTGATCACGACGCCTTACACGTTCGTGGCGACAAGTTGGGCGATTTCGTATGTCGGCGCGAAACCGGTGTATGTGGATATCGAGGATGCGACGTTCAACCTTGACCCGGCGCTGGTCGAGCGGGCCATCACGCCGCGCACCAAGGCGATCATGCCGGTGCATCTTTACGGGCATCCGTGTGATTTGGATCCGTTGCTGGACATCTGCAAACGGCGCCACGTGCCGCTGGTGGAGGACGCCGCGCAGGCGCACGACGCCACTTACCAAGGCAAACGCGTGGGTACTGCGGGTGTGTTGTCGGCTTTCAGTTTTTATCCCGGCAAAAACCTCGGCGCGTACGGCGAAGGCGGGGCGTTGCTGACGAACGACGCCGAACTTGCGGCGCGCGCGAAATCGCTGCGCGAACACGGGTCGCGCCAGCGTTATTACCACGACGAGATTGGGTTCAACTACCGCATGGAAGGCATCCAGGGCGCGGTGCTGCGCGTGAAGCTGAAGCACCTGCACGCGTGGACCGAAGCGCGCCGGCGCGTGGCGCATCGTTACCAGGAATTGCTGGCGGACACGCCGGTGCAACTGCCGCGCGAAGCGGCGGGCGCGCAGAGCGCGTGGCACCTGTTCGTGGTGCGGCATCCGCGGCGTGATGAATTGAAGAAGCACCTGGAGGCGAACCGCATCGGCTGCGCGCTGCATTATCCGCTGCCGTTGCACCTGCAAAAATGCTACGCGTCGCTGGGCTACCAGGCGGGTGATTTTCCGGTGGCCGAGAAAGCCGGCGCGCAATGCTTGAGCCTGCCGATTTATCCGGAACTGACCGACGCGCAGATCGAGCGGGTGGCCGGCGTGATCAAGGAGTTTTTCAGGAAATGAGCGGTGGTGAACGCCGAGTTGTCCGGAGAGGTTACTTTTTTTGGGCGACGAACAACGCCCGTTTCATTCGCTCGTGGAGTTTGGGATAAACGACGAGCGCGAGTTTTTCCAGTAATCTGGGCAACCCGCCGCCAAAATAAAGGTTCTCCGCGCCGCGAACACGTTTGACGGCGAAACCGGCGCTTGCCAGGTGCTCCTTCACTTCGCTGACGGAGTACCAATGGTCGTCCACGGGTTGATAGCGCTTTCGTTCTGTCTGATAGCTTTCGTAGCGAAACCAGTCGCGGTTGGGAATCGTCAGGAGCAGGTGGCCTTGTGGCTTGAGTATGCGGCGGATCTCGCGCAACGCGTCTTGCGGGGCCAGCAGGTGCTCGAAAACCTCGGTCAGCAGGACCGCGTCGAACCCGGCATCGGCCCAAGGGAGACGCTCGACATCACCTTGCACGATCAACGCCTCGTCCAGGCGCGTTTTGGCGAGCGCGGTGAGCTTGAAGGAGATGTCCAGCCCGTGGAAGTGTCCGGTTATTCCCTGGGCGAACTCGGCGAGCAAACGTCCCTGTCCGCAGCCGAGGTCCACGAGCGTATCGCCAGGCTTGAGATGCGGGCGCATGAGCCGGAAGCACAAGCGGTAGAACTTCGGGGACATTTGCAGGCGGTCGGCGATCTGATCATAGCCTTCGGAAACCTGCGCTTTTGTGAGTTGTCCAGCAGACGACATGCAACGCCGCAGTCTGGGGAAACCAGCAAACAAAAGCAACCCTCCCAGTCGGCACTTGAACAAGCGTAGTCCGGCCATCAAACTACGTCGCGCGTGCCTGGCGGCGGGCGCGCGATGATTCCATGAAATTGCTGTTCATCATCGACAATCTGCAATTCTTTCGCGATGTCCTGCGCAGTCCGGTCCTGTCAAAACTGCTTTCCCGCGAAGAGGTGGAGGTCGTGATTTGCACCACGTTTGCCGAGGACGCGATTCAACGAGAGTTCGGACATGCGCGTCTGCGGGCCCGCACGATCCGGGCCCAAGCGCCGCCGTTGCCCAGCACGCTGCTTTATTCGCTGGCCAAGGATGTTTACACGGTGGAACAACCGGACAGCAGTTTTACGCAGAAGCGGCTGACGGAAGCGCAGGCATCCGGCCGCCTCGGATTGAACACGCGCCTGTTCTTCGCGCGCTGTCTGCTGGCCATGGGGCTGCGCTCGCGGGTCTTCACGGACTGGGCGGCGAAATTCGGTGGCGACGGGGAATTCCAAAGGATTGTCGAGTGCGAATGTCCTTCGCTGGTGATTTATTCCACCATGCTGCCGGGCGTGGGCGAGTGGCTGAAGGCAGCGCGCCAGCAGGGCGTGCCGCTGGCGCTCAGCGTGGCCAGTTGGGACAATCCCACCTCCAAGGGGCCGATGACGGTGTCTCCCGACCATGCGCTGGTGTGGACGCCCTACATGAAGGGCGAGATGCAAAAATTCCACGGCACGGCGCCGGAACGCATGAGCGACGTGGGCGTCATTTATTTCGAAACCTACTTTGCACGGGAAAAGCTGATGGACCGAACCGCCTTCTGCGCCTCGCTGGGCATCAAGCCGGAGTGCAAGATTCTGCATTACGCCACGGGCGACAGCACGTTGATCCGTTGCAACCAGGAATTCATCCGCGTGCTTCAACGCCTCATTGTGGGCGGCCAGCTTGGCGTGCCCTGTCATTTGCTGGTGCGGGTCAGCCCCAAGGATGTATTCTCGCTGTACAAGGAATTCGAGAACCTGCCGCACGTCACCGTGCAATATCCCAAGGGCGAGGGCACGCTTTACGGCGGACACAAATGGCTGCCGTCCGCCGACGAGGACTACGAGCGCGCCTCCACGGTCAAAAACAGCGATGTCATCCTGAGCGTGTCCTCGTCGATGGTGCTCGACGCGTGTTGCTTTGACGTGCCGGTGATCAATCTGGCTTACGACGCGGGCCTGAAGGCGCCGCCGTGGGAATCCGTGGAACGGTTCTTTGCGTACGCGCATTGCCAGCCGGTTTTGGAGCAACACGCCACGTGGTTGGTAAAGGATGATGCAGCGCTGTTGGACGCACTCAAAACGGTCTTGAGCAATCCGGCCGCCAAACGAACCGAACGGAAACGGCTGCTCGATTTGTTGGTCGGTTATGCCGACGGCCGGACGAGCGAACGCTGGGTGGAACGCGTGCTGGAACTCGCCAAAGAAGAGAGCGCGGGAAACCCGGCGCCAGCCGACGCCGAAGCCGGCATTTACAAGTGAAGGTCGCCAATCCCGTCGAGATCGCGTGCGGCGTGAAGCCGTTGGTACAATTCCCCGAAGGCACGCGCACAATCGCGCACGGAGGGCACGCGGGGGCTTTGGGCGGCCTGGTATTCAAGAATTTCTTCCCGATACGCTGGTTCACGCCAGGCGCGCAGCAGCTTTTCCGCGTAATCACCGGGTTTCTCCAGGTCGAACAATCCCGGATGTGCTTCGCCGAGCACAGCCACGTTGCCTTCGATGCGGCTCGCCAGAACCGGCTTGCCGCAGGCCAGCGCTTGAAGGATGGCCAGCGGTTGACCTTCCCACGTGGAGCACAACACAAACACATCCATCGCCTGCACCCATGGATGAACCGGGCGCTGGTTGCCGAGAAAAGTGAAGCTTGATGGCAACTGTAACTGTGCGTGCAGGCGTGTCAGGTCGTCGCGCAAACCGCCTTCACCGCACAACAGGAAGCGCCCGGCCAATCCTTGCCGCCGCACCTCCGCCCACATCTGAAGGTTGGCGCTGTGATTTTTGGGCGCGGTCAACGACGCGACCGTGCCGGCGGTGAACTCGTGTTCGGGCAATTGCAACTGACGCCGCAGCGCGTTGCGGTCGGCCGGCGGGCGGAACAGCGTTGTGTCCACGGCATTGGGAAGCACCGCCACACGTTCCGGCCGCGCGCCGAGAAACTGGCAAACATCCTGTTTGGTTTGGGCGGACAAGGTGATTTGCGCAGGCGCCAGGCGCGTCAGCCATTTCATCATCCAGAGGCGGTGCGGTTTCATGCCGCGAAAGGTTTTCTGGTGATGCATGATGCCGGGAATGCCCGCCTTCCACGCCGCGAGCAGCCCGTACACGTGCGCGTTGTAAACCTGCGTATGGACCGCGGCGAAACCCTGCTCGCGCAACCAACCGGCAAGCCGAAAGACGCCGAATAAATTGAACCGTTTGCTTGGCGCAACAGGCAGCAGATGGATTTCCTTGCCTTGCTTCTTCAACTCCTCACCCACGGGACCGAGTTCGCGCAAGCAGACGGGCACGATTTTGATTTCCGCCGGCGATTGCTGCATGACGCCGAGCGTCAGGTCCTCGGCGCCACCCACCGGCATCGAGAGATACACGTGCGCAACGCGCAGGGGCACGGCGGAAGTATTTGGTGGGATCGCCATGCAGTCGTTACTTTCCGGCACGGCTTTCGTCGGGGGCCTTCGGCGGCCCTTTCAACGGCGGGGGCGCGCCCAGCAGTTTCAGGTAAATCCACGTTTCGATGGGTCGCAGCGGGCGCAGCCAGTTGTAAAACGGCGAATACACCAGCCGCAAACGAATCACGGACAGCAGCATGGTCAGCGACGTCTTGCCCAGCCGCACCTTGGAGCCGATCTTGTCCGTCCATTCCGTCGGCACCTCGAGCACGCTGAACCCCGCATGCTTCAGCGAATACAGCAGATTGATGTCAAACGCCATGTCCGCGATGCGCAGCGACGAATGAATCTTCTCCACCGTCGCGCGATGCATCACCTTCGCGCCGCATTGCGTGTCCTTGATGTCCATCCAGAACAGCAGTTGCACGATGAAATGAAACATGCGGCTGGCAAACTGACGCCGGCCCGATTGCGATTGATGCAGCACCGCGCCGGGAATCCAGCGCGACCCAATGACGCAATCCGCCTTGAAGGTGAGTTTGACCAGCTCATGAAAAGCCTGGGGCGGCGTTGCGCCGTCCGCGTCCACGTAACCGATCAAGTCCGCCTGTGGCGCCAGCTTGAGCCCTTCAATGAGTGCCCCGCCCTTGCCGATGGGCGCGGGGAATTCCAGCGCGCTGACCGTTGGAAACTCCCGGGCCACGCGCTGCACCACGCCAATCGTGTCGTCCACGCAGCCGTTGAGCACCACCACCAGTTGAAATTTCCCGCGATAGTTCGTGGCAAAGTACTGCGCATAATCGCGCAACACCGGCTCGATGCGTTTTTCCTCGTTATACGCCGGTATGAGCAACAACACGCTGGGCACAGCTTCTGACACGCGGGCTGGCTTTAACAGAGCCCCCCTGAAAAGTCGAATGGTGAATGGTCGTGCAGGAACGATTCGGCCGGCCCCGGACTCATTCACGCAGCACGCGAAGTGCGCGGGACAGCGCGCCCGTCGTGAAAATCATCGGATACAGCTTCTCGTAATACCACAGCTTGGCGAAATAAAAGCCGATGGGGGAGGGTTGGGTCCATGTGCCGTCCTCCACGCGCGTTGCCAGCCAGCAGGCGCCGCGGGCCACGGCGTCGCGCAAACGCACGGCGGCGGCGTCCTTCTCCAGCCGCGGCGAGGCGAGCACCGTGGCGAGCGATTCGACGGCGAGCGCGGTTTCTTCGACGGATGGCGGGCCGCCGGCGCAAGCGCTCCACGCGCCATTTTCCTGCTGCAACTGCGCGAGGCATTCCGCGCCCGCCAGAATGGTTTTCGCGTCCTGGCCGGGATTGAAACGCATCAAGCCTTCAAGCACGCGCGCGGTGCCGTAAGCGGGGTTCTCGTCCTCGGGCGCGTGTTGGTTGCCGAACCACAGGGGCAGCCACGAATGGTTCGCACGTTGGGCATTCACAAGATACGCGCGCGCGCGATCCAGCGCGTGATGCGTGCGCGCCTGCAAGGGCGCCGGCAACCGTTCCAGCCACACGGCCCACGCGCGCATCGCGTGCGCGGTGAGGTCCGGCCCGCTGCGGTCAAATGGCAGATTCGTCCAGCCGCGGCAAAACGTGGGAATGCCGCCGTCGCTGTTCTGCAAATCCAGCAGCCACCCGATGCCCAGGGCCACGGCTTCGCCCACCGCCGGATCATCGCCGCGCAAATGGTGCAACGCCAGCAGCGCGCCCGCCGTGTCGTCGGCATCGGGCACGCCGCCGGGCAGATCGGTCCACGCCCAACCGCCGGGCGCGGCGTTGGTGTACGGATGCACGCTGCGATATTGCTGGCTCAGCAGCCAGCGCTGGAGCGGCTCACGTTCGTTGGCGGGCAAATCCAGCGGGCCGCCGGCGGCCAGCGCGTTGAGGGAAAGTGTGGTCAGCCACGTCGCCAGATTGGTGTCGATGGGCCAGCTTCCATCGGGCCGCACGGAAGCGACGAGGAAATCGACCGCCTTCCGGGTGACGCGATGGTGGACCTGCCCGCTGCCGGCGAGGCTCATGGTCACGAAACTCGTCAACGGCGTGGCTTCGAGGAACCCGCCGTTGCGCGGTTGAATTCTTTCGAGCACGCGCAACGTGGGTTGGCGCGCAACCTGGCGCACGAGGCGCGCCAGCGGATTCCACGATGGCCGGTGCACATGCCGCGCCTGGCCGATGGCGATCAGCGCGGGCAGCGCGTAACTGACCACGGGCAATCGCAACGCCGCGTAGAAACCGGCCGGGAACGCCGCCAGTTCGAAGGGCAACGGCAGCACGTGCCGCCAGGCGTTTGCGCTATGACCAAGCCGGCCCGCCAGCGCGCACGTCGTCAGAATCGGCACCGAGAACGTGCGATCTTTTCCATAGCGACGGATGATGGCCGGAACGAGTTTCTCCGGGATGACGCCGCCCGCCGCTTTTTCCAGCCATGCCTCAGCGCGTTGAACAACGGCACGGAACTGTTCGTCAGCATCGGGCACGACGCCAAAGGCCGCCCAACACAAGGTCGTGGTGCTGATGTTGCTGACACTCAGCGTCGTGTCGCCCCAGCCGCCGTCGGCGTTGGCGTGGGCGGCCAGCCACTCGAGCCCGCCGCGAATCAGCGGTTCCAGGCGCGGGTCGGACACGGCGCATTCGCGTCGGACAATCGCCAGCGCGCACACGGCGGTGGCGGTGGAAAGGGCGCTGGTGGAAAGTTCGCCGGTCCAGTGCCCGGCGGCGTTGCGCTGTGCCAGGAGCGCGCGGCGGGATTCCCGCAGCGCGGCGCGAAGTCGGGTGGCCATCACACGCGTGACGAGGGTTCAACCGCAGTGCGCGCGCGGCGATTTTGCTGACATAAATGTGTGTTGCTTGCCGACATTCAAGGGTTGCTTTATATTCCCTGGACGTTGCCACTGACAATCAAAACTGAAGTAACCGAAGTTGTAGTTGTACCATGTCGCATTTCAATTCTTCCACGTCGTTCGATCGTTATTCCGCAAAGAAAATGGCCAAACCGGTGTCATTCACTTTTTTTGCGCCGGAAGCCCAGGATGTCCGCATCATGGGCGATTTCAATGACTGGGACACCGCTTCCCATCCGATGAAGCGGCACGTGGATGGCGCGTGGCATGTTCACGTGCCACTGTCGCACGGCCACCACCATTATCAATTCGTGGTCGATGGCAAAGCCACGCTGGACCCGCGCGCCAACGGCATCGCGCGCAACGAAAAGAACGAGAAAGTGTCGCTCATCTTCGTCAGCTAACACGCCGGAGCGC
>JBFMBT010000195.1:0-12646 GCA_040754875.1 Verrucomicrobiota bacterium | reverse complement strand
GGGCTGCCGCGGCCGACACGGTCTGGTTTGATGATGAGTTGCCGGACGGTGCCAGTGCGCTGGGCAGTGAACCGTGGACGTGGGTTGGCAATGACCCGCCGCCCCACTCGGGCGCGGTGGCACATCAGTCGACGCTCGCCGCCGGGGTACATGATCACGGCTTCAATTTTGCGTATCCGGACGGCCAGTTGCAGGTGAACGCGGGGGACATATTGTTCACGTATGTTTATCTGGACCCGGCGAATCCGCCGGAGGAAATCATGCTCGGGTTCAACACGACGGAGGCGCAAAACAGTTGGGAGCATCGCGCTTACTGGGGCGCCAACGCGATTCATTACGGGACCGATGGCACGGCGGGGCGCACGAACCTGGGGGCATTGCCTCCGGCGGGACAATGGGTGCGCCTGGAAATTCCCGCGTCCAAGGTCGGCCTGGAAGGGCTGACGCTTCAAGGAATGGGATTTGTTCTCTACGCCAGCGGGGACAGCCGCGCGACGTGGGATGCGACGGGCAAGAGCGGCGGTTCAGGTGGCGGCCCAAGTGCTCCACCGCCAGGGAACGTGGACTATCTGCGGATTCCCCAGCCGGGCGACCACGGGTTGAACATTCTGACACCGACCTTGCTCGAGATGGTTCGCATCAACTCGAAACAGCCGAATCCGGCGCGGGTGGACAGTTGGGACTGGGTGGATGGCAGCGGCAATTTCGTTGCGCCGGAGGCCGCGCGAATCGAGGTCCGCGTCGGCGGCCAGCCGGTGCCTTTTTCCGTGGCGGGCTTCAAGCGGCGTCCCGTGTCTGCGCCGCTGTGGAAGTTCGATGTGCGGATTGCCAATCATCTGTATCTCCAGTTGAACGACGCGATTTTCACCGGCCAACCGGTGCAGGTGGTCAACGATGGAACGCTCTGGCCGGCGAGCATGGAGTTTTCCGCGACGGCCGATGCGCTGCGTCACAGTCCGGCGATTCACGTGAATCAGGAGGGTTATGTACCGTCGCTTCCGAAACACGCGATGATCGGATACTATGCCGGAAACCTCGGGGAACTGGCGCTGCCGTCCACGAGCTTTTCACTGGTGGATGCCAGCAATGGGGCGACGGTTTATCAGGGAACGCTGACGCTGCGGCCTGACGTGGGTTACAATTACACGCCGACGCCGTATCAAAATGTGTATCAGGCGGACTTCAGCGGGTTCACCACGCCGGGCGAGTATCGACTCGTGGTGCCGGGCGTGGGCGCGTCGCTGCCGTTTCTGATTCACGATGGCGTGGCGCTGGCGTTTGCGCGGACGTATGCGCTGGGATTGTTGGAGCAGCGCAGCGGGTTCAACGTCGCCATGCCGTTCACGCGGTTCACGCATGGCGCCGACCATACGGTGCCCGCGTTGATTCCAACGAATGATGCGCCGCCGTTTGTGTTCACCTGGCGGACAATTTCCAATTACGCCAGCGAGGTCAACCCGGACAATCCGCCGCAAATCGCGCCGCGGCTGACGAGTCCTTCGGCGCAGTTGTTTCCATTCCAGAACCAGGGCTCGGTCGATACGGCGGGCGGGCATTTCGAGGCGGCCAATTACAGCAAGGTGGCTTACAACAGCGCGCAGGTCGTTCACGTGCTGATGTTCGCGGTGGACGCGCTGCCGGGTGTCGCGGCGCTGGACAACCTGGGCATTCCGGAAAGCGGGGACGGCATCAGCGACGTGTTGCAGGAGGCCAAGTGGGAGGCGGATTTTCTGGCCAAGATGCAGGATGCGGACGGCGGCTTCTATTACGTGGTGTATCCGATCAACCGTGAATACGAATACGACGTGCTGCCGGAGAACGGCGACCAGGAGGTGGTGTGGCCGAAGAACACCGTTTCCACCGCGGCGGCCGTGGCGGCGCTGGCGCAATGCGCGTCCTCGCCGCACTTCCAAGAGCAATTTCCGCAGACTGCGGCGATGTATTTGCAGAAGGCGCAACTGGGTTGGAACTTTCTCACGGACGCCGTGGCGCGCTTCGGCAAGGACGGCGCGTATCAGCGCGTGATGCATTTCGGGGATCATTTTGCCGATCGCGATGAACTGGCGTGGGCCGCGTGCGAAATGTTCCTGGCGACGGGCGATCCTTCGTATCACGAGACGTTGAAAGCGTGGTTTCCCGAGCCGGCGGATCCGGGGACGTTCCGCTGGGGCTGGTGGCGGCTGTATGGGACCTACGGCAACGCGGTCCGGAGTTACGCGTTTGCCGCGCGCAGCGGACGTCTGGCGGAAGGACAACTGGACGCGGCATATCTGGCGAAGTGTGCCAGCGTGGTGGTCGCCTCCGGCAACGACCATCTCCAGTGGTCGCAGAACAACGCCTACGGCAGCAGCTTTCCGGAACTGACGAAGGCGTACCGCGCGGCCGGCTGGTACTTTTCCTCGGTGCAGGCGTTTGACTTGGTGGCCGCGTACCAACTGGATGCGCGCCCGGAGGTGCTCGACGCCATTCTGTGCAACGTGAATTACGAAGGCGGCTGCAATCCCGTCAACGTGACCTACGTCACCGGGTTGGGCTGGAAACGCCAGCGGCAGATTGTGGACCAATATTCGGCGAATGACCGGCGGGTGTTGCCGAAGATTGGCGTGCCCATCGGCAACATCCAGAGCGGGTTCGTCTGGACCGGCACCTACGGCGGCGAACTCACGGCGCTTTGTTTTCCCTTCGATTATGCGGACTCGGCGCCGTATCCGTTTTACGATCGTTGGTGCGACTTCTGGAATGTCAGCACCGAGGCGTCCACGACCGACACGGTGCGCAGCGCGGCGGTCACGACGTGGCTGGCCGCGCAAACACCACTGGCCGGCCAGCCCTGGCGCTCAACCAACGCGAGTATCATCACGCCCATCACCGGCGCGCAATTCGGCCAGCCCGTGACGGTGCGGCTGCAGGTTGCCGACCCGGACTTGAGCGGCGCGCGCATCGTATGGGAAGCGCGCGACCAGGAGCCGGTGTTCGGCTCGTTGGAATATCGGTTCACACCGATGCTCAACGACGGGCCGCATTGGATCGAAGCCGAAGTGCAATGGCCGGACGGACGCCGCGCGTGCGCCACGGCGACCGTGACGGTCACCGCGACGAATCTGGTCTGGTTCGACGACGCGCTGCCGGAAGGCGCGTTCGGATCCGGCGATGGCGGGGATTCATGGAATTGGGTGAGTGAAAATCCCGCGCCTTACTCCGGGACGCGCGCGCACCAGTCGGCGAACGCCAGCGGGATTCATTCGCACGGCTTCTCGGGGGCGACGCACACGCTCACTTTGAACACAGGCGACATCCTGGTCACCTACGTGTATCTCGACCCCGCCAATCCGCCGCGGGAAATCATGCTTGGCTGGCTCGACGGCGAGTCGTGGGAGCATCGCGCTTACTGGGGCGAGAATCTCATCCCGTACGGGGCGGATGGCACGCCGGGCAAGGCTTACCTGGGCGCACTGCCGCCAGCCGGGCAGTGGGTGCGCCTCGAAGTGCCCGCGAGCCAGGTGGGATTGGAGGGCAAGACCCTCTTTGGAATGAGTTTTGTTTTGTATGATGGAAAGGCGACGTGGGACCACGTCGCAAGGGCAAGGCCGCAGAGATACGAGGTGCGAAGGCCGGCCTCCAGCGGTGGAGAATTCGCGGCGCGCCGGTAAACGGCCCGTTTCCTGCAAGCGTGACTTGCCGGAGCCCGGCTGGTAGCGTGACGGCACCGAACCATTATGCGCCGTTATGCCCGGGAGTTTTTCATCATGCTGCTGCTGTTCCTCGGCACAGCGCTGGTGTTCTGGCCGGTCGTGCGCGCGGATTTCGTGGATTGGGACGACCCGGTGCTCATCTCGCAGAACCCGCATCTGCGCGGGTTGAACGCGGAGTCACTGCACTGGATGTTCACCGATGTGGCGTATGTGTTCCGTTATCAGCCGCTAAGCTGGCTGACGTGGTTCACGGTGTATGAATTCGGGGAGTTGAATCCAAGGGGTTATCACTTGGCCAACCTGATCGTGCATGGGCTGAACGCGGCGTTGTTGTTTTTGCTGCTGCGGAAATTGTTGTTGCTTGGAGTTCGCCCCGCTGGTTCAGAGAACACGTTGCTCACGTGTGCAGCATTAGGCGCGTTGTTGTGGGCGGTGCATCCGTTGCGCGTGGAGGCGGTGGCGTGGGTGTCGGCGTATCTGCATTGTCAGGCGCTGTTCTTCGTGTTGCTGGCGGCGTTGTTTTATCTGGCCGCGCAAACGACATCGGAGCGCAGCCGCAAATGGGCGTGTTTCGCGGCGAGCGTCGGTAGTTACGGCGCTTCGTTGCTGTCGTATCCGACGGGAATTGGCTTTCCCGCGGTGCTGGTGGTGCTGGATTTGTTTCCGTTGCAGCGCTGGTCGTTCGCACGAGCGGATCGCTGGCGCGTGGCGGCGCGAATCGTTTTGGAGAAGGCGGCGTTTTTTCTGCCGGCGGTGGCAATTTTGGCGTTCACGTTGTATCGGCGCCAATCCGGCGCGGAAGGCTGGCCGACGCCCGTGTCGTTGGAATCCTTCGGTGTGTTGGAGCGGACGATGCAGGGATTTTACATCTGGGCGTATTATCTGTGGAAGCCATTCGCACCCGTTGATCTCTCGCCGTATTATGTGCAGTTGGTGGAATTCAATCCCATGGCCGCGCCGTTTGTGGTGAGTGCCTTATTGGTTTTGGGATTGGGGGCGTTGCTTGGCGCGCGATGCAAACACTGGCCTGCGTTGGCGGCCGCCTTCGCGTGTCATCTGGTGTTGCTCGTGCCGGTGCTCGGGTTGACCGAACACCCGCATTTTCCAAGCGATCGATACTGCTATCTCGGAGGCATCCCCTTGGCGGTGGCGGCTACGGCGGCGCTATTCTGGCTGGCGCGAGTGCATGCGGAGAAATTCCGATTCGTAGTGCTTGCCACCGCGGTCATTGCCGTGGCGTTGGGCGTCGCCAGCAACCAACAGACTCGCGTGTGGAACAACAGCGTGACGTTGTTCGAACACATGCTGACGAAACTGGGCGAAAGCCGGTTTCGCGCGGATGTGTATCGGCGGTTGGGCAAGCATTACCACGCGCAAGGCGACATCCCCAAGGCACTGGAGAATTACCAACGCGCCGTCGAGGTGGAGCCGAGCTATGCCGAGGCGCAGCATCTCTATGGCCTCGCGCTGGCGGAGCAGGGGAGGCATGCCGAGGCGGCGACGCACTTCTATGCTGCGCTGGCAAATAACCCCCGCCACGCCGCGGCCCTGAGCAGCCTCGCGCTGTCGCTCGCGGAACTCCGGCAATTTGAAGACGCCATCCGCATTGGCGAACAAGCCC
This sequence comes from Verrucomicrobiota bacterium, assembly GCA_040754875.1. Lineage (GTDB taxonomy): Bacteria > Verrucomicrobiota > Verrucomicrobiia > Limisphaerales > JBFMBT01 > JBFMBT01. Next base: position 7,333 of record JBFMBT010000195.1, on the reverse strand, counting down.
GCCAACTGCGGCCGCGCGATGCCCGGACGCTCAACAACCTCGGCCTGGCGTTGTTTGGCGCCGGGCGCATTGACGAAGCCCGCGCGCAATTTGAGGCCGCAGTGCGCGCGGAACCCAATTACGCGCTGGCGCGATTGAACCTGGCGAAGACGTTCCTGGCGGTTGGCAATTTCAAGGACGCCGTCCGCGAATTGCGCGAGACACTGCGCTTGCAACCGGACTCGACCTCCGCCGCGCTGATGCTGGCGCGCATACTCGCCACGCATCCGGACGCCACCTTGCGCAACGGCGCGGAGGCCGTGCGCCTCGTCGAAGCGGTGCGCGCAAAGGGTTCGCCCTCGGCATCGTTGCTCGACACCCTGGCAACGGCCTATGCCGAGGCGGGACGTTTTGCCGAAGCTGTGTCCACCGCGCGCGAAGCGCTGACTCTGGCGCGCGCGCAAGGTCAGACGCGGCTCGCCGCGGACATCGAAAAGCGATTGAAGCTGTTTGAAGCCGGGCAGCCGTTTCGGGTATCACCTTGAGAAACCATGCGCGTACGCAAGCCCAAACGTCCCGAACCAGCGCCGGCGCCACCACCGGCCGCCGACCATTCATTGCGGCTCGTTTACCTTGGCCTCGCGCTGATCACGCTGTTGTTGTATCTGCCGGTGCGCGAACACGAGTTTCTCAATTACGACGATGATCCCTACGTCACGGAAAATCCGCAGGTTCGCCAGGGCCTGACGTGGGCCAACATTGTGTGGGCGTTCACCGACATGCATTTCTACATGTGGCATCCGTTGACGTCGATTTCCCACATGCTCGATGTGGAATTGTTTGGGCTGAACCCCGGCGCGCATCACGTGATGAACGTGTTGTTGCACACGTTGAGCACGCTGCTGGTGTTCGCGCTGCTGTTTCGCACCACGAAGACGCTCTGGCCAAGCATCTTTGTCGCGGCGTTGTTTGCGTGGCATCCGTTGCGCGTGGAATCGGTCGCTTGGATTGCCGAGCGCAAGGACGTTATGAGCGGCCTGTTCTGGCTGCTCACACTGCACGCGTACGTGCGCTACGTCGAACAACCGGGCCCGCGCCGGCTATGGACGGCCGTGGGCGTGTATGGGCTGGCCATATTGACGAAGCCGATGGTCGTGACGCTCCCGTGCGCGTTGTTGCTGCTGGATGTCTGGCCGTTGCGCCGGCTCAAGCTGGACAATCTTCGCAACGATCTGAAGGCGGCGTGGCCGCTGGTGCGCGAGAAGGTTCCGTTCTTCGCGCTTTCGGTGTTGCTGGCAGCGCTCACGTTTTACGCGCAGAAAAGCGGCGACGTCGTGCAGACGTTCGACCGGTTCTCCTTTGCGGCGCGCCTGAGCAACGCGCTCGTCAGTTACGCGCGTTACCTCGGCAAGGCAATCTGGCCGGCGGACCTGGCAGTGTTTTACCCGCACCCGGGCACGTGGCCGTTGTGGCAGACGCTGGGCGCGGTGATGTTGCTGGTGGCGGTCACATGGCTGGTGTGGCGTTATCGCAGCGCGCGTCCATATTTGTTCACGGGCTGGTTCTGGTATCTGGGCACGCTGGTGCCGGTGATCGGACTGGTGCAGGTGGGCGGGCAATCCATGGCGGACCGTTACACGTACGTGCCGTTAATCGGCATCGCCGTGATGGTCGTGTGGGGACTGGCGGAACTCCGGCAACGCATGCCGCGCTGGAGCGCGCCTGTGCTGGGCGTGGCGGTCATCGCTTCGCTCGCCTGCCTCGTCGCCACACGCCTGCAACTGCGCCATTGGAAGAACAGCGAAACATTGTTCCGCCACACATTGAGCGTCACCGGCCAGGACACCGTGCCGCGCGTCAACCTCGCCGAAACGCTCGTCCGCCAGAATCGCCCGGACGAAGCGGTGGAAGTACTGCGCGCCGGGTTGAAGGCCGAACCGGACGACGCCAATTCATGGAACGCGCTCGGCATGGCGTTCGCCGCGAAGGGCGAATACGAAGAGGCGCTGAAAGCCTATCAGGAAGCGATGCGGCTCGACTCCGGCCTGCACGATGTGAAGAACAACCTGGGCAACGCGCTGATCAAGCTTGGCCGTCCCGCGGAGGCGTTGCGCATCTTCGAGGAACTGGCGGCGCAGGAGAAACCGGACGCCGATTTGCTCAACAACTGGGGGCTCGCGCTGTCGGATGTCGGCCGCCGTGACGAAGCCATTGCCAAATATCGCGAGGCGTTGAAACTAAATCCATTCTCGCCGCTGGCGCATCAAAACCTAGGCCTGACGCTGATGGAAGTCGGCCAGATCGAACAGGCGATTGAGCATCATCGCGAGGCGGCGCGGCTCAAGCCGGGCTTTTTTCAGGCGCACGCCGCGATGGGTTTTGCCCTGGCCACGCTCAAGCGCCACGCCGAGGCGGCCGAACAATATCGCGAAGCGTTGCGTTTCAATCCGCAGTTCACCGAGGCGCACGCCGGGCTGGGCCTTTCGTTGGGCGCGATGGGCGATTTGAAATCGGCGCTGCATCATCTGGGCGAAGCGGCGAAACTCGAACCCACGAACCCGCAAAAGCACTTTCTTCTCGCGTCCGCCGCCAATCGCGCGGGCGACGTCACCACTTCAACGAAACATTACCGCGAAGCCGCGCGCCTGGCGCCCAATGACGCCAATCTCCTCTGGCAGGTCGCGTGGCTGCTGGCCACGCATCCGTCACCGGAATTCCGCAACGGCGAGGAGGCCGTGAAACTCGCCACGCGCGCATGTGAATTGACCCAACAACGCGATGCCCTGCCGCTGGATTCGCTCGCCGCCGCCTACGCGGAAACGGGTCGCTTCGGTGAGGCCGCCGCCACCGCAACGAAAGCGTTGGAAGCCGCGCGCCAACAACAATTGCCGATGGCGGCGGCCATCGAACAACGCCTGCGGCTCTATCAGGAGGGCAAGCCCTGGCGCGAAACGCGATGAACCCGCCCGCCGGCCAACCGCTTCCGCCGCGCGCGTGGCTTGCGGCCCTCGCGCTGGCCGCCCTCACCGTCGTCGTATTCTGGCCGGTGCGCCAGCATGACTTCATCAGCTACGACGATCCGAAATACATCACCGAGAATCCCCTCGTGCTCGGCGGATTGACGTGGGACGGCATCGGGCGCGCCTTCGTCGAACCACATTTCCACATGTGGCATCCGCTGACGACGTTGTCGCACATGCTGGACGTGGAGTTGTTCGGCGTGAACGCGGGCCCGCATCATCTGGTGAGCGCGTCGATTCACGCGCTAAACGGCGCGCTGCTGTTTCTGGTGTTGCTGCGGATGACCGGCTTGTTCTGGCCCAGCCTGGTGGTGGCGGCGCTGTTCGCGTGGCACCCGCTGCGCGTGGAATCGGTGGCCTGGGCTTCCGAGCGCAAGGACGTGTTGAGCACGTTGTTCTGGCTGTTGACCATCGGCGCGTATGTGCGTTACGTGTCGCAACCGGGGCTGCGCCGTTACGCGCTGCTGCTGGCCGCGTTTGCACTCGGCATCACGACCAAGCCGATGATTGTGACGCTGCCATGCGCACTGTTGTTGCTCGATTACTGGCCGTTGAAACGTTTCACGTGGCCGGCGCGCAAGGAAACCTTGTTGCCGCTGCTGCGCGAGAAGACGCCGTTGTTCGCGCTGTCGGCGTTGCTTGCCGTCATAACTTATTTGTCACAACGCGGCGGCGATGTCGTGGTCGCGTCGGACGTGCTGCCCGTGATGGACCGTCTGGCGAACGCAGTCGTCGCCTACGCGCGTTACCTCGGCAAACTGGCGTGGCCGACGGATCTCGCGGTGTTTTATCCGCGCGAAAACTGGGCGCTCTGGCAGGTCGGCGGCGCCGTGGCGTTGCTGGCGTGCACCACAGTCGTCGCTGTGCGCGGTGCTGCGCGGCGGCCCTACGGACTGACCGGCTGGCTCTGGTTCGTGGGCATTCTTGTGCCCGTGATTGGACTTGTGCAAGCGGGTGGCCAGTCGCTGGCGGACCGTTACACGTATGTTCCCACGCTCGGCATCATCCTGGCGGGCGTGTGGATCGCGCGCGACCTGGGCGCAAGTCTGCCACGAGCCATCAAATTCACGCTGGCCGCGATTGCGTTGGCTGCCTGCATCGCGGGGACCCGCGCCCAACTCCACCACTGGCGCAACAGCGAGACGTTGTTCACGCACGCGCTCGCGATCAATCCCAACAATCCGCTCGCGCATAATCATCTGGGCGACCTGGCGGCGCGCGGGAACGATCTGACGAATGCTATCGCGCACTACGAAGCATCGCTCAGAATTGCGCCCGGCCACGCGAACACGCTCAACAGTCTCGGTGTCGCGCTGGAAACGGCGGGCAGGACAGGGGATGCCGAGCGCCGTTACCGCGCAGCCATCGGACGCCAGCCTGATTTCGCTGAGCCTCTTAACAATCTGGCGACGCTACTCGTTGCTCAGGGGAAAACGCCGGAGGCGATGCCGCTCTACCTGCGCGCGCTGGAACTCCGTCCTGATTACGCGGAGGCCCATTTCAACTTCGGCGTGGCCTTCGAGCGATCCGGAGACCTGTCGCGGGCCGCAGCCGCGTATTCCGAAGCCGTCCGCGCGCGTCCCACTTACGCGAAAGCCTTGAACAACCTTGGCGCGGTGCTCCAACAACTGAATCAGCCGCAGGAAGCCCTGCGCCATTACGAAGCCGCCGTGAGTGTCGCGCCTGATTTTTTCGAAGCGCGAAGCAATCTGGCGCGTCTGCTGGAACGCCTGGGCCGCATCGACGCCGCCATCGTGCATTATCAGGAACTCATGCGTCGCAAGGCGGCTTCACCGCAAATGCTGTATCGCCTCGGCGCGCTCCTTGCGTCGCGTAATCGTCCGCAAGCCGCGCTCGACGCTTTGCGCGAAGCCACGCGCGCCCGGCCTGACTGGCCCGAAGTGCTGGCCTTGCAAGCGCGCCTCCTGGCCACCACCACTGACACCAACGTTCGCAACGGCGCCGAGGCCGTGCGCCTGGCCGAACGCGCCGACGAATTGAGCGGCGGGATGTCCGCCATCATTCTCGACACGCTGGCCGCCGCCTACGCCGAAGCGGGACGATTCGCTGAGGCGCAATCAACGGCGCGCCGGGCGCAGGATGTGGCGCAACGCTCCGGCCAGGTGGCGCTGGCGCAGGAAATCAGTGCGCGGCTCAAAGGTTACGAGCAGAACCGGCCGTATCGCGAAGGTGCAAAATGAGCGCACCAACAAATGCGCCTCCTTCACCGCGCCACCAGCGCATCATGGCGCTTGTGCTGGCGGCCATCACGTTCCTGTTGTTCTCACCCGTGCGCCATCATCAATTCAATTACTTCGACGACTTCCCATATGTGCTGGAAAACCCGGTCGTGCTCCAGGGGTTTACGTGGGACGGCGTGAAAGCGGCCTTCACCCAGGCGCATTTCCACGTGTGGCATCCGCTGACGACGCTGACGCACATGCTCGACGTCGAACTGTTTGGAGTGAACGCCGGCGCGCACCTGCTGGTAAACGTGCTGCTCCATTCGCTCAGTGCCGCGCTCTTGTTCCTGTTGCTGGTGCGCATGACGCGTGAATTCTGGCTCAGCGCCATCGTCGCTGCCTTGTTCGCCTGGCATCCGCTGCGCGTCGAATCGGTCGCCTGGGTCAGCGAGCGCAAGGACGTTCTGAGCACGTTATTCTGGCTTCTCACCACGCTCGCGTATGTGCGCTACACGGAACGGCCCGGTCGCCGGCGTTATCTGATATTCCTTTGCACGTTCGCCGTGGCCTGCCTGACCAAACCGATGCTTGTCACATTGCCGTTCGCCTTGCTCTTGCTGGATGTCTGGCCGCTGAGCCGCCTTTCGCCCGCCGCCGCCTTCAACGCACCCGGCATGGCCGCCCGTTTCGACGCGCTCCGCGGCTCCCTCGCGCCGTTGCTGCGAGAAAAAATTCCTCTGTTCATCATGATCTTCTTCCTCGCCGTGGCGACATATCACTTTCAGGACGCCGGTGACGCAGTGAAGGAATTTCCCCTGGCGTCGCGCGTGCAAAACGCCACCGTCGCCTATGCCGCCTACCTCGGCAAAACCCTCTGGCCCGAGTCGCTCGCCGTCCTGTACCCGCGGCGCGACACCCTGCCGCTCATCGAAGTGCTCTTTGCCTGCGCGCTCCTGCTGGCCATCACCGCCACCTGCCTGCGATTTCTGCGCGCGCGTCCGTTCCTGGCCGTCGGCTGGTTCTGGTATCTCGGCACGCTCGTGCCAGTCATCGGGTTCATTCAGGTCGGCGAACAGGCCATGGCGGATCGTTATACTTATGTTCCCGGCATCGGTTTGTTCATAATGCTGGTCTGGGGCGCGCGGGAACTTGTCAATCGCACCCCCGCCATGCGGTGGGCGGGCCGTGCCGCGGCTGCGTTGGCCATGGTCGCCTGTCTGGTTCTTACCTCGCGCCAACTGCGCCTGTGGCGCGACCCGCTGGACTTGTTTACGCACACCGCCCGTGTTACGCGCGACAACGCCACCGCCTATTTTGTCCTCGGCTCGATTTCTTACGATCGCGGCGATTTTTTGCGCGCCTTCGAGCATGTCCAGACCGGCCTGCGCATCCGCCCGTGGGAACAGCGCGCGCATATCCAGATGGGCAACACCCTGGTGGCCATCCAGCGCCGCGAAGAAGCGCTGCGCCATTACACGGAAGCCGTCCGCTTGCGACCGGACTTCGCGGGTGGCCGCTTCGGCCTCGCGTTTTGCCTGCAACAACTCGGGCGCTACGAAGAAGCCGTCGCCCAATATCGCGAAGGCCTGCGAACCGACCCCGGCAACCTCCAGGTTCACCTGAACCTCGGCACGCTGCTCAGCGGCCTCGATAAACCCGCCGAGGCTTTGCCGCACTGTCAGCGCGCCGTCGAGCTGGAGCCCGCCAATGCGGACGCGCACTTTCGCCTGGCCGTGGCGCTCGCCGACCTGCGCCGCGCGCGCGAAGCCATTCGCCATTACGGCCTGGCCATCCGCCTTCAACCTGATTCCGCCCTCGCGCTCAACGGCCTTGCCTGGCTGCTCGCCACGCATCCCGACCCCCAATTGCGCAACGGGCCCGAGGCCGTGCGCCTCGCCTTGCGCGCCTGCGAACTCCATGGGCGCCAATATGCCGTTCCCTGGGACACACTCGCCGCCGCCTACGCGGAAGGCGGCCGTTTTCAGGAAGCCATCGAAGCCGCCGGCCGCGCCATTGACATGGTCAACGCCGCGGGCCAGCCCGCGCAGGCGGCGGAAATCCTCCAGCGCCTCGAACTTTATCGCTCCGGCCGGCCGTTTCGCGATCGTCAATGACTGCTCCCATTCCGTTTGTCACCCCTCCCGTTTCTGG
>JBFMBT010000194.1:0-12655 GCA_040754875.1 Verrucomicrobiota bacterium | reverse complement strand
CGCCGAGCCGGCCAAGCTGCGCGATGAATACGGCCGCAACACGGCCGGCCAGCGCATGCTGCTGGGCCGCCGCCTCGTGGAAGCCGGCGTGCGTTTCGTCTCGATGACTTACGGCGGCTGGGACCACCACGACAACATCAAGCGCGCCAACGGCACGCAGATGCCGAACTTCGACCAGGCATTTGCCGCGCTCATCCGCGACCTCGACCAGCGCGGGATGCTCGATTCGACACTCGTCATGGTGACGACCGAATTCGGCCGCACGCCGAAGATCAACGGCACGGCCGGGCGCGACCACTGGCCGAAGGTGTTCAGCATCGCGCTGGCTGGCGGCGGCATCAAACGCGGCTACGTCCATGGTTCCTCCGACCCGACGGGCGCGGAACCGGAGAACGACCCGCTGACGGTCGAGAACTTCGCCGCGACGGTCTATAACCAGATCGGCATCGATCCCGAGAAGAACCTGATGGCCCCGGGTGGCCGCCCGCAGAAGATTGTTTACGGCGGCCATGTCGAAAAAGATCTGCTGGCGTGAGGCACTCGCGGCCAACCGGCCGGCGGGTTTCAACCGAAACTCCAGGACCTCGGCAGGCCGGGACGGCCCGGCGCCGGCGCGTGTTTCATTTTACCATGAAAAAGAATTGTCTCTTGCTTGCGTTGCTGGGCTCGGCCCTGATGGCCCAAGCCGTCAATCCGAACTTCGTCAGCACCACGCCCGCCGGCGGCCAGCGCGGGACGGAAATGGACCTCATCCTGCGCGGCGCGCGCCTGGACGACACCCAGGAAATCTTCTTCTACTCGCCCGGCATCACCGTCACCAAGCTGGAAGACATCAAAGGCGACAGTGTCAAAGCGAAGATCAAGATTGCGCCGGACTGCCGCATTGGTGAGCACGTGCTGCGCCTCCGCTGCGCCAGCGGCATTTCCCAGATGCGCATCTTCTACGTCGGCCCCCTCCCTTCCGCCGATGAAGCCGAGCCGAACAACGAGCCGAGCAAGGCGCAAAAGATCAAGTTGAACACCACGGTTTCCGGCACTGTGGCATCCGAGGACGTGGATTTTTTCCAGGTTGAATTGAAGAAGGACCAGCAACTGTCGGTGGAAGTGGAAGGCGCGCGCCTGGGCCGCACCATGTTTGACCCGTATCTGGCCATCCTCGACGCCAACGGCAAGCTCATCAAAGAGGTCGATGACACCGCGCTGTTCCTTCAGGACACGTACATCACGTGGATCGCCCCGGCGGACGGCACGTATTATCTGCAACTCCGCGACAGCGCGTACGCCGGCAGCGGCCACATCTACCGGTTGCACATCGGCGACTTCCCCCGCCCTGCCGCGGTGTTCCCGCTCGGCGGCAAAACCGGCGACGCGCTGGACGTGAAATTCATCGGCGATGCCAGGGGCGATTTCACGCAAAAGATCACGCTGCCGAACGAGCCGCAAGAAAAGTTTCCGGTCATTGCCAGTCGCAACGGTGTGGCCACGTCACCGAACTGGGTGCGCGTGTCGCCGTTCCCGAATGCGCTGGAGGCTGAGCCGAACAATGAGTTCGCCGCGGCAACAGTAACGGCGCAAGCGCCCCTGGCGTTGAACGGCGTGCTGGCGGAAAAGGGCGACGTCGATTTCTTCAAGTTCAAGGCCAGGAAAGGCCAGAGCCTGGAGGTGCGTGTCGTGGCCCGGCAGATGGGTTCGCCGCTGGACTCGGTCATCCAGGTGCTCAACAGCAAGGGCGGCAACCTCGGCTCCAACGACGACTCCGGCGGTTCGGACAGCTACCTCAAAGTGAACATCCCGGACGACGGCGACTACGTGGTGAAAGTCAGCGACCATTTGGGCTACGGCGGGCCAAACTTCGCGTATCGCGTGGAAATCGCCGAGGCGCGGCCGACGGTGGCGCTCTCGATTCCCGACACGGCGCGTTACGACAATGAGACGCGCAAATCCATCACCGTCCCGCGCGGCAACCGTTTCGCCGTGCTGATGAATTTCCGCCGCGACAACTTCAGCGGCGACCTGAAATTCGATGTGCCCGGCCTCCCATCGGGCATCAAGCTGGACGCGGACACGCTCATCGCCAGCCAGTCTTCGCTGCCCGTGGTCTTCGAAGCAACGCCCGAGGCCCCCATCGCCGGCCTGTTGTTGAACCCGGTTGCCAGGCCGACCGAATCCGGAAAGGAAGTCCTGAGCAGCTTTTCGCACCGCGTGAACTGGCTGCGCGTGCAAAATGACACCGTGTATGTGTCCACGGAAGTCGATCGCATCGCGGCGGCGGTCATCGAGGAAGTGCCGTTCAAGATCAGCATCGTCGAACCAAAGATGGCGCTGGTGCAGTCCGGTTCGATGGATTTGAAGATCGTCGCCGAGCGCAAGGAAGGATTCGATGAACCGATCAATGTGCGCATGCTGTGGAATCCGCCGGGCGTTGGCTCACTGCCGGACATCACCATTCCCAAGGGCAACAACAGCGCGACGTATCGCCTGAACGCCAACGGCAACGCGCAAACACGCCATTGGAAGATTGCCGTGGTGGCTTCCTCGCAGGTCAAAGGCGCGACGGCCTGGGTTTCCTCGCAACTGGCGGACATCGAGGTGGCGCCGTCTTATCTGGCGGGCAAGATTGACCTGACCACCACCGAGCGCGGCAAGCCCGCAAAAGTCGTCTGCAAGCTCGACCAGAAGGTGCCGTTCGACGGCAAGGTGAAGATCGCGTTGCTGGGCCTCCCGCCGAACACGACGGCGGAAGAGAAAGAAATCACCAAAGACGACAAGGAAGTCGTCTTTGAAGTGCAGACGAACGAGAAAAGCCAGCCGGGCATGCATCGTTCGCTGTTTTGCAGCATCACGATGGCCAAAGATGGTGAAAGCATCAGCCAGACGCTGGCTGGCGGCGGCATGTTGCGCATCGATGTGCCCAAAGCCGCCAAGCCCGCGGAAACCAAACCGGCGGCCAAAACGGCGGCGGTTGCGCCCAAGCCGGCAGGCAAATGATTCAAGATTATGAGGAAGAGCGTTATCCAGTTTGTCGTGGGCCTGTTCTGCGCCGTGCCGTTGCTCGTCTCGGCCAAGGCGCCGGAGTTGGTTGACCTGCGCGTGTTCCCCGCGGACATCAACCTCAAGACCGCGCGCGACCGCCAGTCGGTCGTCGTCCAGGCAGTGTATGCGGACGGCGTCACGCGCGACGTCACCGCGCAATCGTCCATCAGTTTCGCCGACAAGGGCCTGGTCAAATTCGAGAACGCCACCGTTCATCCGCTGGCCGACGGGGCCACGGAGATGAAGATCAAATTCAGCGGACGGGCCCTGACGATTCCCGTCAAAGTTGAGTCCGCCAAGAACGAACCCGCGATGAGCTTCAAGCTGGATGTGATGCCGGTGTTCATGAAGGCCGGTTGCAATTCCGGCGGCTGCCATGGCGCGTCACGCGGCAAGGACGGTTTTCGCCTGTCCCTGTTCGGGTATGACCCCGACGGAGACTACGCCCGGTTGACGACCGAAAACATCGCGCGGCGCATCAACCTCGCCATCCCCGAGGAAAGCCTGCTGCTGGAAAAGAGCATTGGCCGCGTCCAACACACCGGCGGCGAACTGTTCAAGGCGGACAGCGAACTGTATCAGACCGTTCTGCGCTGGCTGAAAGAGGGCGCGCAGAAAGACGCCGGCCAGGTGCCGAAGGTCGTCAGCGTGGATTTGTATCCGAAGGAGCTGGTGCTGGAAGGCACGGGCGCCACGCATCGCATGACGGTGCGGGCGAAGTATTCGGATGGCACGGACCGCGATGTGACTTCGCTGGCCGTCTTCATGAGCAACAACGACGTGGCGGCGGCGATTTCGAAGGAAGGCGTGGTGACCGCCGGCGCGCGCGGCGAGGCGTTCCTCATGGCGCGTTTTGAAACGCACACGGTGGGGGCCCAGGCGCTGGTTATCCCGAAGGGCCTCAAGTTCACCTTCCCCGAGACGACGGAGAACAATTACATCGACAAGCTGATCCACGCGAAGCTGAAGAAGCTGCGCATCGCGCCCTCCGAACTGGCGGATGATGCCACGTTCCTGCGCCGCGCGTATCTGGATTTGATCGGCCAGTTGCCTTCGCCCCAGGAAGTCCGTTCGTTCCAGGCTGATATCAGCACGGGCAAGCGCGAGCGGGTGATTGATGAACTGCTCAACCGCCCCGAGTTCGCCGACATCTGGGTGATGAAATGGTCGGAGCTGCTCCAGATTCGCGTCGCCGACCAGGTGTTGCGCTTCAGCAACAAATCGGTGCGCCAGTACCACGACTGGCTGGGTGACCAGATCCGGGAAAACGTGCCGGTGAACAAGATGGCGGGCGCGCTGCTGACCGCCACGGGTCCATCCTTCCAGAATCCGGCCGCCAATTTTTACAAGGTGGAAACCGACACATTGAAGCTGACCGAGAATGTGGCCCAGGTGTTCATGGGCATGCGCATCCAATGCGCCCAATGCCACAATCACCCGTTCGACCGTTGGACGATGGACGATTACTACAGCTTCGCCGCGTTCTTCGCCCAGATCGGCCGCAAGAATGGCGAAGACCCACGTGAAACCATCGTGTTCAACCGCGGCGGCGGCGGCGTGCGCCATCCGGTCGGCAACAAGGACATGCCGCCCAAGTTCCTGGGCGGCGACGTGCCGGAAATCAAAGGCGGCCAGGACCGCCGCGAAGTGCTGGCCAACTGGATGATCTCTCCGGAGAATCCCTACTTCGCCCGCAACTTCGTCAACATCGTCTGGGCGCATTTCCTCGGCAAAGGCATCATCGACCCGGTGGACGACGTGCGCGTGAGCAACCCGGCGTCCAATCCGGAGTTGCTGGATGAACTGGCCAAACAATTCGTCGCCTCGAACTTCGACTTCAAGAAACTGGTGCGCGACATCTGCAATTCGCGCGCCTACCAGTTGTCCGTCAAATCGAATGAAACCAACGCCGGCGACGACCGCAATTTCGCCAAGGCGAACATCCGTCGAATCCGCGCCGAGGTGCTGCTGGACATCACTGGCCAGGTGACCGAAACACAGGAGAAGTTCCCCGGCCTGCCGCAAGGGTCGCGGGCGGTGGAAATCCCGGACGGCCGCATCAGCACCTACTTCCTCACCACGTTTGGCCGCGCCACGCGCGAAACCCCCTGCTCGTGCGAAGTGAAGATGGAGCCGAATCTGTCGCAGGCGTTGCACCTGTTGAACGGCGACACGGTGAACAACAAGATCCAACGCGGCGCCATCGTGCGCAACCTGCTCAAGCAGGGCAAGACGCCCGACCAGGTGATCGAGGAGTTGTACCTGCGCTGCCTGTCGCGTCCGCCCACGGCGGAGGAACTGACCAAACTCAAGGCGTTCATCCAGGACGAAAAGACAACCGAGACCGTCCTGAACGACATCTTCTGGTCGCTGCTCAACTCGAAGGAATTCGTGTTCAACCACTGAGTTGCGGCGGTTGAAAGCGCGGCGCACGAGACCACTTTAAACTATGAGTTCATTCTATTCGCGATTGGCGGGCGTGCTGGCGGTGTTGACCGGGTTGACGGCGCACGCCGCCGACAAGGTCACTTACGACGAGCATGTGCTGCCCGTCTTCCGCAACTCGTGCCTCAAATGCCATAATCCGAACGAAAAGAAGGGCGACCTCGATATCAGCACCTTCAGCGGCGTGCTGGCGGGAGGCGGTTCCGGCGCGGCGGTGGCCAGCGGTGACCCGGACGCGAGCAAACTGGTCAAGGCCATCACGCACGCGGAAGAGCCCTTCATGCCGCCCAACTCGCCCCGCATGGCGGACAAGGAAATCGATATCATCAAGAAGTGGATTGCGGGTGGTTTGCTGGAAAGCTCCGGAAGCAAAGCCATCGCGTCGAACAAGCCCAAGGTGGATCTGGCCGCCGCCAATACGTCCACCGGCAAGCCCGATGGTCCGCCGCCGATGCCGCAGGACCTGTTGTTGGACCCCGTGGTTCACACCGAGCGCACCAGCGCTTCGACCGGCATGGCCAGCAGCCCGTGGGCGCCCATTGTCGCGCTGGGCGCGCCCAAGCAGATTCTGCTCTACAACACCGACAACCTGGAACTCGCGGGCGTGCTCCCCTTCCCCGAAGGTTATCCGAGCGACATCAAATTCAGCCGCAACGGCAAACTCGTGCTGTGCGGCGGCGGCTACGGCGCCAAGGCGGGTCTGGTCGTCGTCTGGGACGTGACGACCGGCGAGCGCATGCTCACCGTCGGGGATGAATTTGATTCCGTCCTCGCAGCAGACATCAGCTCCGACCAGAAATGGATTGCGCTGGGCGGGCCGGCGCGCATGGTGAACATCTATTCCACGTCCACCGCGGAACTCGAGCACGCCAAGAAAAAGCACACCGACTGGGTGACGGCGATGGAGTTCAGCCCGGACAGCAAATACCTGGCCACCGGCGACCGCAATGGCGGCGTGGTGGTGTGGGAATCCGCCAGCGGGCAGGAAGTTTATACGTTGAACGGCCACCGCGCCGGCATCACGGCCATCACGTGGCGCGGTTCCGAACTCGTCGCCTCCGGCAGTGAAGACGGCACCATCAAGCTGTGGTCGATGCGGGACGGCAACCAGGCGCGCACGTGGAATGCCCACGGCGGCGGCGTGTTGTCCGCCCGCTTCACGCATGACGGACGCCTCGTTTCCTGCGGGCGCGACAATCAAATTTCCGTGTGGGACGCCAATGCGAACCGGCAACGTTCGGTCAATTTCACCAATCAACTGCCCGTGCGCGCCACGTTCAGCCACGATGGCAACCGCGTCATCGCCAGTGATTACTCGGGCCGGGTGGCGGTCTGGAACACGGCGGACGGCAAGCCGCTGGGCAATTTGAGCCTGAATCCCCTGCCCCTCGCTGAACGGATTGAACTGGCCGTGAAGGAAATCGATGACGCGCTCACGGACGTGGACAAGGCCGCCGCCGGTGTGGCCGCAGCCGAGGCGGAATTGCAGCGGGCCGAGTCCCTGCAATCCGATGTGAAGAAGACCGATGCCGCCCGTGAAAAGGTGCGCATGGCAAAAGTCGAACTCGACAAGGCCAACGCGAACGTCGTCAAGGCGCGCGCGGAGCTTGCTGAATTAAAGACCGCCCAATTCAACGTGACCGTCTTCCAGGCCCGCGATGAGCTGGCGAAGAAACAACGCGAGCACGAAAAATTGCTGGCGTCGGTCAAAGACAACGAGGATGCCGTCGCCAAAGCCACGAACGCACTGGCCAAGGCCAAGAAACGCACCAACGGCATCAGCGACCAGCTTGACGGCTGGAACAACGTATTGAAGCAGGACAAGCGGAACGCGGACCAGGCCACGGCCGAATTCAAGAAAGCCCAACAAAGCTTGACGAAACTGGAAGCGAAGCTGAACCGCGCCAAGGCCGAGCTCGCCAAGGCTGAAGCCGACGCGGCAAAAACTCCTGATAATCAAAGGATTGCGGAGGCCGTTACGAAACAGAAGAAGGGCTTGGAACCGCTGCAAGCGGAGTTTGACGCGGCGCAAAAGCTGGCGGCCGGGAAACAAGCAGAGGCGGACAGACTCACCAAGGAATTGGAGAAAACCCGCGGCGAACTGGCCAGCACCCAAAAGGAAGCGGAGCAAAACGCCAAACAGATCAAAACCCTGACTGCCGAGATCAAGCAGGCGGAGACCGATGCGCGCACTGCGAAATCCAACGCGGAGCGCCTCGCCCGGGAAATCGAGCACGCCAAGGCACAAGCCGAGCAACTGGCCGCCGAATACAAGGAACTCAAAACCGCCTCCGCCGAAACCCGCAAGGAAGCGCGGCTTTGACGGGCGGCGCAGCGCAATGCGGCGCGCGGCGTTTACGCCGCTTCAGCGCGCTCTTCCCATGAGCCATCAACACGGCAAACCCGGACGCAGCGCCATTCACCCAACGCGGCAACAGCTTCTCCCTCTCCCCAAGGGAGAGGGCCGGGGTGAGGGGAAGGAAACGCTATCCAACCCGCGACCATCCGGTTCATGGGCCGTGTGCAGGTTCAAAGAAACAGGGGGCTCTGAATGAGGCGTTGAAATCGATTCAAACCCGGTCGAGCCACCACGTTGAAGCGGGCTGAAGCCCGCGCTCCTTCCGCACTCAATTGCATCGTTAGGGTTTACGTCCAGAGCCACGTCAGCAGCGGCGCCACCGCCAGGCTCGGCAGGTAATCGCCCAGTTCCACCTTGCGCACTTCGAGGATGATGAGCGAGATGCACACCACGAGCAACCCACCCGTTGCGTTCACGGAATGAATCAGCGCCGTGTCGTGCACATACGGCCGCAGCAACGCCGCGCCCATGGTAATCGTGCCCTGATAGGCGACGACGGGAATGATGGACAACATCACGCCCCAGCCAAACGTGCCCACAAACGCCATCGTCGCCAGGCCGTCCATCACGGATTTGATGGCCAGTGTTTTGTACTCGCCGGTCAAGCCGTCCTGAATCGAGCCTAGCAACGCCATCGGCCCGACGCAGAACAGGATCGAACACGTCACAAAGCCGTCGCTGAAACGATTCGCATCGCCCGGCTTCGTGGATTGGAAGCGTTCGTTGGCGTATTGGCCGAGCCGGTTCAGCCCCTTCTGAATCCGCAGTGCCTTGCCGATGAGATTGCCCAGGATCAACGACAACATCACCACGACGGCCTGCTTCACCACATTCTTGAACCCGCCGCCGAAGGCCTCCCACGACATCGCCAACCCGGCATACACGGTGAACACGCCCAGGCCCGCCTTGATGAGCGTCTGCATCTGCGGCGACATGTGCTTCTTCGCGCTCAAGCCCACGATGCCGCCCACGAGGATGGCCGCCGCGTTGATGATGGTTCCGGTCACGGCGACAATGAACCACGCCCCCCGCCAAACTTCAAAGGCCAAAGTGGGCCCGGCGTGGTGGCAAAATCATTTTGGGCAAAATCACTTATTTAAGGAAGAGGGAGAAATGGAAAAGATGACACTCTTCGCTCCTTCGAAACAAATCAAAGCTCATCGCCGGGAAGTGGCGGCACATTCGGCACTGCGGCCAGGTACTTCTCGAAATCCTCGCGACGACCGGCTGACGCCTCGCGACGCAAATAATCCATCGTCAAAACGACCGCCAATTTCTCTCCGGCGGCGCTGGCAAGGAATTGGCTGACGGAATAACCTTCCTTGGCGGCAAGATCCTCAATCGTCTTTTTCAACGATTCTGGAAGTTCAATCGTCAGCGTGCTCATGATTTGCCTTGCATCAATTTCAAGAATTCGGACGGCGTGACCACCCGTACACCCAACTGGTCGGCTCCGTCAAAATCCTTCACGTTATGCGTTACAATATACGGGCAACCTGCGGCGAAAGCCAGTTCCAATACCATATCGTCATCCGCATCGCGAAGGAACGGCCTCCACAGGAAATGTATTTCCTGCAAATGCGACTGGCTGGCAAGATATCGCACATATTTTAAAACACCGTCCGCTGAGATGCCCGGTGGACGATTTTCACCACGTGTCAGCACTTCCTGCCATTCCGTATAGAGTGATACCGACAGGCAAATCTGGAATCCCGGTGCGGGAATCGAGCTAACCAACGCGTAACTCGCCCCCAATTGCGAACGGGCCGCGGCAACCAGCACGCTGGTGTCAAATACAACTTTCATTTCGTCCGCTTCTTCCAATGAGCCCGAGTATTACCATTGAGACGAATTCGTTTCCTTGCTGCTCACAACCCATTCAGGAACCGAATGCTTCCCGTGTCGAGTCTAATCCGTATCTGTCACTCGTCATTCCCCATTCGTTGTACTCGCCAAGCGCCCTTCGATTTGCTACCCTTGATTCCAAGTATGAGCCAAAGGACTTTGGAAAATCGGGCCGCACTCGTCACCGGCGCCAGCAAGGGATTGGGGAAATGCATGGCCATCGCGCTGGCCAAGGCCGGCGCAAAAGTCGCCCTCGCCTCGCGCGACTTGAAACTCCTCAACGAAACCGCCGCCGAGATCCGCGGCGCCGGTGGAACCGCCGAAGCCTTCCAGGTGGATGTCACCGATGAACAACAGGTCGTAAACCTCAAGCAGGCGGTCATCGAGAAATTCGGCACACTGCACATCCTCGTCAACAACGCCGGCATCAACATCCGCAAACCGCTCGTCGATTATTCGCTCGAAGAATGGCGCAAGGTGATGGACACCAATCTTACCAGCGCGTTTCTCATGTGCCATTATTTCGTGCCCCACATGAAAGGCCACGGCTACGGGCGCATCCTCAATCTCACCTCCATCATGAGCCACGTGGCGCTGGTGGGCCGCGTCGCCTATTGCTCCAGCAAGACCGGCCTGCTCGGCTTCACCCGCGCACTGGCGCTGGAACTGGCCCCCGACAACATCACCGTCAACGGCATCAGCCCCGGCCCGCACGCCACCGAGATGAACCAGGTCGTCATCCAGAATCCCGAGGCCAACCGCGAATTCATTTCCAAAATCCCCCAAGGCCGCTGGGGCCGCGTCGAAGACATCGGCGCCCTCGCGCTGTTCCTCTGCTCCGAAGACGCCGCGTTCATCACCGGCACGGATATTCTCATCGACGGCGGCTGGTGCGCGCAGTAGAGCGCGAAGCTGACAGAAAGATGGGGATGGAGGACTGGAGTGATGCCGACAATGAGGCCTGGCAGATCTGAATATGCCCCCGCGACAAAAGAAAGGCTCTGAAATCAACACGGGAAGACCGCTACACTTGAAAGAGTGAGATTAGCGGATGAATCTCGCGACCATGCAAATTCCAACGGCCACCGCAAACAAGCCGATCCCCGTAATAAACAATTTACGCGCTGCGGGTCTAGACTTCCATCGCGCAAGAGTGGTTACAAGGAACGTAACCAAGCCCAACGAAAAGGCGAGGTCCACAAACCGGGTCGCCTTGCCCGTCGGCGACATCGGCTCATCGGGCGGGAAGAAAGCAAGCAATGCGGCCCATAAGTACGCCCCGCCGAACGTGCAAAGGAGTAAAACCAAACACACAAGCATCGGATTCAACAGCGGTTGTGCTTGCTGGGGTTCCATGTAGGAACTATACACCAGATGACCACTTTCACCACCTCTTTATGCTGACGCGCCTTTCCCATTTATCATTGGCAGCCACCCTCGCCGCCTCCGTCTCCTGCTCCACGCCGTATTCAAGCAGGACGTCCGGCGACGGCTTCGTGGCGTTGTTCAACGGCAAGGACCTGAAAGGCTGGGTGCCGTCCAATGTCGCGCCGGAGACCTTCACGGTGAAGGATGGCATGATCATCTCGACCGGCATTCCCACCGGCGTCATGCGCACCGAGCGCATGTATGAAAACTTCATCATCGAACTCGAATGGCGCCACATGAAACCCGGCGGCAACGCGGGCTTGTTCCTTTGGGGCGACCCCATCACCTCGCCCGGCGTGCCGTTCGCACGCGGCATTGAGGTGCAGATTCTGGAAAACAGCTACGGCGAGGGTAACGCGAACAAGAATGTTTCCTTCACCACGCACGGCGACATCTTCCCCATCCACGGCGCGAAGATGCGCGCCACCGGACGCACCTCCAAAAACGGGGGCCGCAGTTTTCCCATGGAGGAACGCGCGAAGGATTCGCCCGAATGGAACCATTACCGGGTTGTCGCCACCAACGGCGTCGTGCGCCTGAGTGTCAACGGCAAGGAAGTCGCCGTGGGCGAGGAATGCTCGCCGCGCAAAGGCTACATCTGCCTGGAATCCGAAGGTTCCGAATGCCATTTCCGCAATATCCGGCTCAAGGAGCTTCCGCCTTCGGGCGCCACGCCCGGGCAGACCGCAAAGGCGGACGTGGGCTTCAAATCACTCTACACCGGCATCGACCTGCGCAACTGGAAGGTCCAGCCCGGCATGGCCGGCCATTGGGTGCCGCGCGACTGGCGCCTCACTTACGATGGCAAGGCCGAGGGCACGGAGAAAAATCTGTGGTCCGAAAAGGAATACGGCGATTTCCAGATGATTGTGGACTGGCGTTTCCCGCAGAAACCCGTGCCGCGCCCGCTCCAGTTGATTCTGCCCAATGGCGACGATGCCGTGGACGAAAGCGGCAAAAAGAAAATGGTGGAGGTTCCCTTCGCCGGCGACAGCGGCATTTACGTGCGCGGCACCTCCAAGGCGCAAATCAACATCACCTGCAAAACCATCGGCTCCGGCGAAGTCTATGGCTATCGCGTCGATAAAAACATGCCGCCCGAAGTGCGCGCCGGGGTGACGCCGAAGTTGAAAGCCGACAAGCCGCCCGGCCAATGGAATCGCTTCATCATCACGATGAAGGGCGACCGCCTTACGGTGGAGTTAAACGGTCAGACTGTCATCGACAACGCCCGGTTGCCCGGCATTCCCGCGCGCGGCCCCATTGCGTTGCAGCATCACGGCGACCCCATGGAGTTCGCCAGTATTTACATCCGGGAACTGAAGTGAGTTTCGCCGGAGGGAACACCACCGGCCAATGAACTCACAACTCAAAGTCAAACACCGTGACCGAATCGACGACTCCCTGCAAAAGCCCTCTAATCTTCTCGTGTTCCGGATGCGGCAGGTAGGCGTCCCGCGCATCGGCGCTTTCGAACGTCATCACAAACCCGTGAGTATAGCCGTTGGACAGGCCTTCCGGGCTGTTGTTGACACCGGAGACATA
>JBFMBT010000193.1:0-12771 GCA_040754875.1 Verrucomicrobiota bacterium | reverse complement strand
AGCTCCGGATGCGGCGCCGAAGCGACATCCGTTCGACTTGGAGGAGCGAACGGCTCGCTTTGGGGAAGCGATTGTGCGGTTCAGCAAGAAAATCCCACGCAACCCGACGAATGATCGGCTCATCGACCAATTGGTCGGGGCCGGAACGAGCGTGGGCGGCAACTATTGCGAGGCTAGCGAAAGCGTTTCGAAGAAGGATTTCCTGAACATCATCGCTCGGTGTGCGAAGGAAGCGAAAGAGAGCAAGTTTTTCCTCCGCATGATCGTGGCTTCCGAACCGCAACTGGCTGATGAAGCCCGCGAACTGTATCGCGAAGCAAAAGAGCTTCATCTCATCTTTTGCTCCATGCGCCGAAACGGCCGAAAACCCGATTTGAAGATTAAATATTGATGCTTCTCTGAAGTTTGAATTTTGAGATTTGAAGTTTTATGACACCGTTCAATTCGCCCGCTTTTCAACTCAGTGTGAACCGCCGCACCTTCCTCTCCCGCGCCGGCCTGGGCCTTGGCACCTTTGCGCTGGGCATGTTGCAGGCGCGCGATTTGTTCGGCGCCGAACGCGCGGCCGCCGATCGTTGGCAGGGCGTCATCACGCCACCGCATTATCCGATCAAGGCCAAGCGCGTGATTCATCTCTGCATGGCGGGCGGTCCGTCGCATGTCGAATGTCTGGATTACAAGCCCGAGTTGAAGAAGCTCGACGGCAAACCGTTCCCCGAGTCGCTCACCAAAGGCCAGCAACTCGCGCAGTTGCAGAACACCGAGTTGAAAGCGCGCGGGCCGTTCGTCGATTTCAACAGGCATGGCAAATCCGGCCAGGAGATTTCCGATTTGTTTCCAGGCATCGCGCGCATCGCCGATGACATCTGCATCGTCCGCTCGATGGTCACCGAGCAGATCAATCACGACCCCGCGCAGGCGTTCATGAATTCCGGCTCGATCCTCAAGGGCCGCCCCAGCATGGGCTCGTGGCTGCTCTACGGCCTCGGCGCGGAGACCGAGAGCCTGCCGGGATTCATCGTGCTCGTGTCGCAAGGGAAGGGCGGCGGCGCGCAACCGGTGTCCGCGCGCCAATGGTCCAACGGTTTTCTGCCCAGCAAATTCCAGGGCATTCAATTTCAGTCCAAAGGCGACGCCGTCCATTACGTCGGCAATCCCGAAGGCGTCTGCCAGAGCACGCAGCGATTGGTGGTGGACGAAATCAACCGCTTGAACGGAATGCTGGCGAAGCAGCGTTTCGACCCCGAAATCCACACGCGCATCAGCCAGTACGAAATGGCGTTTCGCATGCAGACGTCGCTGCCTGAGTTGACCAACTTCAGCAAGGAACCGAAGGAGACGCTCGACCTCTACGGCGTGAAGGAACCGGGCGACGGCAGTTTCGCGTCGAACTGTCTGCTCGCGCGGCGGCTCGCCGAACGCGGCGTGCGCTTCATCCAGCTTTATCATCGCGCGTGGGACCATCATTCGGACATCCAGAAGAACATGCCGCTCGCCGCGAAGGAAACCGACCAGGCCAGCGCCGCGTTGGTGATGGACTTGAAGCAACGCGGCATGCTCGATGACACGCTCATCATCTGGGGCGGCGAATTCGGCCGCACGCCGATGGGGCAGGGGACCGGCCGCGATCATCACATCCTCGCGTTCTCCATCTGGCTGTCCGGCGGCGGCATCAAAGGCGGCACGACTTACGGCGCGACCGATGAACTCGGTTACCGCTCCGTCGAAAACGTCGTCAACATGCGCGACCTCCACGCGACCATGCTCCACCTCTGCGGCATCGACCACAAACGTTTCAGCGTGAAATTCCAGGGCCTCGATGCCCGCCTCACCGGCGTGGAAGAAGCCCGCGTGGTGAAGGAAATATTGGCGTAAGACAGATTTCGTAGCAGCCGAGGTAACGAGGCTCTGATTGAAGAACCACCCACCGCTGCATTCCCCAACGGGCCTTCGCACATCCAACGTGCTGCACTTCGCTTCCCCTCTCCCCGGGGGAGAGGGCCAGGGTGAGGGCGAGCCCCCACTTCCGAAGCCTGACCGCCTAGACTAGGGCTGTTTCAAAAATTCTGTAGCCGCATTTAGGTCCGGCGCAAGGAGCGCGGCGTTCACGCCGCTTCAACGCCGCCAGCACAAACCACGCTGAAGCGGTCTAAAGCCCGCGCTCCGCTTGCGGCCACAGTTAAATTGTAACCGCTTAGTATTCCTCCACCGGAAACGTTCCATTTGCGCGCAACGCCGCCAGAAACTCATCCGGCTTGTGCGAGTAGAGATCGATGCGGCGCGACTGCCCATCCGGCAGCCGAAACGTAATTTCAAAACGCTTCACCCAAAACACACTCTTGACGGCGAGCCGTTCGATGTCCGCCTTGCGGATGCGATGCTCCAGATCGAAATTGCCAAGCAAGGTGGTGAGCGGAGCCCACGGTGAAACCCACAGTTCATCACGCGTGACCGTGAACAACAGGCAGTTGTTCGCGCGCGGCCGGAACCAGCGGGATCGGTGCGAAAGGCCCGACCCGAACTTTTCGGAGTGCAGGATTTGCGAGCGATCAATCGCGGGGAAGTGGGGCCCGCGGCGGCGGCGCTTCACCCATCGCCACGCGACGCTGGCCATCCAGCCGGTCCACACGACACAGAAGAACACCACGAGCAGGATCAATGCGATGGATGCGCTGTCGGATTTCATGTTTCGCCTCCGGCTGCGGGCGGGCCGTCGGGCGGCGCGGCCTCCGGCACTTTCCCGCCCTTGCGCTTTTGCACCGCCTGGCGCAGCAGAAATTCGATCTGCCCGTTGACGCTGCGCAAGTCTTCCTGCGCCCAGCCTTCCAGTTCCCGCCAGAGCGCCGGATCAATCCGCAACAGAAAACTTTTGCGCGGTTCCATCAGAAGAAGCGTGATGCGTGATGCGTGTAGCGCAGGTTTCCAACCTGCTGTATCGCAAGTTTCCAACTTGCCGGGCGGCGCCACGTCCCGCCAGGCAAAAGCTCGCGACAACGCTGCGCCGCACCCAATGACCCTTCCCCTCCTGGGAGGGGCAAGGGGTGGGTCGCGCCGGCAAACCCAAACGCACTGTCATTCACGGAACGCGGCAACAAAAAGCGATGGATTCGATTGCAACAAGCAGCGCGCATACGAATCAATGATACAGCGTGCCCGTGTTGACCACCGGACTCACTTCGTTCTCCGAGCAGAGCACGACGAGCAGATTGCTCACCATCGAGGCTTTGCGCTCTTCGTCCAGATGCACGACGTTCCGATGCGCGAGTTGCTCCAAGGCCATCTCCACCATGCTGACCGCGCCATGCACGATCTTCTGCCGCGCGGCAATCACGGCTTCCGCTTGCTGGCGGCGCAACATCGCGCCCGCGATTTCCGGCGCGTAGGCCAGGTGCGTGATGCGCGCTTCCTCGACCACGACGCCCGCGCGCCCCAGCCGTTCCTGCAATTCCTTTTGCAACGCCGCGGCCACTTCATCCGTGCTGCTGCGCAAGGTCGATTCGTTTTCCTCGCCCTGGTCGTAGGCATACGAGCCGGCGAGGTGGCGCACGGCCGACTCGCTTTGCACCTGCACATAATGCTCGCAGTTGTCCACGTCGAACACCGCCTGGGCTGTGTCCTGGATGCGCCAGACCACGACCGCGCCGATCTCGATGGGGTTGCCGCGCTTGTCGTTGACCTTGAGTTTTTCGCTGTTGAGATTGCGCGCGCGCAGGGAAAGGCGGCGCTTCAACATGAACGGATTGGTCCAGAAGAACCCGCTCGTGCGCACCGAGCCGCGATATTCGCCGAAGAGCGTGAGCACGCGCGCCTCATTCGGCTGAAGGGTGAAGTGGCCGGCGAGAAAGACGATGCCGAGGATCATCGTTGGAAGTCCGAGGATGATCAGCGGCCAGCCCACGTTGAAATTGCGTTCTTCCACCTGGACGATGCCGGTGATCCACATCACCGGTCCGCCAATGACCATGGCGAGGTTCAGGAACAGCCGGCTCCAGCCGTTGGCGACGTCGATGGTTTTTTCAGGGGTGGCTGGACGATTGGTTGCATTCATAGCGTTTGTCGGTTGCAGGTTTTCAATTGGCACGACTCACAACAGCTTTAATATCGATATGATATCACAATGAAATCAAATGTCAAATCGAGTGTAAGAACCTTTAAATTAATTGGTTACGACCTTTAACTCTGAGACTTTGAACCCTTGAACCCATTGGCACCCTCCCCTCCCCGGGCGCAGCAACGTCACCCACCCGAACGCAACAGAACTCGCCCTTCGCCCCGCGTGCGCGCCAGCGTCCTGGAGTGCGGCAGTCCTGTGCCGCTTTGTTGCGCCTCGCCAATTCCAGCGGATGAATCCCTCCAAAAGCAGCAAGCACATCGTTCCCCCTCTTCAGGTGCCTCATTCGGCGAAGCCCGACTTCCCCCGCCTGACTCGACAAACCTCCGGTGGCGCGTTACTTTGCCTCACCCATGGCCCAAGGCGGCGACATGCAATCCCTGCGCATTTATCCGCCCGCGAACATGAAGCGCCCCTTGGTGCGCGCCCTGCTCGCCGCGGAGGTCCTCTCCTTCGTGTTCATCGTCTGGACGCTGATTCCATCGCAGATGACGGTGAAACGTGCCATGGCGGATTTGCGGAAACGGGATACGCCGGTGCGGCAAGTCTGGGCTGCTTTGGGAGAAAAGTTCCCATTTCTCGGAATAGATGTTCGCCCCCTTCCGGAAATCCATTTGAACGCAATTCAATATCTCCAAACCAAAAGTACCAATGCTGCCCCGGCAATTCCGTTGCTGATTGAGAAGCTGGGCGACACAGGCTCCATTCCCCTGACGGCCAGCATCGCCTTGGCAAGGGTCGGCCCGCAAGCAGTTCCTGCATTACTCGACGCGCTGGATTCAACTCGTTCGCAGATTCGCGCCTTTGCGGCTTACGCCCTTCTGCAAATCAATCCTGACGATCCTGCTACATTGCTTCATCTGAGCCACCACGCCAACGACCACGATGTTCGTGTCCGTCGGGCCATGTTCCGAATACTCAACCGCCACGAAATTGCGGTGCATCAATCCACCAATCGATTCCTCCAAGCTCTCGATGACAAGGATGCCGAAGTCCGCGTGCTGGCGGCAATTGGGCTGGTCAATATCGGCCAGACTTCAGAGGCTGTCCTTCCCGCACTGTTGACCGGCAAGCATTATGCACACCAATTGGAGCTGATCATTCACTGGGACTATTACACTTTTGGCGTTGCTCCTAACATGGCTCCGATATGCCCGTTGGATTCCGTGGATCCGCAAACATGGCGATTCGCCGTCCAAACCTTTGAGCGAATGAAGCCCTCGGATAACGCGAGATTGGCCGCCCTTAAAGCCCTTCTTCAAGCCGAGGAGGCTGGTCTCGCCATCGCTGCGGCCGGCGCCATTTGGCGAAAGACCCGGAACGCTGAATTGATCCTTCCCACGCTGATCAACCTGATCGAACGGAAGGAGCCATTTTTTGGGGATTACCCTTTTATCCTCCTCCGCGAAATGGGACCCGCCGCCAAACCGGCCATTCCCGCGCTGTTATCCATCGCCAATTCTTCGACTAACGCGCTCGCCAATTATGCCCGGTCGGCGTTGGACAAAATCAACGAGCCTCCCGCTGATGCAAAATATTCAACTACCGTAGATGGATCAACGACCTATACGATATCAATCGGTTTTCCAGGATGGGAAGAATGAATCCCCCCCCTGACATCCGCACCGGCCGCCTTCATCTGTCGCCCAGCATGAGCCGGCGGTTCGCCAAGGCCCTGCTGCTGGCGGAGGTGTTCATTTTCCTGGTCGTCGGCTGGTTGCTTTGGCGCACTCCGCCGCCCATGACTGTCGATGACGCAATTCGCGATTTGCGGGAAACCGATTCATCCGCGCGGCGCAGGTTGGTGCGGCTGGGCAGTCATGTGCCGTTGCTTGGGGTCACCGTTACGCCTATCGAGGAAGCTCATGAACATGCAATTGAATTCCTCAGGAATCATCCCCAAGGAGCCGCGAGCGCGGTCCCTCATTTGATTGCCGCGTTAACTGGCACAAACGAGTCGCTTGCCCTTGCTTCAGGAGGTGTCTTGGTGCGCATCGGCCCGCCTGCGATTCCTTCGTTGCTCGAAACCATGAACTCGACCAATGTCCGCATTCGTGCGTTAGCGGTCGTGGTATTATCTCAAATTGATCCGCGCGATCCGGCGGTTTGGAACCAATTGCTCCGGCACATGCGCGATCCGGATGCTCTGATTCGTTGCGTTGTGCTTTGCACACTTGGCAGGCACGTGTCTGCCATCCGTTCCGCAGAAAGAGAATTCACGGCCGCGTTACAGGATGATGACGCCGCCGTTCGGTTCTATGCGGCCGTAGGGTTGGCAAAAATTAAATATGAACGAAAGGCGATTCTGCCTGACGTTCTGTCTGGCACCGGGTCCATGTTTTACAATCTCTACCCCAAAACCTCCATTGATGACCTTACCATAGTGCGACGATGGCTCGATTTTGAGATGCGCGATTTAGCCTACGATACGCTTGAATCACTTGCGCCCGAACAATGGGAGTTGGGTGAAGCCATGAAAAAACTGCTCGACCCAACGCGCCCCCATATCGCCGCTGCCGCTGCTCGCGGCTTGTGGCGCGAAACGCGCAATCCCAACCTCGTGCTCCCCGCGCTCATCGCCATCGTAAATTCCGCCAAAGGCACTGAGGCATATCCCGCCATCGCACTGTTGGGAGAGATGCAAGCCTCTGCCAAGCCGGCCGTCCCGGCGCTTGCGAAGCTGGCGGCGTCCACCAACGAAATCTGCGCCACAGCACATTCGGCTCTCGAGCAAATTGATCCCGCCGCAGCGGCTGCTATTTCCGTCTCGACGAATGGCATAATCATCACGAGCCGCTGGCCCCTCCCCGCGATCGGCATACCCGCGACCACGATCACCAATGTATCCATCCGTTCTAAGGACGAACCCAATCTTGAGTCACAGGAATAAACGCCCCACGCGATGGTTCTCAGGCAACTCGTACATGTCCTTTCCCGCTTTCCATCAGCGTTTATCTGCGTTGATTAGCGGTTCTCCTGTTTCTTCCCCAATGACTTCGCCACCCTCCACCGTATTGCCTTCGCTCCTGCGCGCGCTTACGCTCTTCCCCGTGAAACCACGTTTGCTCGCGTTCATAGGATTGATATGCGCCCTGGGCTCGACCGCGCCGGGCCAGACGAATTCCTCGCCCTACGCGCCCTGGAAAAACGGGCCGCCCACGGACGAGAAATATTTTCCCATCGCCGTGTGGTTGCAGAACCCGCGCAACGCGGCGCGTTTCAAGGAAGCCGGCATCAATCTCTACGTGGGCCTGTGGCGCGGGCCGACCGCCGAGCAACTGGCGGAATTGCAGAAGGCCGGCATGCCGGTGATTTGCGGGCAAAACCGCGGGATGCAATTCAAGGACAACCCGCTCATCGTGGCGTGGATGCACGGCGACGAACCGGACAACGCGCAGTCCCTCGGGCAGGGCAAGGGTTACGGACCGCCGATTTTGCCGGAGAAGATTGTGGCGGATTACGAACGCTTGCGCGCGAATGATCCGACGCGGCCGGTGTTCCTGAACCTCGGCCAGGGCGTCGCATACGACAATTACATCGGGCGCGGCGTGCGGCGCAATCATCCGGAAGATTACCCCGAATACCTCAAGGGCAGCGACATTGTGTCGTTCGACATCTACCCGGTGGTGCACGACAAACCGGAGATTGCGGGCAAGCTGGAATACGTCGCGCGCGGCGTGGAGCGGCTCGTGCAGTGGTCCGGCGGCAAGAAGACGGTGTGGAACTGCATCGAGTGCTCGCACATCAGCAACCCGAAGGTCAAGGCGACGCCGCAGCAGATTCGCGCGGAAGTGTGGATGTCCCTCGTGCATGGCTCGCGCGGGTTGATTTACTTCGTTCACCAGTTCGAGCCGACCTTCAAGGAAGCGTCGCTGCTGGACGACCCGGAATTGCTCGCGGGTGTGACGGCGATCAACCGGCAGATTCGCGAGCTGGCGCCGGTGTTGAACAGTCCCACGGTCGCGAGCGGCGTGACGGTGAAGTCGTCGGCGGAAGGCGTGCCGATTGCGACGATGGTGAAACGGCACGGCGGCGCGACGTATGTGTTCGCGGTAAACATGCGCAGCCAGACCACGCGCGGGTCGTTTCAATTCGCGGGCGCCAGGGGCAATGCCACGGTGGAAGTGCTCGAGGAATCGCGGAAAATCAGCGCGCGCGACGGCGCCTTCGCCGATGAGTTCAAGCCGTACGACGTGCATTTGTACCGAGTTGGCGCTCGATGATAAAAACAGGCATCCTGTCGGCGATGAATCATTCTGGCGAGACACCCGGCGCGAACCCTTCCCTCTCCCTTCAACGGGGACAGAGTGTGAGGGGCGGTTATATCGCTGCGCATCGCCATCACCCAACGCCGTTCCCCTCCCGGGAAGAGTGCAGTGGTGGGTTGCCCGGCAAATCCCAACGCATCGCATTTCACCCCACGCGGTAACCTTTTCACCCTCTCCTTGGGGTGTGGGCCGGGGAGTGGGGGAAGGGAGCGTTATCATATCCACGATTCCAAAATCAGATTCATGGAGGGGGATCGAGGCGTGGTTCAACTCCCATCCAGCCGCTGCAATTCGCTGAATCCACTGCCGATTAAAGCCGTGTTCCGCGTCATCTTCCATCTCGACATGGACGCGTTCTACGCCTCGGTGGAACAGCGCGACCATCCGGAGTTGAAGGGCCAGCCCGTCATTGTGGGCGCGCCGCCGGACCGGCGCGGCGTAGTCTGCGCGGCGAGTTATGAGGCGCGCAAGTTCGGCGTGCGCTCGGCCATGCCCAGCGCCACGGCGAAACGGCTGTGCCCCGCCGGCCTCTTCGTGCGTCCGCGCATGGACGCTTACCAGGAGGAATCGCGCCGCATCATGGGAGTGGTCGCCGAGACTGGTGCGGCCATCGAGCAGGTGTCCATTGACGAGGCGTATCTGGACCTGTCCGGCGCGTGCCAGCGCGCGGACGCCGATGCGAGCCTTTACGCGGCGGTGCCGCTGGCGCGCGCGTTGAAGAACCGCATTTACGCCGAGCGGCAACTGACGACGAGCGTCGGCATCGCGGCCAACAAGATGCTTGCCAAGCTGGCGAGCGATTTCAACAAGCCCAACGGGCTGACGTTGATTCCCGAGCGCGACAAGGTGCTGTTCCTGCGGCCGATGCGCGCGGGCGCCATCCATGGCGTCGGCAAGGTGACCGAGCAGGTGTTGAACCGCGCGGGCATCGTGACGATTGGCGACTTGCAGGATTACCGGGGCGACCTGCGGGCGCTGGTGGGTTCGTTCGCGGCGAAGTTGAAGGCGTTTGCCTTCGGCGACGACGACCGCCCGCTCGAACTGGGCGACGAGGTCAAAAGCATCAGCAGCGAGAACACGTTCCAGCGCGACACCGACGACCGCAAGATCCTGCGCGCCTGCCTCAAGGAACAGGCCGCGGAAATCGCGGAGAAGCTCAAGCGGCGGCGGCTGGGCGCGGTGACCGTGCAGGTCAAGGTGCGTTACAGCGACTTCACCACGCTGACGCGCCAGGTGACGGTCGAGGAACCGTTGACCGAGGCGGCTGAGATTTACCGGCTGGGCTGTCATTTGCTGGGGCGGGAGAAACTCGTGTCGCGGCCGCTGCGATTGCTCGGGCTGGGCGTGAGCGGGTTGAGCGAGTTGTCGAACCGGCAGTTGGTGCTGGCGCTGGGGTAGGGGGGGTGAAATCCGAAATTCGAAGGCCGAAACCCGAAACAAATCCGAAGACCGAAATCCGAAAACCGTCGCCGGAAAAAAATATGTGACGGTAAGTGACGGAAGGGGACGGAAGAGGTCGGATGGGTTCATGGTTGGAAAAAATATTATGTGGCAGTATCGGGCAGAAGCGGGCAATAGCGGGCGGAAGCGGGCGGATTGCCTGGTTGAGGGTCGGGTTGAGGGTTGAGGCGAATGGCGGCGTCGGGAGTTCCAAGTTCGAGGTTCCGGGTTCAAAGTTGGATAAGTGAGCCTCGTTATCCCGCCGGGCGGGACTGCTACGAAAGGTGGATGATGCCGCGGCGGGTTGCGCCAAATTGACACACCGTGGGCGCTTCCCTTTCGGGAGGGGCCAGGGTGGGTTTGCCGGGGCACGCGGCGCCGCGCACCGGGCCCGGCCCGGTTCGACGTTTCACCGTTTTCACGATGCAACATATGTTCCATACCCGCAGCCTGGCACGGTTTCGAATTTAACGCCAGGACGCCTGAGACAACTGCTAACGACTGAGACAAATATTTTGCGTTGAATGAAAGGTTAACCGCTAATGGGAGCCGAATCTGCGCTGATGGCTGGCACTGAGAGTAGCCGCAAAAGGAGCACAAGGATCGCAAAAGTGTCCCCACCGATTCAAAAAAACGCAGATGGGGGGCCGCGGTTCAAGGTTCCAAGTTCCGGTTCAAAGTTCGGCCTCTCACCATACTCTCAACCAACCATCGCCCGCCAAACACGCGAAAGGACGCGAAAGTTTCTAACCACAGATGAACACCAATGAACACGGATGGCGTTCGTTCCCCTGGGAGGGCAAGGGTGGGTTTCTTCATCCTCTTCGTCCTTCGAACTTTGGACTTCAACCTCTCCATTTTTCTGTCCCGCATCTTTCTGTCAGCTTCCCCCCAATCGCAAATCGGCAATCGCAAATCGAAAATCGCAAATGCCAAGGCTTGCTTCCGCGGCGGTGTTTCTTAAAATCCGGCTACGCCATGAAGCTGTGGGAACCGGTGGAACGGTGACCGGTGGGGGGAGGAATTACCCGGAAGACATGAGCGAGACATCTAACAAAGTGAAAATGAAGGCGGGCAACGGAGGCACGCTCGATGGGCTATGCTCCAACCGCATTTGCTCATGAGCCTGGTCAAGTCCAAACAGCCGGAGGCAATGCTATGAGCAAACAAAAACGCGCTCCACGCGGTCGTGCCAAAAAGACCACCGCCGTCTCCCTGGTTCGCTCTTCGGCGGCGGAATACCTTACCTTCGTTGCGGCCGGTGGCAGCTCGGAGGCCGGCATTGAAATGCGTTACGAAGATGAAAACATCTGGCTGACGCAGAAGATGATGGCCGCGCTTTACGATGTCTCCGTCCCCGCCATCAACCAGCACCTGAAGCGCATCTTTGCGGACAATGAGTTGGATCCAGCGGCAACTATTAAGCAATACTTAATCGCTGCCGCCGATGGCAAGACCCACGCGGAAAGTGAGTTTGAGAAATTCCGCATCGTACAGGACCGGCTGTTTGAGTCAGACTTTGACCGGATGCTCAAGAAGCTGCCCCCGGAGGGCGACCAACCATGACTGCCCAAGTGCCCTTCACCCTGCGCGGGCGCAACCCGGACGTGCTGACGTGCATCGCCAACCTCTCCAACGACGAGGTGTTCACGCCTCCGGAGTTCGCCAACCGGATGCTGGACACACTGGCCGAGGCGTGGGCCGCCAATCACGCGAACACCCGCAATCTCAAACAATTAACCACTGAGATTAGCTGCGAAAGAGCACGGATTTGCGTTGAAGCGTTGAAAAGTTAAATCGTTGAACCGGACTGCGGATGACTCAATCGAATGGAGGCAACCGAATGGGAAGATTAGCCGCGAAAGAGCACAAGGATCGCAAAAGCCTCCTTTTTTCTGTCAGCTTCCCCATCAGCGTCGATTCGGTCTTCATTAGCGGTTTAAACTCCCCCTGATTCAAACGATTTCACGCTGATTTCGCCGAAAAATCCGAGTTGCGCGGGAAGCGGCTGTTTTTCTACACTGGTCACAAGTTCGCAAAAAGGAATTGTCGAGGTGTACGAAGCTGTTTCATACCGGAAGGTTGTTGTCTCCATGCTGCAAGCCGCGGGTTGGGACAATGATTCGCATTCCATAGCCGAGCAGCGCCAGTTCACCGACCGCGTGAAGCAGCAGCAAGCCGCCTTCTTCAACTACTACGCGCCCGAAGCCCGCGAAACCCTGAACGGCTTGGCTGGAAATCACGATTCGCGAAAGCGAACAACTCATGTTGGGGCATCCAACTCGTGGCAGCGTTGGGAACGCCAATACGCACGCGACGGCGAACTCCAATTCACGCTGCCCGACGTGCTGAAAGTCCCGCCCATTTCTCAACGCGGCAACGTGAACGAAATCATCAGGAAATTTGGCGGGGCAGATCAACTCCGCGTCGTCAAGTTTGCCGACTACAACGCCAAGAAAGTGCGGACATTCTGCGCCAACCTGCCCAGCCTTCCAAGTGCAGCTACTCAACCAGGAAACACATTATGCATGATTACCAGCTTGAACATTTGAATACGCGATCTTTTGAGCAGTTGATCCAAGCGATTGGGATCGAAGTCCTCGGACCGCAAATGCTGGTTTTCGGCGATGGACCGGACGGTGGTAGGGAGGCCGCGTTTCAGGGGGAGATCAAATATCCGTCAACAAAGCGACCGTGGAAGGGGTATGGAATTATTCAAGCGAAGTTCCGCCAGATACCGGATTCAGAAGCGAAGAAGAACGCAGATTGGGCGATCAAGCAGTTAAAAGGGGAGTTTTCGAAATTCAAACCTCGCCCAAAGAGAAGGGCTGGTGCTTCGTCAAATGAGCGCGCCTGCCCAGATTATTATGTATTCTGCACAAATCTCGCGTTGAGTCCTGTCGAAAAAGCAGGTGGCAAAGACCGCGTTCGAACACTGCTCGACGGATTCAA
>JBFMBT010000192.1:0-12817 GCA_040754875.1 Verrucomicrobiota bacterium | reverse complement strand
ACACGCTGCGGCTGGGGACAGCCGCGGTCCGGTGCCGTGGAAACTCTCCGCTTCATGGAAAAGGAGAGTCGCACAAGGCGGCTGGAGCATTTTAGTCCAGACTCATTCCGCGCTCTCCCTTTTGCGACCCGGAAACCATGCGGGCCGCGCGCAGTTTGTCCCGAAACAAGCCACAAGTGTACTCACCCTTGGACACAATTGCGCGTCGCATCAGTTTCTTTGCGCCGGATAAGCCTTGGCAAATCTTATGCTTCACACCGTGAGTGAAGCTTATGAGAACAAAACCGCTACTTCTCCTGGGACTCTCCACCATCCTTTTCACCTCAACGCTGAAGGCCGACACGGTGCAGCACGTCGTCACCGTGCCGTCGTCTTCGGTGTCGCTCTCCGGCGAGACGCCGCTGGCCGTGAGCGTGCCGCAATTCGGTGGCGGGCTGGGCACGCTGACCGCCGTCCACGTCAGCGTGAGGGGCCATCAGGATTACGTGTCCATGATCATGAATCTGGATGCGCCCACGCAGATCACCGCGGTGTTCAATGTCTCCGCCCGCCTGCGCCGGCCCGACTCCTCGCTCATTCTCTCCGGCGACGTGACAGCTCAAGCCACGGCCTTCATCGGCATGTTCGACAACATCACGTTGATTGGCTCCGCCGAGAACACGCACAGCGGAACGTTGACCGACGCCGCGGACCTGGGCCTGTTCACGGGCGCGGGCTCGGTGCCGTTGACGCTCGGCGGCGCGGGGTCGGTGAACCTCATGCCGTTTTCCTTCGGCTTGTTTCATACCACTGCCTTGAATCTCAGTGCGGAAGTGACGGTCACCTATGAATACACCGTCAGCAACCCGGCGCTGGAAGTGGCGCTGGATGTGCGGCCCGGCAGCGACGTCAATCCCGTCAATCTCAAAAGCAACGGCGTGCTGCCCGTGGCCGTCCTCTCTTCCGCCAGTTTCTCCGCGCTGGATGTCGATGTTACTACCGTTCTGCTCGGCGACCCGAATCTGCCCGGCACCGCCGCGCCGGTTCATGCCGGGGCTGAAGACGTGGACGGCGATGGCGACGCGGACCTGGTCCTGCACTTCCGCCTGAACGACCTCATCGGCAATGGCGCATTGGATGTCAACACGACGCAACTGCTCATTACCGGCGCGGACACCGACGGGGTTCCGTTCTCCGGTGTGAATTCGGTGACCGTTAAAGCGAAGTAATCCACCCGCCCAGGAATGGGGGGAATTCGCCGGAGGTCGAAGCTGTGCAAACAGCCGGCCTCCGGCAAACAGTTGTACCCTCCTGAATTTTCGCTGGCACCCTGCTCGTTGTGACCGTAGTTTCGGGTCATCCACAAACAAGCACGCACACCATCATGAAGCAGACCTTTGTTCTGAATACGGACGGCTCGGTCACGCGCCGTGAATTCCTGAAAACGTCGGCGGCAAGCGCCGGACTGCTCGCCGGGTTGAGCATTGAACGGTCCGCGCACGCGGCGGGCAGTGATGTCATCAAGATTGCGCTGGTGGGCTGCGGCGGGCGCGGCTCGGGCGCGGCCAATCAGGCGCTCAACACGGCGGAGAAGGGGTTGAAACTGGTGGCCATGGTGGATGTGGATGAAGAGCGGTTGCTCGGGAGCCTGAGCAATCTGCGCAAGCAGCATCCGGACAAGGTGGATGTCCCGCCGGAACGGCAGTTCACGGATTTCGACGGTTACAAAAAGGCCATTGCCGAGGCGGACCTGGCGATTCTCGCGACGCCCCCGGGATTTCGCCCGCAACACTTCGAGGAAGCGGTGCGCCAGGGCAAACACGCGTTCATGGAGAAGCCGGTGGCGACCGATGCCCCGGGCGTGCGGCGGATTCTCGCGGCGGCAGCCGAGGCGAAGAAAAAGAATCTCAAGGTGGGCGTGGGTTTGCAGCGGCATCATCAGCCGGCGTACATCGAAACGGTGAAACGATTGCAGGACGGCGCAATCGGCGACATCACGTCGATGCGCTGTTACTGGCTGGGCAACGCGCGGGGCGGGCTCGAGCGCAAGCCGGACGAGACCGAGATGCATTACCAGATTCGCAACTGGTATTATTTCACGTGGCTCTCCGGCGACCACAACGTCGAACAGCACATCCACAACATCGATGTCATCAACTGGATCAAGAACGCCCATCCCATCCGCGCGCAGGGCATGGGTGGCCGGCAGGTGCGCAACCAGAAGATTCACGGCCAGATTTTTGACCATCACTTCGTCGAGTATGAATATGCCGACGGCTCGCGCCTGTACAGCCAGTGCCGGCAGGGACAGTTGGGTGCGCACGCGGCGGTCAGCGAACATGTGCAGGGGACGAAGGGCGCCGCCGACCTCGTGCAACAGCGGAAGCTGTTTCAAATCACCGGGCCGAACGCGTGGCTCAAGCGCGTGGCGCAGGCAGAGGATGGTCATCAGCTCGAGCATTATCCGCTGCTGGCAGCCATCCGCGAGAACAAGCCTTACAACGAGGCGGAAGCGGGAGCGCTCAGCACGATGACGGCGATCATGGGCCGAATGGCGACGTATTCGGGCAAGCTGGTGGAATGGGAAGACGCGTTCAACTCGAAGCTGCAACTGGTGCCCGACAGCCCGCTCACCTGGAATTCCGCGCCGCCCGTGTTGCCGGACAAGGACGGCTGGTATCCCGTCGCGGTGCCCGGGAAGACCGTGGCGTTGTAAGCCAGAGTTCCGGCTCATCGTATACAGGTTTCTCCCGATGCATCGGGACTGTATCGCAGGCTTCGAGCGCTTCGAGCCTGCGGCGGCGTCGCTTGCCGATTGCCGTCCCCCTCCTCCATCGCAAATCAAAAATCTAAAACCGCAAACCCGCTCACGCCATCGGTCGCACTTCCATCCACATCGCCGCGCGAAACGTCTTCTGCGGCTCAAGCAGGATCAATTCCCGGTCCTTCATCCGCGCGAATGAGTTCGGCAGCGCCGTCCACGGCTCCACGCAAAAATACGGCTCCGCCGGTGTCTTGGCCCACACCGCCACGAACCGGTGCCGCGGTGCTTCCTCAAAATTGAACACGACCTCCAGTTCGCCCACCGGATCCACCAGCACCACTTCCTGCTTCTTCAAGTCGCTCAAAAACATCGTGCCCGACACGTCCTCCTGCACGCTCCAGTTCTGGCCCGGGAACGGCTTGGGCGTGAACCGCTCGAAGTGCCCCTGCGGCGTCCACCGTTTGCATTCGGGAATCTCGACGAAGCATGCCTCACGCTCGCTCTTGGGGCCCAGCGGCACCTTGAAATACGGATGAAACCCCGTGCTGAATGGCATCGGCTCAGACGACAGGTTCTCCACCACCAGCTCCCAGTGCAACCGCCCTTGCGACAGCCGGTAACTGAGCCGCTGCCGGAACGCAAACGCATATTGCGCGCGCGTCGCCTCGGTGTCGGTCAATTCCATGATCACGGACGCCGCATTCTGCTCGACCACGTTCCACTTTGAACGCCGGGCGAATCCGTGCTGCGGCATTTCAAACACCTGGCCATTCCATTCGTAATGATGTTCCTTGTCGCCCACGCGGTTGTTGCTGACCAGCGGGAACAGGACGGGATTGCCCGCATACATCTCGCGCGGGTAACGGTCCACGACGGCCTGCGCAAATTGCAGCGCTTCGACCAGTCCGTGCTTGTCGAGCGGGCGCGCGTAGCGCAGCAGCCAGCCGCCCAATTCGGGAGCCACCACGGCCAGCGTGCCGTCCGGCTCGGTGAGGGTGATGAAGGTTCGTTCCTGCATGGCAACCGGAGGATTGTGTGGGGCAACGCAAATTATTGCATTTACGTACCCACACTTTATGCCATTTCATTGCTTCTGTCACGCCTTTCATAGGAACAACATGGACGCAAAGGAAGCACTCATCGCCCTGAACATGATCGAGCATGTCGGCCCCGTCCGCGTGCGGCAACTGCTCGAATTCTTTCCGGATGCTCCGGCCATCCTCGCCGCCCCCAAAGCGGACCTGCTGCGCGTGCGCGGCATCGGCGAGGAAGTCGCCGACTCGATTGCCAACTGGGAGAAGAGCGTCGATCTGGGCGGCGAACTCAAGCGCATCCGCGAATTCGGCTGCCATGTGCTGGTGCAGTCGGACGAAGATTACCCGCCGTTGCTGCGCGAGATTTACGATCCGCCCATCGTGCTCTATGTGAAGGGCGCGTTGACCGCAAAGGACCGCAACGCCGTGGCGATGGTGGGCTCGCGGCGCACGACACATTATGGATTGGAGGTGGCGCGCAAGCTCGCCTACCAGATGGCTTACGTGGGCGTCACCATTGTGAGCGGAGGCGCGCGGGGCATCGACACGGCGGCGCATCAAGGCGCGCTGAGCGCCAAAGGACGCACCGTCGCCGTGCTCGGCACCGGCATCAACATCGTGTTCCCGGCGGAGAACGCCGACCTGTTCGAGCGCATCGCGGCCAACGGCGCGGTGATGACGCAATTTCCCTTCAACCGCCAGGCGGACAAGCAATCGTTTCCCATCCGCAACCGCATTGTCGCCGGCATGACGCTCGGGACCGTCGTCGTGGAGGCGAACTTGAACAGCGGCGCGCTCATCACGGCGAACATGGCCACGGACTACGGCCGGCAGGTCTTCGCCGTGCCTGGGCGCATCGACTCCCCGCAAAGCAAGGGCTGCCACAACCTCATCAAGAAAGGCGCGAAACTGTGCGAAGACGCCGAGGATGTGTTGAGCGAATTCGAATACCTGTTCCCCAACAGCAACCGCCCGCCGTCACCCGCGGAAACCGGCACGTTGCCTGCGCTCACGCTCTCGGAGAACGAACAGAAGGTCTATGACGTGCTGTCGTCCAGCGACGAAATGGCCATCGACGACATCATCCGGCGCAGCGGCCTGCCCAGCTCGGCGGTATCCGTGGCGCTGCTCGGACTGGAGATGAAACGCGTGGTGAAGCAACTGCCTGGAAAATTGTTTTTACGAAACCGGTGACAGATGGCGCGTGGTGGCGAAGTTGACCGGTTTGATGGTTGAATCACCCTCTTCGGGACCTTATGTTGAAAGCATGTTGGCAGCCCGTGATTGTGGAGGCCTTGCATGATTTATCGACAAACAACTTGGCGCACCTGGCTGGGGGTGACCGTCATGGTCCACTTCGCGCTGACCGGTGTGTCTGGCGCCGAGGGCAAGAAGCCCGTTCCGGTCAATGTCCGTCCCATTGACCCGGCGGCCGCGGCCACGGTCAGCTTCGCGCGGCATATCAAACCGTTGCTGCTCAATTACTGCGTCGAATGTCATTCGGCGACCGAGCGCAAGGGCGAGTTCGAAACCACCTCGGTGGCCGAGATGCTCAAGTCCGGCAAAAGGGCTGGGCCAGGCATCGTCCCGGGCAAGCCGGATGACAGCGCCATCGTGCAATACATTCAGGGCGCGCGCGAACCGCAGATGCCCAAGGGTAATCCGCCATTGAGCGAAGATGAGCTGCACCTCGTCCGCCAGTGGATTGCCGCCGGAGCGAAGGATGATTCCGCGTCTTCCGACAGCACCGCTCCGGCGGCCGACGCGCATCCGTTCTATCCGCGCCTGACCTCGGCGGAATCGTTCGCCGCGCGGCGCGCCGAACGGCTGGCCACCGTCCCGCCCGCGGCTCCGCCGCCCAAGGTGAGCGGCCCGGTGTTCAATGCCATCGACCAATTCCTCCTCGCGCAATGGCAGGCGGCCGGACTGCCCGAGGCAAAAACTCCGCCACCCGTGTGCGATGACCCCACGTTTTTGCGCCGGGTCTATCTCGACATCATCGGCGTCCCGCCCACGTTGCTGGAGGCGCGTCGATTCATGATCGATCCGTCCCCGGACAAGCGGGCGAAGCTGGTGGATGAACTGCTTGCCCGCCGGCGCGATTATGCAGACCACTGGACGCCATTCTGGCTGGAAGCGCTGGGCAGCGCGAACATGAACACGCAGGGCGGGATCGTGACCCGCGGCAATTATCTCAAATGGGTGAATGATAGTTTCTTTGACAACAAGCCCTACGACCTGATGGTGGCCGAATTGATCGACCCGACGCTGCCCGGCCACAAGCGGGCGATGGAACAAGAAGTCAATGGCGTCAAACACAGCGTTTCTTACATCCGCAACCAGTCGCACACCGACACCATCCAGACGGCGGCGAACGTGGCGCAGGTGTTTCTGGGCACCAGCATGAAATGCGCGAGCTGCCACAGTCATTTTGAGAATCGCGAATGGCCGCAGGCGCGCTTTCTGGCCTTCGCCGGCTTCTTCGCCGACCGCGACCTGGAATTGATCCGGTGCGAAAAGAAAACCGGCGAAACCGTTCCCGCGAAATTGCCGTTCGAACTGGCCGGCGCACCGTTGGAGGCGCCCGTGGGCGTGGATGATCGCCTGCATCGGCTGGCGCTTTGGCTGACCGATCCGGCCAATCCCCGTTTTGCCCGCACCATGGCCAACCGGCTTTGGAAGCGCTACTTCGGCCTGGGCCTGGCTGAACCGGTGGATGACCTCCGCGTGGACCGGCCGGCCAGCAACCCCGCGCTTCTCGACTGGCTGGCCGACGACTTCATGCGTCACGATTTTGATTTGAAGCACACGATACGCCTCATTCTCACCAGCCGCGCCTATCAACTGCGTTACCATGCCGCGCTGGAGGATTATTACGATTCGGCGCATCCGGAGAAGCCGCGTTATTTCCGATCGCCATCATTGCGCCGGCTCACGGCCGAGCAATTGCTCGACAGCGTCGCGGTCGTCACCATGCAGCGTCTCACGCCATCCAAGCGCGCGTATTCGGACCACGAATCCACGCCGTTGACGCGGGCGCTGGGGCGTCCCGCGTCGCGCAACGAAATCAGCACCTCGCGCTCCGATGATCCGGCGGTGGTCCAGGCACTTGAATTGTTGAACGGGCCGGAATACAGCGGAATGATTTACGGCGCAAAACTTCTGGATGTGGCCGCGACCGCGCCCAATCCGACTTTGGCCGTGGATGGCCTGTTTCTGGCCGCGTTCTACCGTGTCCCCACCCAGGCCGAGGGCGCCGCATCGGTCAGCCTTCTTCAAAACAGCCCGCCCTCGCCCGGAGGATCCAAGCCGGTGGACATCGTCATGGTGGATGATGCGCTGCCGCCGGTCGCGTCGCCTGACGGCAGCAATGGCACGAATTCGTGGCGGTGGGTGGCGGGCCCTGATTTTCCCGTGCTGAGCGGCAGCCGCGCCTATACCTTCAACGGCACCACGAATGCCGTGAAGCAAATGGTGGTGCGCATCCAGGATCATCCGCTGAAGATGCGTTCGCCGGACTCCTTTTATACACACGTTTATCTGGATCCGAAGGACCCGCCCAAAAGCATCATGCTCCAGTGGCATCAGGACGAGGTGTTTCACCAGGCCTATTGGAGCGACGAACCGATGCGCGGCGACGTGCCCAAGGCAACGTTGCGGTATCATTTGGGCCCCCTGCCGGCGTTGGGTCGCTGGGTGCGGCTGGAAGTTCCCTTCAACAAGGTGGCGCTGGACACCGGCGAGATTGACTCATGGTCATTCGATCAAGCCGGCGGCGTCGTTTATTGGGACAAAACAGGCGTGATTCACCAACCCCGTCATCCGCTGACCGGACCACTGGGCGATCTGTTTTGGGCCTTGCTCACCAGCCCGGAGTTTCAATACCTCAGGTGACGCCCGCGTTCGCCGCCAGCCGCGCGTAATAACCGCCGCCCTCCATTAATTCCGCATGGGCGCCATTTTCCGCCAGCCGCCCGTCCTGCAGGGTCAGGATGCGGTCCACGCTGCGGATGGTGCGCAGCCGGTGGGCGACGATCAACGTGGTGCGGCCCTTCATCAGTTGCGTCATGCCCGCCAGCACGGCGTCCTCGCTCTCGGCATCGAGCGAACTGGTCGGTTCGTCGAGCAACAAAATCGGCGCGTTCTTCAGGAACGCGCGCGCCAGGTTGAGGCGCTGGGCTTCGCCGACGCTCAGGCGCGCCGCGCCTTCGCCGACGACGGTGTCATAGCCTTGCGGCAGTTTTGCGATGAACGCATCCGCGTTGGCCGCGCGGGCGGCGGCTTCAATTTCGGCGCGGGTCGCGTCCGGTTTGCCGAAGGCGATGTTCTCCGCAATGGTCGCCGGCAGGAGGACCGGTTGTTGCGGCACCAGGGCGACGTTGGCGCGCAGGTCCTGCAAGCGCAGTTCCCGCAAGTCCACGCCGTCCAGTTTCACCGCGCCGCCGGAGGGATCAAAGAAGCGCGGCAAGAGACTCAGCAAGGTGGTCTTGCCGGCGCCGCTCGGCCCGACGAGCGCGGCGGTTTCGCCCGGTTTCAAGGTGAAGCTGATTTCGCTGAACACGGGATGCCCGGGCTGGTATGCGAACGAGACGCGGTTGAATTCAAGTCCGCCTTGGATCACCAGTGCACGCGAATGGGCCGCCGCGCTTTCGACACGCGAGACAATCGGCCGCGCATCCGCGTGATCGCGCACTTCCTCCGGCGTATCGAGCAGTTCGAACACGCGTTGCGCGCCCGCGCTGGCGGTCGAGACGGTCGCGCCCACGTGCGAAAGCTGGTTCAACGGCTCATACAACTGCGCCAGATAGGCGATGAAGATGAGCAACTGGCCCACGGTCAGCGCGCCCGCCGCGACCTGGCCGGCGCCCACCCAGACGATAGCTGCCGTGCCGATG
This sequence comes from Verrucomicrobiota bacterium, assembly GCA_040754875.1. GTDB lineage: Bacteria > Verrucomicrobiota > Verrucomicrobiia > Limisphaerales > JBFMBT01 > JBFMBT01. Next base: position 4,145 of record JBFMBT010000192.1, on the reverse strand, counting down.
CCAAACACCACGGAGATGCCCAGCCAGTACAATAATTCCCAACCGTGTTGTGCGAGGCGCTTCGCCTCGGCCGATTGCGTCAGCCCGCGGTAGCGTTCCGTTTCCTGCGCTTCGCGCGTGTAGCTTTGAATGAGCGGCAGCGCGGCGATGGTTTGTTGCACCTGTGAAATGACCCGGCTGTCCGCCGCCTGCGCCGCCGCCCCGCGCTCGCGCATCGCCGCGCCGAAGACGCGGATGGCGAGGATCAGCGCCGGCACAATCGCCAGCGCCACCAGCGTCAGCCGCACGTTCAACTGCCACATCACCACCACCATCAGGCACAAGGACAGCGCGGCCGTGAGGAACATGACCAATCCTTGCTGGAAGAGCGTTTGGAACGAATACGTGTCCCACGCGGCGCGGTAAATGGTATCGCCCGTTTGCGCGCCTTGATGGAAACGCAGCGACAATCGCTGGAGCCGCGAGAACACTTCATTGCGCACGCGCGTCAAACCGCGCAGGCCCACGCCAATCGCAATGAAATTCTGCGCCGCTGACAGCGCGCCCTGCGCCGCGTGCAACAGGAAAATCAAGCCCCCGAGCAGCGGCAGCAACGCCAGCTTGCCCGCCGTGTCCGTTGCCGTTGGCAACCAGGCGGGCAGCGGTTTGTCCCCGAGCACGCCATCGACGATGATGGCCAGCGGCCATGGCTTCAGCAGATTCGCGCCGATGCTCAACAGCAACAGGCCCCCTATCCATGCGATGCGGGGAGCGTCCGGCCGGAAATAGTTGAGCGCCCGAAGCCAGTTCTTCATGCGTGCGGCGAGTGTAGTTCGTGGTGAACTGAAAGCGAGATTCTTATCCCCGCGGACATTCTCGGCCCACCGTTAGACTTCCTTGCCCAGCAATTGATTCAACTTCTCGCGATACGTGCGGCTGAGCGTCAGTCGCGTGCCGTCCTCCAGGATCACCGCGTATTCACCGTGAAACAGGGGCTGCATCTCCTTGACGCGGTCCACGTTCACAATCGCCGAACGGCTGATGCGCAAAAACATCGCCGGATCGAGTTTGCCTTCCAACGACGCCATCGTCTCGCGCAACAGGTGCGATTTTTCGCCGCAATGCAGATTCACGTAATTGTCCGTCGCTTCAATCCAGTCGATTTCCTCGACGCGCACCAGCACCACGCGTCCGCCTGTCTTCACGGCAAGGCGGCGCAAAGGCTTTCCCTCCTCTTTGACGCCGGCCAGCAGCTCGGCCATCTGTGCCGTCAACTGACCGGACTTGCGCAGTTGCAACTGCTCGCGCGCCCGCGCCAGCGCCTTTTGAAAACGCGACCGGTCGAACGGTTTCAGCAGGTAATCCAGCGCGTTGACCTCGAATGCCTTCAACGCGAATTTCGCGTGCGCCGTGACGAAGACCACCACGGGAAACGGGTTCACCTCCAGGCGCGAGAGCAATGTGAGCCCGTCCATCTCCGGCATCTCCATGTCCAGGAACAGCAGATCCGGCTGCTGGCGTTGAATCTCGCGCAACGCCTCGGCCCCATCGCGGCACTCGCCGATGACTTCAATGTCCGGCTCGTCCTTCAACAGGCCGCGCAACCGCTCCCGCGCCAGCGGTTCGTCATCGATGATCAACGCTCGTATGCTCATAAACTGGTTCCACCGTCGTCACGCCCGCCGTTTTGAAGGGAATCACCATCCGCACCCCCAGGCCGCCCTCCGGTCGGTTGGCCAGCGTGAATTCATGCCGTTCGCCGTAAAGCTGCCGCAAGCGCGCGCGTGTGTTGGACAAACCAATGCTTTCTTTCAACGGCGTGTCCATGTCAATCCCGGCCCCGTTGTCCAGCACCTCCAGCACCAGCGTGCCGTTGCTCCGGGCGGCGCGGATTTCCACCACGCCGGCGCGCGCGTGCGGCGCGATGCCATGGCGGATGGCGTTTTCCACCAGTGGCTGGAGAATCAGGTTCGGCACCACGGCGGCTTCGGTTTCTACGGGAATATCCAGCTTCACGGCGAGGCGCTCGCCGAAGCGCGTCTTCTCGATTTCGAGATAATCCTGCAGGAATGCCATCTCGCGCTTGAGTGTCACCTCCGGTTCCTTTTCCGCCGACAACGCGCGCCGCAGCAAGTCGCCGAATTGCGTGATCATGCGGTCCGCCGCCTCCACATCGCGATGGATCAGCGCGGAGATGGAATTGAGCGTGTTGAACAAGAAGTGCGGATTCAACTGCATCTGGAGCGCCTGCAACTGCGCCTGCGCGAGCTGGCGTTTCAGTTCCGCCGCGCGCGCCTCGCCTTGGGCAAACTTGCGATAGTAATCAATGGCGTGGACCGCGCCGACAATTTCCCAGTACACAATCAAAAAAGAAACCGGCTGGCTGCCCACCCACGATTCGAAGCCGCCCACCCACGCGCGCAGGTAAATATAAAGCATCACGAACGCGACGCTCGCGGGCAGTTGCACCAGCAGACTGCGGAACCATTGCTCGCGGTTGAAGCTGTAGCGCCGCGCCAGCCAACTGATGGGCCACGCCAGCACCATCCACACATACCAGTTTTGCAACGACCAGGTAATGACCTCGCTCCACGCCACCGGCTGCCCGCGCGTGTATGAATTGAGGTAAAGCTGGCTCGCATACGCCAGGCCGATCAGTGTCCAGAAGCCCCACCAGAAGAGACACTTCCAGAGCAGCTTCCGGACTCGCGGCCAGGCGAGCATGTGCGGTGTCGTGCTAATGGCCCCATGCTATCAGCTTCGCCCGCCAATCCAAGCCGTTGTTCGGGATGGCGGAACGGTGGGGCAACTCGAACTGCGGCTGGTCAACTTTTCTCGTTCACGTTTGCTGGCCCTTTCGTGGGGCGCGCGTTACGCTGCGCGCGTATGAGGAAGGCACTTTACGCAGGGGCGTTGTTGTGGTGGCAGGCGGCCGGGGCAGGGGCGCAATATTCCGCCTATCTTCCGCCGGAAGGAACTCTGCTGCTAACGCCCTCATACACGTTCCAGACGCACGGCAACTTCTGGGCGGGCACAACGAAGGTCGCCAACCCGACGGTGGAGCAGCATTCCGGTCTGCTTGTGCTGGATTACGGACTGACGGAAAGCTGGGCTGCCGACGTCGCTTTTGGCTATACGACGTCGTCCACTTCCACGCCGGCTGGCGCATTGACGCGCGATGGGCTGGCCGACACGCGCTTCGGTTTGCGGTATCGCGTGTTCGACGCCGAGGATTCGTGGCTCAGTTTTCTGCCTACCGTCACCTTGCGCGCGGGCGGCATTGTGGAAGGCACCTACGACACATCATCGTCCGTTGTGTTTCCGCATCTGCCGGGCAAGGGTGCGTCCGGGGGCGAGATTGGTTTGCTGCTGGGCAAGCGCTGGGAGGAATCCAGTTTCGGGATTTACGCGGATGTCGGCTATCGTGTGCGCTCCGAGCGGGTTCCGGATGAATTGCTCGCGTCGGTGGGCATGTATCGGGAGTTCTTCGATGCGCTGGCGTTGAGTGTCGGCTGGCGCTACAGCGGCGGTATGTCCGGCGTGGATTTCGGCGCGCCCGGATTCACGCCCAATCATCTGGTCGAGGTCAAGGAGGAGGCGCACCGCATTGAGTTGACCCTCAGCCACGCGGACAAGGGCGGACGGCTGTACCAGATTTATTTCTCGCACACGCTGGCGGGAAGAAACACCGGCGAGAAGGCGATGATTGGCGCGGCGGTCACGCTGCCGCTGAAGCTTTGAAACGTGAGGAGCGCGGCGTTTACGCCGCTTCCGTGCCCAAGCCGAAGTGAGTTTAAAATCTCTTCCAGCACCGTGGAGCAACCACCTTGAAACGGGCTGAAGCCCGCGCCCCGGTCGCATTCAACCCATCCTTACGCGCTCAATCGTTGATGCCCCAATCGCGGATTTCGTTGTGCGGATGCATCAGCGAATCCAGCTCCGGCGTCATCTTGTTTGCGCTGGTGATTTCCATCGCCAGCTTCACCGGATACGGCACCCATTCCTGCGGGGCGAGATAATCCATCCGCGCGCGCTTCGCCAGCGACTTCAAATACCGCCCGAACGCGCAGGGCGACGAATTTGCATCCCGCGAAATCGCCAGATAAGCCAGCGCCCCGGTCTTCTCGCGCCGGCGCGCCCAGCGTTCCGCCCAGTTCTTGACGACC
>JBFMBT010000191.1:0-12853 GCA_040754875.1 Verrucomicrobiota bacterium | reverse complement strand
TTCACCGCTCCGCGCCCGACACGTTTTTCAATGTTATGAATTCCTTTGTTGTTTTTGCAGCCGCAGCCGGGGGAAACCCTGTCGCGGAAATCGCCAATCAGTTTGGCGTAACCTGGCAGTTGCTCATTTCCCAGACCATCCTCTTTGTCATCGTGGCGCTCGCGCTGAAGAAGTGGGCCTACCAGCCGATTCTGGAAATGCTCGAAAAGCGCCGCCAGATGATTGCCGAGAGCGTCGCCAATTCCGACAAGATCAAGCAGGAACTGGCCAACGCGCAGGCCAAGACGCAGGAAATCATCAGCCAGGCCAGCACACAGGCCAACAAGATCATCGAGGAAGCGCGCGCCGCCGCCGGCAAGGTGACGGAGCAGGAAACGCAAAAAGCCATTGCCACGGCGCAGGACATCATCGCCAAAGCCCGTCAGGCCAACGAAGCCGAGTTCAAGCGCCTGGAAGGCGAGTTGAAGAAGGAAATCGGCCGGCTGGCTGTCCAGGCCGCCATGCGCGTTTCCGGCAAGATTTTGACAGCCGAGGACCAGCAACGCCTGGCCGAGCAAACCAACCGCGAACTGGCGGCCTAAGTTCGGAATTATTCTCCTGACGAATGAAAATCAGCAAACAAGCCCGGCGCGATGCGAAGTCGCTCTTTGTTGCCGCCCGCGCCAATGGTGTGCTGGACGATGAAAAGGTGCGCCAGGTGATCCAGCAGGTCGTCGCGCAGAAGCCGCGCGGTTATGTGGCGATTCTGCACCACTTCCACCGGTTGGTGAAACTGGATGTGGCGCGCCGCACTGCCCGCGTGGAAAGCGCAGTGCAACTGCCCGCGGATTTGCAGGGCCAGGTGCAGGCGAGCCTCGCGCAAAAGTATGGCGCGGGCCTGAATATTTCGTTCGCGCAGAATCCGGCCCTGGTCGGCGGGTTGCGCGTGCAGGTGGGCAGTGATGTCTATGATGGCAGCGTGGCCGCGCGTCTGGCGGCGTTGCAGGACAGTTTGAGTTGAAGTGACAATTTAAGAATCAGCTATGAGCTCTATTCTCCAGGAAATTGAAGCCCAAATCGCCGGGGTCAAAACCACGGTGGCCAAGCAAAACGTCGGCGCCGTCCGCGAAATCTCGGACGGTGTGGCCAAGATCGAAGGCCTGACCGATGCCATGCTCAATGAGATGCTCGACTTCGGCAACGGGGTCATCGGCATCGCGCTCAACCTCGAAGAGACCGAGGTCGGCGCCATCATTCTGGGTGACTTCACCAGCGTCCGCGAAGGCGCCGAGGTCAAGACCACGGGCAAGCTGCTCTCCGTGCCGGTGGGCAAGGGCCTGCTCGGCCGCGTGGTGGACACGCTGGGCCGCCCGGTCGATGGCAAGGGCCCCGTCCAGGCGACGGCGTTTTATCCGGTGGAAAAGATTGCGCCGGGCATCGTGAAGCGCAAATCGGTGAGCCAGCCGGTGCAAACGGGCATCATGGCGATTGACGCGATGATCCCGATTGGCCGCGGCCAGCGCGAATTGATCATCGGCGACCGTTCGACGGGCAAGACGACCATCGGCGTGGACACGATGATCAACCAGGCCCGCATGAACAAGGTGGGCCGCGAATCCGGCGACAAGGAATTCCGCCCGGTTTACAACATTTACGTGGCCGTCGGCCAGAAGCAGTCGAACATTGCCCGCGTCATCGCCGAATTGGAGCGCGCTGGGGCCATGGCGGACACCATCGTCGTCGTCGCCGCCGCTGCCGATTCCGCCGCGGACCAATATCTCGCGCCGTTCTCGGGCGCAGCGATGGGCGAGTGGTTTATGGACAACGGCATGGATGCGCTCATCATTTATGATGATCTCTCCAAGCAAGCTGTCGCCTACCGCCAGGTTTCCCTCGTGTTGAAGCGCCCCTCCGGTCGCGAAGCCTATCCCGGCGACGTGTTCTATCTCCATAGCCGCTTGCTCGAACGTAGCGCGCGTGTGAATGAAAAGAACGGCAACGGCTCGCTGACCGCGCTGCCCATCATCGAGACGCAAGCGGGCGACGTTTCGGCTTACATTCCCACGAACGTGATTTCCATCACGGACGGCCAGATTTACCTGGAAACGGATTTGTTCTACCAGGGCATCCGCCCGGCCATTTCCGTCGGTCTGTCCGTGTCGCGCGTCGGTTCCGCCGCGCAAATCAAGGCGATGAAGCAGGTGGCCGGCAAGATCAAGCTGGAGTTGGCGCAGTTCCGCGAGTTGGCGGCCTTCGCGCAATTCGGCTCTGACCTCGACGCCAAGACGCAAGCCACGCTCGAACGCGGCAAGCGCATCGTCGAGTTGTTCAAGCAGAACCAATACAACCCGATCGCGGTGGAAATTCAGTCGGCGATTTTGTGGACGATGCAGAACAACCTGATGGACGACGTGACCGTGGACAAGGTGAAGGATTTCCAAAACAAGCTCACCGACTTCCTCACGACACGGAAGGCGGATTTGTTGACGAAGATCCGCACGGAGAAGGCGATCAGCGACGCGCTGGCGGGCGAGTTGAAGACTGCGGTGGGCGAGTTCAAACAGACGTATCGGTGACATCAATGACTTGAAGCCGCAATTTGCGACTTCAAGAATGTAACATGTTCATGGCCAACGAATCAGCAATAGCGCCAACGACGATGAGGATTGACTCGCTGATCCTCACGGTTCGTGGCCAGCGCGTGATGCTGGATTCGACACTGGCGGGGATCTATGGGGTTCCGTTGAAGCGACTCAATGAGCAGGTGAAGCGGAACTCGCTGAAGTTCCCCTCGGACTTTGCGTTTCAGCTTGTGCGACAAGAGGTTGCGCAAATCCGGTCGCAATTTGCGACCGGATTTCCGGAGGTTTGGGCACAGATTTCGGCGGGTTTAAAATACAATCCCAAGTATCGGCCGTGGGTCTTTACCGAGCATGGCGCATTGATGCTCGCAACGGTTCTGAACAGTCCGGTTGCCATTGAAGCCAGCGTTCGAGTCGTTCGTGCGTTCGTTCTCATGCGCGAACACCTCGCCGCTCACACAGAGCTTGCCCACAAGCTGAACGAATTGGAACAGCGGGTGAGCGGCCACGATCAAGCCGTTGGCGATTTGTTTGAAGCGATTCGCAGCCTGGTGGAGCCGCCACCGGACGAACGCAAGGAAATCGGTTTCCACATGCGGGAGACGCCCATTCCGTATCGAGTGAGCAGACCATCGAGAAATTAGAATTCCATGCCCAGCACACGCGACATACGCCGGCGCATCAAGTCGATCAAGAACACGGCGCAGATTACCAAGGCCATGCAGATGGTGGCCTCGTCCAAGATGCGCAAGGCCCAGTTGGCCGCGCTGGCCGGCCGCCCCTACGCCACGTTGATGAATGACGTGCTTGCTGCCGTCACCGAAGGCGCAGGCGACTTCACGCATCCGCTGATGGAAGAGCGCGAGGTGAAGAAGCGCGGCGTGATCATCGTCAGCACGGACAAGGGCTTGTGCGGCGCACTCAATTCGAATCTCCTGCGCGAAGCGGGCAAGTTTGACAAGGACACGACGGCGTACATCTGCGCGGGCAAGAAGGGCGCGCAATTCATCCACCGCACCAAGCGCCAGTTGGCGGCGGAATTCACCTACAAGGACGCGCCGTTGTTCAGCGAGGCGCGGGCAATTTCGAAGTTCGCGCAGGAAATGTTCCTCAACGGCGAAGTGGACCAGGTGGATGTGGTTTACACCAATTTCATCAACACGCTGATGCAGAAGCCGGATGTGCGCACGCTGCTGCCCATCGGCAAAATCCACGCGTTGGAAGCAGGCGTGGGCGGCGAAGGCGCGGGCACTGAATTGACCCGCAGCGAAGTGGAGTATTTGTTCGAGCCGGGCGCCGACGTGGTGCTGGGCAACATGCTGCCGCATTATCTGAATTTTCAGGTGTATCAATTCCTGCTGGAAGCCAAGGCGTCCGAGCACAGCGCGCGGATGGTCGCCATGAAGAACGCGACGGACAACGCGAAGCAAATCATCAAGGATCTGACGCTGGAGTACAACAAACTGCGCCAGGCCAACATCACGAAGGAACTTTTGGAAATCACCAGCGCCGCGATGGCGATGGGATGATTGACGTTATGAGACTGGTCAAAACGTTGATTGCTGAAAAGCCGCCCTGTGATGTTTCGGACGAGGAGTTGAAGCGTCGTGTGGACTTGGTCCGGAGTGGGCGCGCGCAAGGCATACCAGCGGTTGAGGCTCTCGCATGGGCTCGCGCTCGTTTGAAGCAGGCAAGAAATTCTCGAACAAATTTAAGCAAATGAACAAAGGCAAAATCGTTCAAATCATCGGTCCCGTCGTGGACGTGGAGTTTACCGGCAAGCTCCCGGCGCTCTACAACGCTCTGACCATCGAATATGACCTGCCCGGCCAGGGCCGGACCAAATTGACGTTCGAGGTGCAGCAGCACCTCGGCGACAACTGGATTCGCGCCATCGCCATGAGCACCACCGAAGGCCTCAAGCGCGGCATGGAAGTCACCGACGCCGGCGCGCCGATCTCCATGCCCGTGGGTGAAGGCGTCATGGGCCGCGTGTTCAACGTCACCGGCGACGCCGTGGACGAGCAAGGCCCCGTGAAGGCCGACAAGTTTAATCCGATCCACCGCCAGGCGCCGCCGCTCGTGGACCAATCCACCAGCCCGCAGATTCTCACCACCGGCATCAAGGTCATCGACCTGATCTGCCCGTTCTTGAAGGGCGGCAAGGTTGGCGCGTTCGGTGGCGCCGGCGTCGGCAAGACGGTCGTCATCATGGAGTTGATCAACAACATCGCCAAGCTGCACGGCGGTATCTCCATGTTCGCCGGCGTGGGTGAACGGACCCGCGAGGGCAATGACCTCTACTACGAAATGGCGGAAGCCGGCGTCATCAAGTGCGAGACCGACGAAAAGGGCCACATGAAGCGCGGCGCAAACGGCCTGCCGATTTTGAAGCCCGGTTCCAAGATCGGTCTGGTGTATGGCCAGATGAACGAACCACCCGGCGCCCGTCTCCGCGTGGCGCTGTCCGCGCTCGCCGTGACGGAATATTTCCGCGATGAGCACAATCAGGACGTGCTGCTGTTCGTGGATAACATCTTCCGCTTCTCGCAGGCGGGTTCCGAAGTGTCCGCACTCCTCGGCCGCACGCCCAGCGCCGTCGGTTACCAGCCCACGCTGGCCGCCGAAATGGGCAACCTCCAGGAACGCATCACCTCGACGAAGAAGGGTTCCATCACGTCCTTCCAGGCCGTTTACGTGCCTGCCGACGACTTGACCGACCCCGCGCCGGCGACGACATTCGCGCACCTGGATGCGACGATCGTGTTGGAACGTTCCATCGCGGAACTGGGTATCTATCCCGCTGTCGATCCGCTGGCGTCGAACTCGCGCGCCCTGTCGCCCGACATCGTCGGCGAGGAGCATTACAACGTGGCGCGCGGCGTGCAGAAGGTGCTGCAACGTTACAAGGATTTGCAGGACATCATCGCGATTCTGGGCATGGACGAATTGAGCCCGGAGGACAAGCTGACCGTGTTCCGCGCGCGCAAGATCCAGAAGTTCCTCAGCCAGCCGTTCTCGGTGGCGGCGGTCTTCACGGGGCGCGAAGGCAAACAGGTGCCGGTGGCCGAGACGGTGCGCGGCTTCAAGGAAATCCTCGAAGGCAAGCACGACGAAGTCGGCGAAAACGACTTTTACATGAAGGGCGGCATCGACGAGATTCATGAGTAAAAAGTGTTAAATAAGTTAAATGGTTAAATCGTTAAATCGGTGAACAGTTGGAAAACCGCAGCGCATGGCTACATTGAAACTCGAAATTGTGACGCCGGAGGCGAAGATCTACTCCGAGGATGTGGAGATGGTCACGCTGCCGGGCGTCGAAGGCGAGATGGGCATCTACCCGATGCACGTGCCGCTGATGACGCAGATCGCCGCGGGCGAAGTCTCGGTGATCAAGGGCGGCGCGCAGCATTACCTGGCCGTGGGCGAAGGCTTCGTGCAAATCACCGGCGACCGCGTGGCCATCATGACGGACATGGCCATCAAGTCAGATGACATCGATGAAGCCAAGGCCGAGGAGGCCCGCAAACGTGCCGAGGCGCGGTTGCAAGAGAAGCTGACGGACGAGGAAACCGCCTCGGTCACGGCCGCGCTGGCGCACTCGCTGGCGCAACTGCATGTCAAGCGGCGGCAGCGGCGGTAAGGGGATTTTATTACGATTGAAAAGGACGCCCGAATAGGCGTCCTTTTTTGTTTTACCCGGATTGCGACTGACCCATCCCAAAGGGATTGTGTCCTCCAGCCCAGGGTTGCGAGGAACGAGCTACCCTGGGGAAGTGTGGAGGATCAAACCCAACCCCAACGGGGTTGCGGCCGATGATGTTCCGAATGTGTCGCCACCGCGCGATTCATCGATTGGCGCTCGCAAACCCGGCCGCGATTCACCATTCTCCCGCATGCCGCAATCTCTTTCCGCTGTTTACATTCACCTGGTTTTCTCCACCAAAGATCGTCGTCCGTTCTTTGCGCGACAAGCCGACGCGTGATGCGCTGCATGCGTATCTCGGCGGTATCTCCAAAAAGCTCGATTGCCCGCCCCTCGTGATCGGCGGCGTTTTTTCAGGATGAGTTGCGCGCTTTACTACGAAAGCACGAAATGGATTGGGACGAGAAATACGTGTGGGGTTGAATCGGGGCTAATTCGAAGGGGTTGCCACAACCCTCCTTGGGGTTGTGAATTGTTGTTCGACGTTTTCCCAGGGTAGCTCGTTCCTCGCAACCCTGGGCTGGAGGACGCAATTCCTTCGGGATTGGGCCGATCACTTGCCGCCTGACTTCTGCTTGCGGAACGATTCGAACGCGGCCTTTCGCTCAGCTTCATCCACCTTGCCGTCCTTGTTGGTGTCGAAGCGGTCGATGAGTTGCTTCAGCGCCTGGCCGCTGGCCGCGCCGCTGCCACGGCGATTGATGCCTTGCTTGGCGATGCCCTGGCTGAGCTTTTCGCCATCCACGGTGTAGGTGAAAAAGGCGATGCACATTTCGTCGGTGGTCTGTTCGCCCCAGCGGACAAACTTCGGCGGATTGCTCGGGTTGTTCGGATTGCCTGTGGAATTATCGAAGCGCGCCGTGAGGTCCACCTTCGACCCGCGCGGCAGCTTGAGCGGTTCCTTGAAGGCGTACGACAACTGCCAGTTAAAGTCCCAATCCGGCACGCGCACCATCGGAGCGGTTGCGCCGTTGGGCAGCGTGGCTTTCACCGTCATCTCCCGGCCCAGCAAATGCATGTGCGGCGCCACGCCGAGGACGGTGACATCCGCCGGAATCGTCATGTCCGCCGACACGCGGTAATTGGCGTCGCCGGGTTCGATGCGAATGGGATTGTAAGACAGGCGCGACACCCGCACGCGTTGTTCCACCGGCTTCTGGCAGAAATAAAGGCCGAAGCGCGTCAGGTCTTTTTCCGCCTTGCCGCTGCGATGATAGTGGACTTGAAGGATGATGTCCGAGCCCTTGGGCACGAGCTTGCCGAGGCCGTCGGGCAGATGCTGGAGGTTCTTGCCGGGCACCCACGCATCGAGCCATTCCGCGCCGAGCACACCGGTGCCGCCGAACGTGACATAACCCGGCCCGGGCATCTCGGCATCCAACTGGCGCGCGCGGCCCGTCGTATCCACATAAGCAATGACATGGTGAACCACCGTGCGGTTGCCGGGTTGCACCTGGACGGCAGACACCCATTTGTCCTCGGTGAAATTGGTGGGGATGACGAAGCAGCGATATTCATCGCGTCCCTCGGCGGCCAGTTCGTAGGTTTCGGTCGGCTGGAAAATCAGGTCCGGTTCGCCGAGCGTCCAACCGGAATGAAACTTCGGCAGCGGCGGCAAATCGGTGGCGTTGCCTTCGGGCGCGCCTTCGTCAAACCATTGCTTGAGCATGCCGATTTCATCGGCGGTGAGGCGGCGTTCATTATGGAACTCGCCGAAGCCATGCTCGGCCTTCCACGGCGGCATGAACCGCTGGCCCGTGACCTCGACGATCGTGCGCCCGCGTTTTTTGACGTCCTGGTAGCTCAATAGCGAAAACGGCGCGACCTCGCCGGGCCGATGGCATTCGGCGCAATTGCGGAAGATGATGGGCGCAATGTCCTTGGTGAAGGTCAGCGAATTGGCCGGGCGCGGGACGTAGGCGGCTTCGCTGGCTAGGGGCGTGCTTTTGGCCGGCGCTTCAGCGACCAGCAAGAACAGGGCGGCCAGGATGATACCCACAGCAATGGCTTTAAACAGGTTATCGGTTTTCATGACGTCCACGGTTGATGACGTCGCGGGCAGGGGGGCGGTTACGGCGCATTTGGTTTCCCACCGATGAAGCCGGGCTTGGCCGAACAGGAACACCCCTTCGACCAAATTGCGCCACGGCCCGGCCGCCGCCCGGCAACCGCCGTGCATTATCGCATCCGGTTCTTGAGGATGAGCAGCGTGGGCCCGACTTCCTTCCACCGTTCGTGCAACCCGTGGGGCACCGGACTTGGGCCGTCGTGCATCGAACCCATGACGATGTCCAGGTCGCCGTCGCCATCCAGGTCGGCGGTGTCCATCGTGATCCAGCGGCCCGACAAGGCTTCGCGGAAGGACCACGCCTTGAAATTCATCCCACCCTGGTTTTCCAGATACACAAAGCTCTCGTAGGGACTGGTACGATACAGCGGGTAGAAGGAAATGGCGGCGATGTCCAGATCGCCGTCGCCGTCAAAGTCGCGGGCGAAGGCCTTGTAACTGCCGGTCATCAAGCGAAACCATGCTTCCTTGAACTGGTTCTTCCCGTCATTGAGATACAGGCGGATGCCGTGGAACGATTTGAACGGCGGCAGGTAACCGGGGTGATCACCGCTATCGCCGTTGGTGGCGAGGATGTCCATGAAACCGTCGCCATTGAAATCGACGAGTTCGAAGGACGAAAAGCCCCAGAGCGCGTGGTATTCGGCGACCGGCTCGGGCCCGCTGAATTCGCCCTGGCCGCGATTGTAAAAGATGTAAATGCCTTCGCGCGCCTGCGCCATCATGACAATGATGTCCGGCAGGCCGTCGCGGTTGAAGTCGTGCACCTCGGCGGCGATGGCGCCCGGGCGGTCGAGCAGCGCGTGTTCGACGTAGTTGGTGCCGCGATTTTCGAACCACGAGAATTGCCCCAGCAGATTGCCAAAGCCGCACACCAGCAGGTCTTCGCGGCCGTCCTGGTTGAGGTCGGCGAAAACCGTGCGCACGGGGCGCGGGAGCGAGGTGAGCACTTCGCGCGGCTCATCGGATGAACGCGGGCCGGGCAGCCAGACGAGTTTGCCGGACAATTCATCGGATGGCGAGTAGCTGCCCATGAGCGTGAGGAACATGCCGTCGGGCCGCAATTCAAGGCTCGCGGCGGGGCTGGGCAGCGTGGTGCGGCTGAGGCGGCGGCCGCGCTGGTCGAGGATGACGAGGCTGTTGGTGCCTTCCTCGCCCAGATAGATGTGGTGGGCGGCGGGGTCGATCTTGATAAGCGTCGTGCGGCCGAGGCCGCGGAACTCGGGCTGGACGACCTCGAATTGTTTGAGGCCGACTTCGATGGCTTCGTGTTGCGCGGGTTCGGCCGTGGCCAGCGGCGAGGCGCCAAGGTAATAGGTGCAGATGGCGCGCCATTCCTCGATCTTGAGGATGGGCGCTTCGGGAATGAGTTTGGCGGCGAGCACGCGCGGTTCCAGGCCCAACTGGTGGTACGGCACGTTGTGGAAGCCGATTTTCTCGGACATCGCGGGCAGGACTTCCATGGCCCAGTTGACCTTGTCGAGCAACCCGGGCGGCGTGTAGAGGTGGCAGGAGGAGCAGACGGTTTTGGCCAGTTCCTCGCCGCGCTTGAATTCGGCCGGAACGACGACGGTGGTGGAAGCCGTGCCCGAAGGCGCGGGGGTTTGCGGGGACGGGCGGTTGAAAAACAGGAGGCTGACACCGAGTACGATGAAGCCGAGGATGCCCAGCCACGCGATGCGGCGCAGCGCGTGAGGCGAATGTTCAGGCGTTGGCGCGGGAAGGTTCATCGGCGCGCCTGCATGAAATTTTCAGCTAACGAACGCACGCGACTTTATCTCGGGTTGGCCGGGAGGGTGTCAATGAGCGAAGTTGGGCTCGTTAAAGAGCTGAAGTGTTGAAGCGTGGGGAAGCACTGAGTTCAAAGCATCAGCTTCAAAGGTTGTAATCTTCAGGGTCCGCCACAATCAGCATGACGGCGGAACACTGCTCACCGGCGCCGGAGCGATTGGGGACGCGGAAATCAATTTCGTACTTTCCGCGCGGCAGTTGGACGGAGGCCCGGTAACGGTTTGTCAGATTATATTCCTCGACGGCATCCTCGTCGTCAGGGTCGGGCGAGGGGCCGCGCGGCTCGAACTCCAGACGGGTCCACTCACCGGGCGGTTGGTGCGAAGGCGCGACCATTCGGACGCGATACTCGACCGGCCCGGTGAGAGCGTCGTCCTCGTAGTCGCCGGAAATCAGCGATGGCTCGGCAACGGACAGGCCGTCGTCCGCCGAGGCCCAGAATTTCGTGCCATCGGAAAGAGTCCATTCGCGACTGCTCTGTTCGTCTTTGGTGCGATCCAGGATGATCCAACCGGGCCGCTTGCCGGTGCGCATGTCGCGGTAAAGTTTCTGTCGCTTGAGAACACCAGGCAGCAGCCACGGCCAGAGCACCCAGTTGATGACGGCATGGGCCAGAAGGCGCCCGCGGAGGTCCTTGCGCTTGTCCTCCTCCGAATCCAGCGGATTGAAGAAGACGCAAACGATCAGGCTGACCAGCCAGCCGGTCGCCCAGATGGCCCCGATCGCCACAAGAATCCACCACCATTGGAAATTCATGAGCCAGACCTTGATTGGTTCATTGGTATCGAAATTCTTCGCGCCTCACAAATGCATTTTCAACCAGCGCAACGTTTCCTCCCACATCTCCGGCGTGTACTCGTGGGCGACGCCTTCGTAAAGAATGCCGCGGAATCTCTCCGGCTGACGGTAGAGGGCGTAGAGTTGCTCTTGAAATTGGTTGATGAAGCGCACGCCCGCCGCAGGCGAACCGGAGTCCTGGTCGCCCGTCAGCGTCAGATGTGCGCGCGGTGCGATGAGACCGATCACGCGCTCGGTTTCAATGCCCTCCTTGAGCATGCCCGGCACAAAATAATAAATGCCGTGGTACCGCGGCCCGCCCTCGGCAATCAGGTTTTGATAGCGCGTCAGGCAGGCCACGCTGACGACGACCTTGACGCGTTCATCCATCGCTGCCAGCCACCATGAACGCGTTGAGCCCATGCTCATGCCCATTGTCGCCACGCGTTTCGCGTCCACCTCGGGGCGCGAGAGCAGGTAATTCAGCGCCAGTCGATCGTCCCGCACCATCATGCCCCAGAGGTTCCTTCCTTCCCACGCGAACGTCTTGTAGAGCGACCATTCGGTGTCGCGGCCTTCCTCCTTTTCGCCAGCCGGGCCTTGAAACCGCCGCTCGCCGAACGCGTAGGCATCGATGCACAGCACCACGTAACCGGCGCGCGCCAGTTCCTCGCCGGTAATGAATTTGTGTCCGCCCTTGGCGAACGCCGGAATGAGCACTTCCTCCTTGCCCTGTTTGTATTGGCCGCCGTGGTAATGATTGTAAAGAATGGCCGGCCCGCGGCCCGCGTGGTTTGCGGGGATCAACACGTAACCGAAGATGGTGTCACCCACGCCGTTGTCGAAGGTGAACTTCTCCAGTGTGTAACCGGCGCGAGTTTCGCGCTTCACGATTGTCGCCTTGGGTGTGAAGAGCGGCGGCAGGTCGCCGAACAGCGCCTCGATTTTCTGGCGCGTGGCGGCCTTCTGTTTGTCCCATGCCTTGGCGGACGCAGGCAACGGCGTCTCGAACGATTCGAACCCGCCTTTAAGGATTTTGGGAACTTCGGCAGCGTGCGCGCGGGGCATGGACGAAATGATTATCAGACCGAGCGCAAATGCAAGGCAAGGGAGTGCGGTTTTCACGGTCGCATTGTTCTGCGTTGGCGCAAAAGCGTTACACAATCTCCACCGGACACTTCGGCACCGCATCGAGAAACGCCTGCCCGTAGCGTTTGGTCAGCACGCGGTTGTCCATGACGACGACGATGCCTTTGTCGCTCTTCGTGCGGATGAGGCGGCCGACGCCCTGGCGGAATTTCAGGATCGCCTCGGGCAGTGAATAATCCATGAACGAATTGCCGCCGCGCGCCTCGATGTCCTCGATGCGCGCCTCGATGAGCGGATGGTCCGGCACCGCGAACGGCAGGCGCGTGATGATGACGTTGCTCAATGCCTCGCCCGGCACATCGACGCCCTGCCAGAAGCTGGCCGTGCCGAACAGCACGGAATCGACGTCCTCCTTGAATTTCTCGAGCATCACCGAGCGCGGCGTGCCGGTGCCCTGGATGAAACATTCGAGGCCCAGTTCGTCGAAGAACGGCTGCATCTCCTCGCCGACCTCCTGCATCAGCTTGTAACTGGTGAACAGCACGAACGCCTTGCCATGCGTCATTTTGATGAAGTGCTTGATCCATTTCACCAGCGCCGCGCGGTAACCATCGTCGCGCGGGTCGGGCATCTTGTTGACGACGTAGAGGCGCATCTGCGTTTCGTAATCGAACGGCGAACCCGCCTGCAATTTCTCCGCGCGCTCGGCGCCCACCTGATGTGCGAAATAATCCAGGCCCGTGTTTCGGGCGCGAGCGGCGGCGGCAGGCGCGCGCTTCGCCGGTGCGGCGGCGGCGGGCGGCGCGGGTTTGGTTTCGCCGGCGGACACCGCGAGCGTGGCGCTGGTCATGATGACGGACG
>JBFMBT010000190.1:0-12895 GCA_040754875.1 Verrucomicrobiota bacterium | reverse complement strand
TTTTCCATGTCCACCATGCGCAAGGCGGCCATGGCGCGCTCACGGCGCTCGCGGCCGGACACGCCGCCATAGACCATGGGCAGCTCGACATTCTGGAGCACATTCAGCTTGGGCAGCAGATTGAAAAACTGGAACACGAAGCCGATCTTCTGATTCCGGATGGCGGCGAGCTGACGGTTCGACGCGTTGTGAATCATCACGCCATCGAGCATGATGGTCCCCTTGGTCGGCGAATCCAGGCAGCCCAGGATGTGCATCAGCGTGGATTTGCCGCTGCCGGAAGGGCCGATGATGGAAATAAACTCGCCGGACTGGACATCGAGCGAGACATCATCCAACGCCCGAATCTCCTCGCCGCCGAGGTAATAAATCTTGCTGACGTTGCGCAGTTCGACGAGCGCCATAAAAATTGATCAAGTGCCCGGAGGACGTCCGCCGCCAGAACTGCCGCGGCTGCCGCCCGAGGAACCACCCGGAAAACCACCGCCACTGGAACGGCCGCTTGAGCTGCCCGGCCCGCCGGGGCCGCCGGGACCGCCCGGCCCGCGCGAACCACGGTCGCCAAACTTGCTGGTGTCGCCCGTGCCCTTGCCTTTGCCCTTGCCTTTGCCGGGACCAAACGCTTGTTCCACGATGCTCACGGAATCTTCCGCCGGTTGCACGAGTGAAACCGTCTCCCCGCCCTTCAGGCCGCGCGTGATTTCCGCAAAATCAAAATCCGCCACACCAATCTGCACCGGCTGCTTGGCGTATTCCTTGTTGTCCTTGTCTTTTTCCTTCTTCACGTAAACAAACCGGTTGCCCTGCTCGGTGAACACCGCCGCCAGCGGCACGGCGATCACGTTCTCCGCCGAAATAAGCGGAATCGTGAGATTGGCCGTCATGCCCGGGCGCACCGCCTCGTCCGGATTCTTCAAAATGATGCGGGTGGAGAAACCCTTGATGCCGTTGCGAATGGTGGCTTGCGGCGCGATGCGGTCCACGTGGCCAACCAGCTTGAGCCCCGGCACGGCCTCGACCTCCACATCCACCGCCTGGCTCACGCGCAAACGGGGAACGTCCGCCTGATTGATGTGCGCGGTGATGATCATTTCCGCCAGGTCGGCGATGCTCATGATTTCCGTGCCGCTGTTGACGCCGCTGGAACCGGACACCGCCTGCCCCACCGACACACTGCGCGTCAGCACGGTGCAATTGAACGGAGCCACAATGCGCGTCCGCGTCAATTTGTCTTCGACCAGCGCCAGCGCCTTGACCGCGCGTTCCAACGAGTTCTTCGCCAGTTCGAATTCGGTCTTGGTGTTTTCGAACAGCTCCTGCGAAATCAGCTTCTCGTCGTACAATTCCTGGCTGCGTTCGTAATTGCGTTTCGCGCGGTCCAGTTGCAATTGCGCGCCCTCGATTTCAATCTGTCGCTGCGATTTTTCAATCTGCAGGTCGCGATCATCCAACGTCGCGAGAATTTCGCCCTGTTTGACGCGGTCGCCGATGTCCACCGGCAGCGTCGCGATGCGTCCGTTGATCTCCGGCCGCACCGACACTTGCTCGGCCGGGCCGATGTCGCCGGCGGCGGTGACGGAGAAATTGATGTTGCGCGGGGTGACGGACGCCGTGGTCGGGCCGCGGCTTTTTTTGGCGGTCGCCGCCGCGCCGCCCTTGGTGTCTTCCTTCCAAAAGGCGAGCTTGTTGACCTGGTCGGGGTACTTTTTGTATGCCCAATAGCCACTTCCGCCCAGGGCCGACAAAACCAACAGCCAGACGATGAGTTTTTTCATGCGTTGGAAATCGCAGCGATTCTAACCGCTTCCCGGCATAAGGCAATTCGCCATTTTACCGGTGTTTTCCTAATAACACCGCCTGTGCCAGAAAGTTCGGAAGAAAAATTTATCATCAAACTGGCGCAAAATCCGCCGGAAATCTACTGCCGATTTGTGAACAGTTCCCACTGGCCGACCTCGGTGATGAGGTGCAACGGCTGCGCCGGCGCCCATTGGCGGGCCTGGTTGTAGGTACCGCGAAAACCGACGGCCAGCACGCGCCGCTCACTGGAAAGCATTTGGGCGAAAGCCTTTTCATCGGGCAGGACGAGCTGGCCCAGGCGCTCTTCGTTGCCGGGAAATTCAAACGGCAGCCGATACTTGGGCATGCCGCCCATGTAGGGGCGGTTGGTGGCGTTGATGACCGGATACGCATAGAACGGCAGGCCCTGCGGCAACCGCCCCCACGCCACAATCGCGTCTCCCGGGCGATACTCGCGCTTCAGCGCTTCGGCCAGCGGCTTCAAGGTCTGGTTGCTCTTGAGATGCGTTTCCACCGTGGGCGTCACCGCCACCAGCAGGAACAATTGCACGAGGGCCGTGCCGACCGCCCAATTCGCGCAACGGCTCGCCAACCATCGACGGCTGGCCAGCCATAGAACGACACCGGCTGCGCACGCCAGTCCGACCTGCGGCCAGATCCACCACGCGTCGCGCGCCTTGAATTCGAAATAGCACACCAAGGGAAACGCCAACATCGCCAGGAACGGACTCACCATCACCGCCCGCCAGGTCCACAACGGCAACGTCCCCTGCCCTTCCGCCTGCTCACCGGCAAACCACCGCCACGCCACCATCACCGCCAGCGCCGGGAACATCGGCAGAATGTAGGCGGGCAGCTTGGAACTGTTGATGGAAAAGACGGTGAACGTGAAAACCGCCCACACGCTCAAGAACAGCCACGCGTTTTTCCGCGCATCGTCCAGCGCGCGCCAGTGCCCACGCCGCCACAACCAGCCCAGCAGCAAGGTCCACGGCAAAAATCCCACGGCCAGAATTCCGAAGAAATAATACGGCGGCGCCGCGCGGCCCTTGGCTTCCGCCCCGGCCGCATGCGCCATCACCTGGCCTTTCACCATGAATTCATACGAGCCGGGCAATTGATCAAAGACCATCAGGTACCACGGCAACGCCAGCGCGCAGAAGGCCGTGACGCCCCCCAACGCGCCAAACAACAGCACGTTCAAGCGAATCGCATCGCGCCGCCGGTAAATCAACAGGGCGACCAGCGGCGGCAACGGGATCAACAACGCCAGCGGCCCTTTCGTCACAAACCCGCCGGCCATCGCCACCCACGCCGCCAGTTGCCAGCCCACCGATTTTTTTCCGGCCGCGCCGCGCACGTCCTCGTCGGGCGAGCTCAAATCGTCAAGGCACTGCCAGCTTCGCCAGAGGAAATACAACGCCCAGGCGATGAATTGCGTCAGGAAAATATCCGTGGTCAGCATCCGCGCCATCGCGAAATAGAGCACCGACGTGCTCAGGATGAGCGCGCTCCAGCGCGCCGCCTGCGCCCCGGCCATCGCGTGCGCCAGCAGAAACGTCGCCCACACTCCGCTCAGCCCCGCCAGCGCCAGCGGCAGGCGCACGGCCCATTCGTTGAAGCCAAACACCGACAACGACGACGCCACCAGCCAGTAAGTCATCGGCGGTTTGTCCAGGTGCGGGACGAACCAGATGTGCGGCGCCAGCCAGTTGCCCGTCTCCACCATTTCGCGGGCAATTTCCCCGTAACGCCCCTCGTCCGGCTCATTCAACGAGCGCGTGCCCAGCAAAAAGAGGAAGACCAACAAGACCAGCCCGATCAAAGGCCAGTCGCGTTTGGGTGGTGAGGCAGCGGACACGCCCGGGTTTTAAAGGACGCCGCCGGGAAAAGGAATGCGGAAGTTCAAATCGAGCAATGGCGCGTGGTTCGCAGTCCCGGCTCCAGCTTCAGCCACGGCACGTTGCAGTTCGAAGAGTGCGGAGGTTCCTTTGCTGTTTTCGCGGTGACGCCCAACCGCCTGAAAGCGGGATCCGAACCCTCAATGCCCCACCCCATACACGTACCACACCACCGCGGCGAAAAGCCCCAGGGACAACGCGAGCGTGCGCCAGAAGAATTTGTCTTCGCGGATGGCGCCGACGTCGATGAGGATGACCCGCAGGCCGTAGAAGGCGTGCAGGAGGAAGAACAGGAGCAGCAAAATATCAATCGTCGCGTTCAGATGCATGGACCGGCCGGAGCCAAACCAGTCGGGCAGTTCGGGCACTTTGCCGCGCGCGGCCCAGCCGGTGTAAATCTTCACCGGAATGAGCAGGAACAGGCCGATGGCACTGATGCGCTGGAGCAGCCACGCCCACGTGCCGCGATAGGATTGGAACTGGCGGTTCATGATTCGATCCCCATCCGGCGCAGAATGTCCGCCGTCTTCTGGCGCGCCTGGGCCTGCACTTCCATTTGCAGATTGCCGCCCCGCGCATCAATGCCCACGGTCAACGGGCCGAGTCCCTTGAAGCGGAACTGCCAGATGCATTCGGGCAGCAAGTCCTCCCAATACACGTTTTCGATTGCTTCGATCTGCAACGTTTCCATCGCCGCCGCGCCGCCGGTGACGGAGAGGTAACACGCGCCGTATTGCGCCATCAATTGCGCGCTCTGTTCGGACAACCCGCCTTTCCCAAGAATCGCGCGCACGCCGTAATCCTTCAGCAACCCCTCGGTGAACCGGTCCATGCGCATGCTCGTCGTGGTGCCGACGGAAATCGGCTCGTAGCGGCCCGGGCCGAGCTTGCGCACGTTGGGCGCGGTGTGCAGCAACGCCGCTCCGCGCCAGTCCACGGGCGGGGCCACGTGCTGGTCGAACACGCGGATGAGATTCGCATCGCGCACGCCGAAGATGATGCCATCCAGCGTGACCGAATCGCCGACGGTCAACTGGCGGACGTCTGCTTCGGTCAAAGGCGTTGTGAAACGGTATTCCATTTAACCTATTTAACCCATTTAACCATGTAACTCATTTAACCTTTTGCCTTTGTCCCGTCAGAATCCCATCTCCACGGTGCCATCCGCGCGGATTTTGGCGCGGCGGCGTTCCGCGCGCCAGCATTGCAGATTCACCGCCACCGGATTGCACGTGATATGCGTCCACGCCGATTCGATATGCACCGCCAGCGCCGTCGTCGCGCCGCCCAAACCCTGCGGGCCAATGCCCGTCTGATTGATCGCGTCGAACAACTCTGCTTCCAGCGCGGCCAGTTGCGCGTCCGGATTGCGTGAGCCCAGCGGGCGCGTGGTCGCCTTCTTCGCCAGCGTCAGGCACAGGTCCGACGAACCGCCGATGCCCACACCGACAATCGTCGGCGGGCACGGTTTGGCGCCCGCGCCGACGACCTGTTCGAGCACGAAGCGCTTGATGCCATTCACGCCGTCAGCCGGCACCAGCATCTTCATGAACGACATGTTCTCCGAGCCGGAGCCTTTGGGCAGGAACAGAATGTCCAGCACATCCGAGTCCGGCACGAAATCGAAATGAATGATGGGGATGCGGTCGCCGGTGCTGGTCTGGCGGTTCTCGCGGGTCAACGGCGCGACGATGCTCGATCGCAGCGAATGTTCGCGCGTGGCGCGTTCCGTCCCGCGCGTGATGGCGTCCGCCAACCGTGCGCCGTCCAGCCGCAACCGCGCGCCGATGTCCACCCAGTAAATCGGGATGCCGGTGTCCTGGCAGACGAGCATGTCCTTGGTCTGGCCAAGTTCGATGGATTGCAGGTAATGGGAGAAGATGCGGCGGGCCACCTCGGTTGTTTCGCGTGCCGCGGCGCGCCGGATGGCTTCAACCACGTCCGGCGGAATCTCCTTCAACGACTGCACATAGAGATCGCCGCACGCGCGCTCGACCACGTCATAGAACTGCTCGGGCACTTCCATAGACATGCTGATGCGGAGCAGGCTACACGGGCCGTCCCGGGGCGGCGACAAGTTTCTGCCGGGTTGCGGCCAACGTGCCGATATCGGGCGGAAGCGGGCGGAAGCGGGCGGAGGAAGCGGCCTGGGTGCAAAAACTGCAAACAATTCTTTGCACAGTTGGCAGTATTTGCACAGTTGGCGGAGGCAACCGGCCGCACTGCCAGCGTTTCCGGGGCCGACGACGCCTTCGGAAACGGCTTCGACCTTGGGGCTTCCCACGCATTTGGCGCCCCGTTATGATGCGGCGCATGCCCAGCGTCACCGTCAGCGTCCAACGCTCTGCATCCGAGACTGGCGCGGCGCCCCGATTCGAGCGATACGAAGTGACCGTGGGCGAGCGCGCCAGCGTGCTGGATGTGCTCTTCGCGCTGCAACGCGGCCCCGCGCCGGACCTGGCGTTCCGCTTTTCCTGCCGCGTGGGCATGTGCGGTTCGTGCGCCATGGTTGTCAACGGCCGCGAACAACTCACCTGCTCCACGCTGGTCAAACCGCTCGGCCCGCATTTGCGCATTGAACCGTTGCGCAACCTCCCCTCCGTGCGCGACCTGGTGGTGGATCTCGCGCCATTCTTCGCCGCCTACCAACGCGCGCTGCCCCGCTTCGTCCCCCGCGGCGACCTCAAGGATTTCTTTCTCATCCCGCAAGACAGCCCGGAGGGACGCGCGATGGATCATCAGCCGCAATGCGTCGATTGCGCCGCCTGCTATTCCGCCTGCACGCTCGTCACGTTGCACCCGCGCTATCTAGGACCAATGGCGTTGCACCGCGCGCTCACGCTTGTGTTTGATCCGCGCGATGGCGCGCGCGAAGAGCGCATGGAACTGGTGTCGGGCGAAGCCGGCGCATTCCGCTGCCACACGCTGGGCAATTGCCGCGACGTCTGCCCGCGCCGCATTTCGCCGACCGCTTCGATCCAGCGATTGAAGCGCGAGGCGGTGAGCCATCAGGTGAGGGCGTTTTTGACGCGCTTGTTTGGATTCAAGACGAAAAGCGAAACCTGATCACTGAAAACATGGAATCGTGGTTAGCATGCCGTTCCCTCCCCCCTCACCCCGGCCCTCTCCCTTGGGGAGAGGGAGGACTCATCGCCGCATTCGGGGCGGATCATGCCGCTGGTTTGCATCATCATGGATTCATTTGACACTGACATCCTGATTCTTGGCACGGGCGGCGCGGGTTTGATGGCCGCGTTGCACGCGTTCTGGCACGACCCATCGCTCGACATCACGCTCGTGAGCAAGGGCCTGCTGGGCAAAAGCGGCTGCACGCGCATGGTTCAGGGCGGTTACAACGTCGTGCTCGATCCCAAGGATTCGCTGCAGGCCCACTTCGAGGACACCATTCGCGGCGGCGCATTTCTGAACGACCAGGAACTGGCGTGGACGCTCGTCGAAGACGCGCCGCGCATCGTGCTGGAACTGGAGAACCGCATCGGCTGCCTGTTCGATCGCGCGCCCAACGGGCGGATCCACCAAAAGGCGTTCGCCGGGCAAACCTTCGACCGCACCGTGCACAAGGGCGATTTGACGGGCATCGAAATCATGGCGCGCCTGCGCGACCAGGTCCTGCACGCGGGCATTCGGTGCCTCGAGGAAACGCGCGGCCTGGAGTTGCTCACCTCGCCCGATGGAGCACGCGTCATTGGCGCGGTGTTGCTCGACATCCGCAACGGCACGTATGCAACCGTGCGCAGCAAGGCCGTGATTCTCGCCACCGGCGCCGGCCCGTTGATGTACGAACGCGCCGCGTGCGCACAAGAGAAGACGTGCGACGGCATTGCGATGGCCTTTCGCGCGGGCGCGCGCCTCATGGACATGGAAATGGTGCAATTCCATCCCACCGGCATGGTTGTTCCCGGCTCGCGCTTGAACGGCGCGTTGTTGGAAGAAGGCTTGCGCGGCGCGGGCGCGCACTTGTTCAACGGGCAGGGCGAGCGTTACATGGAACGCTACGATCCGCAGCGCAAGGAGCGTTCCACGCGCGACCTCGTGTCGCGCGCCGCGTATTTGGAAATAACCGCCGGGCGCGGCACGCCCAACAGCGCGGTCTGGCTGGATGTTTCGCACCTCGGCGCGCCGTTTGTGGAAACGAACTTCGAAGGCATGCGCGAGCGTTGCCTGCGCATCGGCGTGGACCTGGCGCGGGAGCGCATCGAGGTTTCCCCCACGGCGCATTTCAACATGGGCGGCGTGCGCATCAACCGCGACGGCTTCACCAGCCTCGAAGGCCTCTTCGCCGCGGGCGAGGATGCCAGCGGCGTGCATGGCGCCAATCGCCTCGGCGGCAACGGCGTCGCCGAATCCACCGTGTTCGGCGCGCGCGTGGGCGAAGCCGTCGCGCAATGGGTCAAGACCGCGAAGCAGGGCGAACTTGTGCGCGACCAGATTGCCGCCGCGCAGACGGAGGCAGGCCGGTTCCTCCAATCCAAACCTGGTGAAAATGCCTTTGCGCTCCGCGAGGAACTCGGCCGTTTGATGTGGAACCACGCCGGCATTGTGCGCGATGGCGCGAAATTGCGTGCGGCGCTGGACGCGCTTCGGCAATTCGCCCAACGCGCCGCGCAAATCACCGCCCCCGGCGGACGTGCCTTCAACCTTGCCTGGCAGCAGGCCCTGGACGTGCGCAATCTGCTCCTGGCGTCCGACCTCATCGCCCGCAGCGCCTTGCTCCGCGAGGACAGCCGCGGCGCCCATTACCGCGCCGATTTTCCATCCACCGACAACGCCCGCTGGCTCCAAAACATCTACACCATGCGCGACACCTCCGGCGCGAAACTCTGGCCCGAGCCGGTGAAACTGCCACGGCTCCAACCCTGACACGGGTGCATCAGACTTCTCCCGCAGCCGCGCCGTTTGCCCAGCATCTAAGGAGCGCCCGTCCGGCTGCCACTTAGTTTCGCGGCTTCGTCATCCGCGCGCGGTGCTTCGCGCAGAAACGGTGTTTTCAACAATCCCGCCAGCGTCTGATGCTGCTCGGCGCTCAATTCGTCCAGCCCGAACTGCAGTGTGCGGGCGTCCGTTCGCAGGCGGAATGTCCCGAATATCCGGTCCCAAAACGAAAACAACGACGAGTAGTTGGAATCGGTTTCCGGCTGCCAGTTCGAATGATGCACCTTGTGCACGAACGGCGTCACAATCACCAGCCGCAGCGCGCGATCCAGCCAGCCCGGCAGGCTGATGTTCGCGTGATGCAGTTGCACCACCGCAAACATCGCCGCCTCGTACCACGCCAGCGCCCACAGCGACATGCCTGCCAGCACGATCACCGGCGCGCGCAGGACGCAGGAAATGACCATTTCACCCGCGTGAAAGCGGCTTGCCGTCGTCACATCCATCCGCGGATCCGAATGATGCACGCGGTGAAAGCGCCACAGCCACGGCACGCGGTGATTCAGCCGGTGCCACCCATACATCCACAGGTCCATCAACACAAACGCCCCGGCCACTTGCGCCCAGGCCGGCAGGTTCGCCCAATGCAACAGGCCGAACCGGTTGGTTTCCGCCCAATCCGCCGCCCACCACCAGAGCGCGACACACACCATCGCGTTCAAGACCCCGTTCACCAGCCCCAGCGCCAGGTTCCGCAATCCATGCCGCACGCGCTCGCCCCGTGCGCGCACAAACGACACAAAGAATGGCGCGCACGATTCCCATGCCAGCAACAACAGTAGCAACGTCACGCTGCCCACCCCGCGAATCGCTTCCGGTGGCCAGTCGCTCATGTCCCCCTCCGTTGCAGCCCGCTCTTCTTTGTGGCAGGGCGCGCGCGCCGGCTGGACAGCGCCGCACTGCCGGCGCCGGTTTCAACCCGCAACCCCTTCGCCCGCCAGTCCGGCAGCCCCACCTCGAGCCGCCGCGCCTTGAACCCGCGTCGCCGCAACAACGCCACCGCCTCGTACGACTGCACGCAGTACGGTCCCCGGCAATACGCTACTATCTCCAACCCGCGCGGCAGCTCCTTCAGCCGCCCGTGCAATTCCCCCACCGGATACGACCGCGCCCCGGGAATGTGGCCCGCGCGATACTCCGCCGCCGGACGCACGTCGATCACCACCGCGCTCCCCTTCGACAGCCGGCGCGACAGTTCCTTGGCCGTCACCGCCTCCAGCGCGTCCCGCTCGGTCAAATACGCCTTCACCACGGACTCGATTTCCGCCAGCCGCGCCTCCCCCAGCTCCCGCACCGCCTGCCACACGCCAAACACCCGTTCATCCGCCAGCCGGTAGTGCGCGTACAACCCCTCCCGGCGCACCTCCACCAGACGCGCCTGCCGCAATACCTGCAAATGTTGCGAGACATTCGCCACCGGGGACTCCGTCAGGTCCGCCAGTTCCTCGACCGTCCGCTCCGCCTGCGCCAGCAAATCCAGCAGCTCGATCCGCGCCCCGTTTCCCAGCGCCTTGCCCACGCGCGCAAACTGCGCGAACAACTCTCGCTTGAACGCCCGTTTCGAATCGTCAATCATATATTCAATTGACTAATTGAATACTGCGCCAAAGTCAACTGATCCCCAAGTTCAGCGCGGGACGGGGGTGCAATTGGCAGTGGGTAACGACACGCAGGTTCGGAGTCCCGCCTTCAGGCGGTTGGGCGTCGCCCCGTTAACCACCAAGGGAAATCTCACGCGCTGCGAATTGCCACGCCTTGGCCGGCTGAAGCCGGGACGCACATTCAATCGCCCCCGTCCCCGGGAAGGGACGCGGGAGTCACGCTCCTTCCGCCGGGGTTTCCACCACCGAGTGCACCTCCGCGCGGAATGCACTGCTCCGCGTTTCCAAAATATTGAACAGCAGCCGCACCGGCGCATGACATCCGCCGCAAAAGAAATCGAACCGGTACGCTTTCGCCGGAAACAACCTGTCAAACTGCGTCTCCAGCACCCGGTCGAACGCCGACGGCCCCGACTTCTCCATCGGCCAGGGCGGCAGCACTTGCGCCGGCGTCAGGCGCGTCCGGTGGCCGCATTTGGCGCAGCGATAGAATTTCGGCTTTTCCAGAAACAGGGTCTCGCCCTGCCACCAGCTTTCCTGGCGCACGCTGAAACGCGCGCGCGGATTCACTCGCACCAGCGCCAGGGGTGGCACCTCCAACGGCGGCGGGGGTTCCGGCTTGCGCGGCCGTGGCGGCGGCTTGGGGCGCAGCGGTTCGGCCAGGATGACTTCCGTTTCCACCTCGTCGCCGAAGAACTTGCACACCACGCTCCCCGCCCGGGCCGCGTCCGCCAATTGGGTGATCGCCCCCTGCGTCGGCAGCCACATCGAGGCCGGCGCATAACCATCAAACGACACTGCCACGGCTGTTTCCTCGAGTTTCAACTCGGCGCGCTGCACCAGGCTGTCCTCCCTCCATTCATCGAACGCCGCCAGCGCCGCGTTCAACTGCTCCGGGCCATCGAACTCGAACCGCCCTTCAAATGACATTCCGTATCCCACGCCGGCCACGTTTACACCTTTTCCCGGAAAGGGGCGAGGGCCATTTATGAAGCTGGGGATTCGGTTGGAGCGGGTGAAGGGAATCGAACCCTCGTCTCAGGCTTGGGAAGCCCACGTTCTACCATTGAACCACACCCGCACTGAAGACCGCTGCTTTTTACCACACCCCCCGCAACTTGCAACTGCGAACCTCGTTCTTTGGGATGAACGGGTGAAGGGCGCCGTCCGCGCCCCTTCACGCCGGCGGCCCTCGGGTGGCTGTTTTATTATACATTACAGATTGTCACTTGACATGGTCCTTCGGCCATGCGACTCTTCTTTTCGAGGCACGACCTGTGTCTCGATGCCCGAAGGAGGGCGGCGGCCAGTTCCGGCTCCCCGCGCCTCACGCAATGGTTGTGCATGAGAACCACCAACCAGACTGTTGTCCTGCGCTTGGCGGCGCCGCCCGGCACCGCGCACCCCCTGCACCTTTCAAGCCGGCCGGCCGCTTCGAAGCCTGGAATCCGCTTTGGCGTTTGGAATCTGCCGCTTGCCCAAATCTTTGCGGCGTCCCCGACACAGCAATGCCGCCAACCCGAATCAAGGCGAATCAAACCAAATCAAACCAGATCAAACCTAATCAAACCATCGGGGTCATATCTCTGCCTCAAACTCCGAACCATGAACCACGAACCCCGAACTCACCATGGTCCGCCCAAATCCACCTAAATCCACATCAGCCGCATGCAAAAAAAATGTCCCCCGCGTGCCGCTTTCGAGCCTTTTCGACCCTTTTCGAGCTTATTCGAGGTTATTCGAGGTTATCGGGAGGGGGGGAGGGAGGGTGCGCCGTCTCGCTTAAATCTGAACTCCGAACCATGAATCCACCCCATTTAACTTATGTAACCCATGTAACCCATTTAACCATTCACCAATCTCACGCATCACGCATCGCACCGCCCTTCCCCATGCTTGCCCAACGCCGCTGCCGTCTTCATATTGCGCCCGTTACGGGACATTAAATCGCTTGAGAATTGTCGTCGCCATCACGGGCGCCAGCGGGGTGCTTTACACCCAGCGGCTGCTGGACAACATCGACACGCGAGCACACGAGGTGCACGTGGTGTTGAGCAACTATGCCCAAACTGTTCTGGCCGAGGAGCTTGAAGGGGGGCTGCGCCTGCCGGAAGGCGTCCAGAAGCACGGGCTCAAGAGCATGAACGTGCCATTCGTCAGTGGGTCCAATCCGTTTGATGCGATGGTGGTCATCCCGTGCACGATGGGGACGCTGGGGCGCATCGCGCACGGCGTGAGCGACGATGTCCTGTTGCGCACGGCGGATGTGATGTTGAAGGAGAAGAAGAAGCTGATCCTGGTGCCGCGCGAGACGCCGTTGAGCCTGGTCCATATCAAGAACATGGAATTGCTGCTGCTCGCCGGCGCGACGATCATGCCGGCGAATCCGTCATTTTACACCCATCCGCAGACGATCGAACAAGTGGTCGATACGGTCGTCGCGCGCGTGCTGGATCATCTGGGGTTGCCGCAAACGTTGATGCCACGGTGGCAGGCGGAGCAGGAGTAGAGGATGGAGAGACTATGGCAGAAGCAAAGAGATTTCGGGATTTGAATTGCGCAGGCCATGTCTTTACGCGCCCTTCCCCCTCACCCCAGCCCTCTCCCTTGGGGAGAGGGAGGTACAGTTCCAGCGCATGG
>JBFMBT010000189.1:0-12946 GCA_040754875.1 Verrucomicrobiota bacterium | reverse complement strand
GGGCGCGGCGGAAGCGCTTGGCAAATCGCGCGCCT
This sequence comes from Verrucomicrobiota bacterium, assembly GCA_040754875.1. Classification (GTDB taxonomy): domain Bacteria; phylum Verrucomicrobiota; class Verrucomicrobiia; order Limisphaerales; family JBFMBT01; genus JBFMBT01. Next base: position 12,911 of record JBFMBT010000189.1, on the reverse strand, counting down.
CGGGAAAGCCCGCCCAACTCGTGGTGATTGACGAATCGTTGGCCGGCGCCAACGGCATGGAGGTCGCCCGGCGGCTGCGCGAAGATCCCGCGAACGCTGGATTGCCGCTCGTCCTGTTGCTGTCTTTGCGGCAGCGCTCCCGCAGCGAGGAATTGCGCGCCGCCGGTGTCAACATTGGCATCGTCAAACCGGTCAAACATTCCGAATTCATGCAGGGCCTCTGCCGTGCCTTGCAGGGCAGGGGAGGGTTTGAAGTGGTCCGCCACATCGGCGAAGCAGTCACGGACGAACCGCAGGCTGGCGGCCCCGTGCGGCCGCTTCGCATTCTCCTGGCCGAGGACAACGCCGTGAATCAAAAGCTCGCCCTTCAACAGCTCAAGCGACTCGGCTACGAAGCTGACCTTGTCGCCAACGGTCTGGATGCGTTGGAGGCGGCGGGCCGCGTCGCTTACGACGTGATCCTCATGGACTGCATGATGCCGGAAATGGACGGCTACGAAGCCACGCGCCAGTTGCGGCAACGGGAAAAGGAATTGCATGCGAAGGGCCAGAAAATGCATCGTCCGCATATCATCGCCATGACCGCGAACGCGCTCATTGGCGACCGCGAAAAATGCCTCGCCGCCGGCATGGACGATTACATCAGCAAACCTGTGCGGTTGTCCGAATTGAAGCAGGCGATATTGAAGGGCGCCCATCTTCCGTCGTCTGGCGGCGAACCCGCCGCGCCCATGGATGACGATTGCCTGGACCGGGAATCGCTCGGCGAATTACGCGCCTTGTGCGAGGACAATGTCGAAGCATTTCAGGAAATCATCGACTCGTATCTGGCCGATGCTCCCTTGCAATTGCAAAAGCTCCGCGAAGCCGTCAGCCGCGGCGACGCCATCACCACCGAACAGGCCGCGCACCGCCTGCGCGGCAGCTCTGCCAGCGTCGGCGCCTTGCGCCTGGCGTCCATCACCGCCGAACTCCAGACCAGCGCGCATTCCGGCGAGTGGCCCGAAATCCTCATTGTGCTTGGCCGCGTCGAAGCCGAATTCGCCCCCGTCAAAACCGCCCTCGAAGCCGAGCGCGCCCGAACTCCCGCCGGCAGTGCGTAACGGTGCCGGACCTTGAACCTTGAACCCGAAACCCGGAACTTCGGACTTACCACACCCCGCTTTGACTTTCCCGCCCCCACTCGTTAGCGTTTCTCCATGGAACCGTTGCACGCCCCGTGGCGTATCGAGTACATCCTCGGACCGAAACCGCCGAACACCGGCGATTCCATCTTCGCCCAGGTGGCGCAAAGCAATGAGGATGTCGCCAACAACGTCGTCGCCCGCGACCGTACCTGCTTCGCGTTGCTCAATCGTTATCCCTATACCGGCGGCCATCTGCTCATCGTTCCTTACAAGCAGGTCGTCGATTTCAACGGTCTGATGGACGACGAAATCCTCGATTTGATGAAACTCACGCGCCGCTGCCAGAACGCCCTCACCAAGGTGATGCGCCCCGATGGCTTCAACATCGGCGTCAATCTCGGCAAGGTCGCCGGCGCGGGCATTCTCGAGCACCTGCACATCCACGTCGTTCCGCGCTGGAACGGCGACACCAACTTCATGCCCGTGCTCGCCAGCACCACCGTCGTGCCCCAAGCGCTCTCGGAACTGGCCGCCCAAATCCGTGCCGCCCTCGCCGAATAAGGACATTCATGGCCGTCGCCACTCTTCATTTCGACAACCCGCGCCAGGCGCAACAGCTCTTCAACAACGAGCCCAAGAACCTCCAGGTCCTTGAACAGGAACTGGGCGTCAAGGCCACCTCGCGCGAGGGCTGGATCAAACTCGAAGGCCCCGACGAAGCCGTCGAACGCGCGCGCCAGATGTTCCAGTTGCTGGAAGGCTCGCTGCAAACCGGCCACACCATCCGCAATCGCGAATTCACCCATGCCCTCAATGTCGTGAAACACGACGGCGTGGATGCCCTGCGCAGCCTTTTCGCCGAGCGCATCCCCACGTCGCCCAAGAAGGCTTCGGTGACGCCCAAGACGGTGGGCCAGCGCCAGTACGTGGAAGCGATCCGCGCGCATGACGTGACCTTTGGCCTTGGCCCCGCAGGCACGGGCAAAACTTATCTGGCGGTGGCGATGGCGGTGGCCGCGTTGCGCGAAGGCAAGGTCGGCCGCATCATTCTGACACGCCCGGCCGTCGAGGCTGGCGAGGCGCTCGGCTTCCTGCCCGGCGATCTTTACGAGAAGCTCACACCCTACTTGCGCCCGCTTTACGACGCGCTGCATGACATGCTGCCGCCCGAGGAAATCCAGAAGCACATCGAGCGCGGCACCATTGAAATCGCGCCGCTCGCCTACATGCGCGGCCGCACGCTCAACCACGCGTTCATCATCCTCGACGAGGCGCAAAACTCCACCGCCGAGCAGATGCTCATGTTCCTCACGCGCCTTGGATTCAACTCCAAGGTCGTCGTTACCGGCGACCCCACGCAAATCGACCTGCCACCGCAAAAGCGCTCGGGCCTGCTGGAAGCGCGGCGCGCGCTGGGCGGCATCGAAGGCATCGCCATTGTTGAATTTCAGAAGCGTGATGTCGTTCGCCACGTTTTGGTGCAGCGCATCATTTCCGCCTACGAGAAACACCGCGGAACCAGCCAATGAACGAACTCGTCCTGCGCAACCGCCAGCGTGTTCGTCCGGTCAATGTCAGCTTCCTCCGCGAAGTCACCGAAGTTGCCGTCGGTGATTTGCTCAAGTTGTCGTCATTCGAAATCTGCGTTCATCTCGTCGGCTCGCGCGAGATGGCGCGCTTGAACGAACAATTCCTCCAGCACGAAGGCGACACCGACGTCATCACCTTCGATTACAACGAGCCGCGGCAAAGCAGCCGCATCGCCGGCGAAATCTTCGTATGCGTCGATGTCGCGCTCCGGCAGGCGAAGGAATTCCACACCACGTGGCAGGCGGAGATCGTGCGCTACGTCGTTCACGGTGTTCTCCATCTCCTGGGCCACGACGATCTCGAACCCGCCGCCCGCCGCCGCATGAAACGCGAAGAAAACGCCCTGCTGCGCCGTTTGCAAAGGCGCTTCGCATTGAACCGCGTGCAGAAGCGCGCTGCGCCCCGAGCCTGACCCGTATGGACGAACGCGCCACCGGCATCATCCTGCGGACCCGCCCTTACACCGACACCAGCGTCATCGTGCACTGGCTGACGCCCGACCTCGGCCGCCTGGCCACGCTGGCCAAGGGCGCCCGCCGCCCCAAATCGCCCCTGCGCGGCAAGCTCGACCTGTTTTTCCACGCTGATTTCAGCTTCCAACGCAGCCGCCGTTCGGACCTCCACGCGTTGCGCGAAGTCGTCGTGAAGGAAACTCACCCGTCCCTGCGCCGCGATCTCTCTGTATTGCAACAAGCCGCCTACGGCTCCGCGTTGCTCGAACAAATCACCGAAACCGAAACGCCGCTGCCCGAATTGTTCCCGCTGTTTCAGGATTATCTCGCCAGCCTTGAATCCGGCGAAGCCGCGCCCGTCGTCGTCTTCGCTTACGAACTGAAACTGCTGGTCGAACAAGGTTTTCAGCCGTCGCTCAAGGACAGCCGGCTCAGCCTCGGCGCCCAACGCATCCTCGAGCAACTCCAATCCGCCGGCTGGCCCGCCGTCCGCCGCTTTCACCTCACGCGGGCGCAACAAGGTGAAATCTCCATCTTCCTGCGCCACTGCCTCGAACAAAGCTTCGAGCGCATTCCTGCCACCCGCGACGATGCGGTTTGCGTCGAATAGCGCTTTTCGCAATGGATATGGTGCCATTGCGAACTCGCGGCATAAGTCCTTCACGACGCGGGAACAACGAAACCCTCTCCTTGGGGAGAGGGCAGGGTGAGGGGGAAGGGAGCGCTATATTACCCGCGATTTCAAGTCCTCATCCCCGCGTGATTTTTGCTTTGCGGGCGCAACGCGTTTCGCCAAACTCCCCGCACCGACAACATTTACACACTGCACACTATGAAACGCATTGTCATCCATTCCGGGCGCTGCGCCGCCCTCGCCGTCGCAACCCTTGCGCTGGGCCTCGGCGTCGCTTCCGCCAAGGACGAGAAATACGTCGCTCCCACCGAGGAACTCCCGTCGCCCAAGGAAGAGCCGAAGGTTGTCACGCCACGGCCGTTTGGCGCGCCGCCTTCGAGCAGCGACCTGAAGGCGTTCAACAAGGCCGGCGGTTTCTGGTTCGGCGTGGACAAACGCCCCGCCGATGCCGTGGTCATCTTCGACGGCAAGGACCTGTCCAAATGGCGCGCGGCCAACGGCGGCGAGTCCAAGTGGAAGGTCGAGAACGGCGCGCTCGTTTCCGTGAAGGGCGCGGGCTACATCCATTCCAAGGACAAGTTCGGCGACTGCCAGTTGCACATCGAATGGGCCACGCCGTCCGAAGTCTCCGGCGAAGGCCAGGGGCGCGGCAACAGCGGCGTCTTCTTCGCTGACGGCAAATACGAAGTCCAGGTGCTCGACTCGTATAACAACAAGACCTACTTCCACGGCCAGGCCGCGGGGGTTTACAAGCAGCACGCGCCGCTCGTCAATGCCTGCCGTCCGCCCGGCGAATGGCAGACCTACGACATCATCTATCGCGCGCCGCGTTTTGACGGCAGCGGCAACCTCGTCAAGCCGGGCCGCCTCACCGTGCTGCACAACAGCATTCTCGTGCAGGACGACGTCATGATTCTGGGCACGACCTCGCACAAGGGCGCGCCGAAGTACACCGCGCATCCGGTCGAAGGCGCGCTGGCGTTGCAGGACCACGGCAATCCCGTGCGCTTCCGCAACATCTGGGTGCGGCCGTTGACTGATTGATTTGCACCCCACTCTGGGCGCAGGAGGAACAGACGGTCCCGGGCAACCGGGGCCGTTTTTGTTTGTGCGCCATTATTTCGTCGCCACCTGCGCGCCGCCCTTGCGCACGCGGATCAGCACCGGGTTCGACGTCTGCAAGTTCGCGCTGCCGCCGGTGCCGCGCGCCGAGGCGAACACCGCGTGGCACAGCCGCTCCGTTTCCGGCACCCACTTTGCCGCGGTCAGGAAAATCTCCCGCTCATTTTCCCCGGCGCGAATCTGCACGCCGTTGAGGCCGATGTTGTCGATGATGATGCCGTGCGGCAGGCCGTCGATGTCCAGGTTCACGAGATTCGTGTCGCCGTTGCGCTCCAGGCGCAACCACGCGGGCACGGTCTGGCCGGGCGCGATCACAATCTCCAGTGGTTGATCCGCCTTGGCCGGTTTCGCTCCCTCCGCGCTTGGGTCGGGCGCCAACGTCACCATGAGCTTCGGTTTTTCGGCCAGCTTGATGTCGCCGAGATTGTTCACCATGCGCGTGACGGTCTGGCCGTTGATGGTTGCCGCCGCCGTGACCTTCGTCTGGTTGCGGTTCCCGGTCGTCGGCTGCGGCGCATCCACCGCGGCGAACAGCGAACCATCCGCTTCGAGATGCCCGGCTTGAATGATGATGGTGGGCGACGCAATGAAGCCGGGCGGCGCGCCGGTGACGCTCACGCGGATCTCGCCGTCGAAGCCGTCGATGCGTTCGGCCTTCACCGTGAAGCCTTTCGCCGCGCCCGCGTTCACCGTGGGATTCGCGCCCTGCAACGTCACTTTGAAATCCGGCTTCGCTTCACGCACGGTCAGGCGGTACACAAACTCCTCGCCGTTGACGCCGCGGGTATCGGTCACGCGCACCAGGTATCCGCCGTCCTGGGGCGCGGTGAAGAAGAGGCGCGAATCCTTGCCCAGCTTGCGGTCCGCGTCATCGTCGTTCTCGTAATGCACCATGAACGCAGGCAGGCCGTTGGGCAGCAGTTTCGTGCCCGGCGGGTGTGGTTCGACGATGTAACACGGCTCGTCCAGCGCATGCGCCGTCGCGCTCGTGTCGAAATACCCGCGCCGCTTCCCTTCGGACGTGTAGAACATGAAGCCCGAGTCGGGCCCGCGCGGCATGCGATAAATCTTCACCACCTCGCCCTGCATATAGAGATACTGGTTCAAGTCCATCTCCTCCCAGTTCACGCAGCGGGCCTCAAGCTGCACCGAGTCAATGTTGCGGAAGGTGATGCTTGAATCGCGCACCGCCTGGAGCATCACGCGCTCCACCGGCGAACCGTTTGCGTGCAACACCTCGATCTTCGTGTCCAACGGCGAACCACGCCGTGCCGCCGTCGTTTCAATCACCAGCACCTGGCCCGCCTTCGCGCTGAACCGATACAAATCCGCGTCCGCCGAAGGCGCGGGCTCCGTCTTGCGCGGCTTGCGCGCCGCCGGTTGGCGCCACAACCGCCCATTGGCCTGCGCGGGCACCGTGATGCTCGTGGCCTGGCTTGGCAGATCGTTCGGCTCGCTCTCCAGCGCCTCGTTCTGGTCGCTCACGATGAGCCGCAGGTTTTCGCGCGTGCGATACAAATCGCGGTCGATGGGCAACGGCATTTCGCCGGGCGCGCCCGCCTTCACCGCCACGCGCCGTTCCGCGCCGAGATTGTAACCCACGAGCTGCACCTGCGCCTCACTGTTCGCATGCACGCTCAATGGAAAAAACCCCGTCACGGTCGGCAATTCACCGATGGACAGCCGGTAAAAATGGTCAGCCGACCCGCCGAGCATCTGGTCGCTCACGCGCGCGCGATACACACCCGTCGCCGGAATCACGCACGCCACCAGGGGATCGCCGCCTTCGCTCACGCCATGATTGCCCGCCAGCGGCACGCCGCGTACATCGATGACCGTCAGCAACGGGTTGGCCATCTTGGATCCCACGCTTTTCACCGCGAAATCCAGCACGATGGTCTGGCCCGCCTTCGCCTCGAACTCAATCTCATCGGTCACGCCGGGCTGCTCGATGACGCCCCAGGCGCTGGCGGGCAGGCGCGACAACTTCAATGCCGGTCGCGCGGTGTTCATCGCCGGTTCGACGGCCTGCGGCAAATCGTCCACATATACCTTGAGCTTTTCACTCTCGCCCCTTTCGCCGACCACCGAAAGCTCATACGCGGCCCGCGGCAGGTCCGCGGCTGCCGTCAACTCGACCGATACCTGCGTGGATTTCGTTTCCTCCGTGCGGATGAATTTGCCGGTGAGTTTCGCATTGTGCAGCTTCAGTTCCTTGAGCGTGTTCAGATTCGCGCCCGTCAGTTTGACGGCCGTGGCCACGCCGCGTTGCACCCCGCGCGGCTCGGCGGACATCAGCTTCGGCGCGGCAGAGGGCGCCGGAGCCGCCTTCTTCGCTTTGGCCTTCGGTTCCGCCGCCTGGGCGCCGGCCAGACTCAGCGCCAACATCAACAACAACAACGTTTTCATAAAGTCACTTTGCTAACCACGAATGCACACGAATCAACACGAATGGGAGGGAGAAACTCATCCGGACTGCGGCTGGGCGTTGCCACAGCCGCGATCCGAAAGCTGGCGCACGTTCCACGCGACGGCGTTGTCTTGATTCGTGTCCATTGGTGTTCATTCGTGGTTAACGTGCCACGACGGATTGCCCCGCCGCCAGTGGCTTGCCGGTTTTCACGTCGTAAAAAGCGATGCTCCCATCCATGCGGCCCAGCGCAATGGTCGAGTTGCCGTGGATGAACGCCAGGGCAGGGGCCCAGTCCGGCTGCTTCTCCAGCGGCAGACGCTCCTTCACCTCCGCCGCGTCCCACAACTTCACCGTGCGATCGTCCGCCGACGACAGCACGTGCCGGCCGTCCGGCGAGAAGGCGATTTTCAAAATGGCCCCTTCATGCGCGAACTTCGCGTCCAGCAGTGGATTGCTCGTCTCCGTGGCCGCCTCGCTGATCTGCCAGATGCGGATGCGGTTATCGACGCCGCCCGCCAGCAGCCGCTTGCCGTCCGGGCTGAACGCCACGCAATACACTTCCTTCGTTGGCTGTGAAAACGTGTCGCGCCGCTCGCCGCTGGCCACGTCCCAGAGCTTCACGGTGCGGTCCGCACTGGCGCTGGCCAGGATTTTGCCATCCGGCCGGAACGCCAGGTCGAAGATGCAGCCGTTGTGGCCAGAGAGGGTCCGGATTTCGACGCCCGTTGCCGTGTTCCACAGCTTGATCTTCTGGTCGTAGCTGCCCGTGGCAAGAATCGTCCCATCCGGCGACAACGCCACCGCATACAACGAATCCTTGTGCCCCTCGATGATGCGGATCAGTTCGCCTTTGCTGGCGTCCCATTGGCGCACTTCACCGAACACGCCGGTGACGCCCGCCGCCGCGAAGAGTTGCCCGCCATCCTTTGAGAACACCACGCCGTTGACGCTGCCGCGATGGCCGGTGAGCGTGCGCACCAGTTCGCGCGTCTTGGCGGAGCGAATCTGCACTTCGCCGTAGGTGGCCGTCGCAATCCAATCCGGCTGCGGGGCGTACGCCATCGCCTTGATGGCCCGGCGCGGCGCGACCTTTGGCGCAATCTTCGGCACCGTCGTCCATAACGCCACGTTGTCGCCCTCCGGCCCGGTGGCGCCCGCGTCGATCCACGCCTTGACGGTCGTGATTTCCGCAGCGCTTAAATGCTTGCGTTTGCCCGGCGGCATGAACTGGTTTTTCCCTTCGCGCCCCGATTTGCCCTCGAGGAATTTCACCAGCAAACTCTCCGCGCTCTTGCCCGGCACCACGACCTGCCCGCTGTCGCCCCCCTTCATGAGCGCCCCGAACGTTTCCAGGTCCAGCTTCCCCTCCGGGTCCTGCGACCCATGGCAATCCAGACAATGCTCGGCGAACAGGGCCTGGACCTTGTCATAGGACGGTGCCTCGGCGGCCCCGGCCGGCCCGACGACCGCCAGCAACAGCGTGGCGAGTATCGCCGCCCGTTGTAGCGCAGGTTTCCAACCTGCTGTATCGCAGGCTTCCAGCCTGCCAGGCGTAATAAACTCAATTTGCTCCGTGCCGCCAATGATGCCAATTCCTCTGACCCGCCGCGACCCGCCGAATAGAAACCGGCGACACAGTCCCGATGCATCGGGAGAAACCGGCGCTAAATACAAACTCAAGGACATGCGCATACTTTCACAAGCACCACGACCCGTGTCAATGCCGCCTCCCGCTCCGCCTTGATCAGGAGCGGGGCGGGATGAGGTGTCGTCACGTTTTGCGGCAACAACGACCCCAAGGGGTGAGGGCGCGATTGCGTGGTAAGCTCGTTTATCACAAGGTGCAACATATCTGTTGACACCCTCCCGGCAACGCGTATATTCTCCCGAGTAAGTTATGCGCCAGGGAGCGCCGCCGCTGGGAACGGATGGCTTCGCGCCTTCCACCGACGAACCCTCGTATCCACGAGGCGCGCACCCCTTTGGCCCCGGCGTCCCGCCCCATCTGGCGCTTCCACGAAATGTCGAACAACACTCACCACGACCGGCCGTCCAAATCCACGTAAATCCACATCAGCCACGCGTAAAAAAATCATGCTGCCGCCAATGTAACGAGGCTCACGTGTCTTTCAAACCGCCCCGGGCAGTTTCGCCAGCGCCAATAACCGGTAATAACCGGTTATTGTCGGATATTCGCGGGGGGGGGTGTCCCGCCTTTGTCCCCCACCTGGCCCGCCCGCTCGTTTCACTCCGTTCCACCTTTTTCCGCCCTTTGCCACCTTTTTCCGGATTCGCCGGATTTTTTCCGACCATGACCTTTGACCTCGGAACATTGAACCCAACCGCTGCTTTGGGTTTGGAGCTTTGACCTTGGCGCTTCTTTTGAGCTTTGAGGACGGCATAGGACATTGCCACGATGACGGCATTTCTCTAATCTCACGGCCATGAACCACCTGCTGAAACTCTGCGCCCTTTTCGCCTTCGGCATCGCCACGACGCTTCCCGCCGCCGAGCGCCCGAACATCCTGTTCCTGTTCACCGATGACCATGCGTTCCAGGCCATCAGCGCCTATGGCTCGAAGTTAAACAAGACGCCCAACATGGATCGCCTCGCGCGCGAAGGGATGATTTTTCATCGCGCCATGGTGCCCAATTCGATTTGCGGCCCAAGCCGCGCGGTCATCCTCACGGGCAAATACAATCACCTCAACGGCTTCGTCCAGAACGGCAATCGTTTCGACGGCAGCCAGCAGACGGTTTCCAAGTTGTTGCGCCAGGCAGGTTACCAGACGGCCGTCATCGGCAAGTGGCATCTGGAAAGCGATCCGACCGGGTTTGATTATTGGAACATTTTGGTCGGCCAGGGGCCGTACTACAACCCGCCGATGATCGAGAACGGCGAGCGCAAACAGCACACCGGTTACACGACGGAAATCATCACGCAATACGGCCTGGACTGGCTGAAAAACAAGCGCGACAAGTCAAAGCCGTTTTACCTGATGCTCCAGCACAAGGCGCCGCATCGCGAATGGCAGCCGGGCCCGAAGTATTACAGCCTCTACAAGGACGTGAAGATGCCCGAGCCGGAGACGTTGTTCGACGATTACTCGGGGCGCGGCAAGCCGGCGCACACGCAGGACATGACCATCGAGAAAACGATGACGCAACTGGACCTGAAATTGACGCCGCCGAAGAACCTTAACGAGGAACAACTCAAGGCCTGGCATGCCGCTTACGACGCCGAGAACGAGGCGTTTCAAAAGGCAGACCTGCAGGGCAGGGACCTCGTGCGCTGGAAATACCAACGCTACATCAAGGATTACCTCCGTTGTGTGGCGGCGGTGGATGACGGCATCGGCGAGGTGCTGAAGTATCTCGATGACGCCGGGCTGGCAAAGAACACGGTGGTGTTTTATTCATCGGATCAGGGGTTTTACCTGGGCGAGCATGGCTGGTTCGACAAGCGCTGGATTTACGAGGAGTCGTTGCGCACGCCGTTGATGGTGCGCTGGCCGGGCGTCATCAAGCCGGGCAGCGCCAATCACGATATCGTGTCGAACCTGGATTTCGCGGAGACGTTTCTGGACATCGCGGGCCAGCCCATTCCATCGGACATGCAGGGCCGCAGCTTGAAGCCGCTTTTCCAGGGCAAAACGCCCGCCGACTGGCGCAAGAGCTTTTACTATCATTATTACGAGTATCCCGGCGCGCACAGCGTGCGTCGTCATTACGGCGTGGTGACCGCGCAGTACAAGCTGGTGCATTTCTACGAGCCGGACGTCAACGAATGGGAGATGTACGACACCAAAGCCGACCCGCGCGAAATGAAGAGCGTCTTCGGCGACCCGAAGTACGCGCAGGCACAAAAAGAACTGGAAATAGAACTGGCGCGCCTGCGCAAGGAGTTGAAGGTGCCGGAAACCGATCCCCCCGGAACCAGGGGCCAAGGTGGACAAAAGGGCAAACAGAAACAGAAGGCGAAGTAAACGCTATCTCAGCCGCGAAATGCGGGCGCGTTCTTCTTTTCGTTTGGAGCGCTTGTATTCGCGGTATGGGTCGGCGAGCAATTCCTTCAATTCCGCGCGCGATACTCCACGCGTGTCGGACTTCGCAATCGCTTGGTCGAGCAGCGTGTGGAATCGATTCAAGTGTGCGGCCTTCTCAGAAGGATCGCCAGTTTCGAGTTCGTACCACGCCTGGAGGATAGCCTCAACCTCGGGGTGCCTTGACATGGAAAACCTTTTCCCACAACTCCGCTTTGCGTTCGCGCGTCATTTTCCCGTGCCACTGAACCTGCGTCGAATACAGTTCCTCGACGGTGGCTTCCACGTCCGAAAGTTTGATGCCTGCTTGATTGCGCGACAGACCGTGTTCCTTGATCTCCGCCACCAGACGCTCTCCCTCGGCGATCAACTGGCTGATCCAGACCTTGTGCTGCCGCAAATCCGAAGGCGTCGGATCGCGGTCGATCATGCGTTCACCCTCGGCATCGCGAAAGAGCTCAATGGTCTTGAACCAACTGATGGTTTCGTGAAGGAGTCCGTAACGCCGGGAGATCAAATCACGCGTATTCTGGTCGATGACCAGGCCCACCGCGCGCCACCGAGGTTCGACGGAAATACTCATGAGTTAACTCTCAATAAAACGGTCCGTTTGTCAATTCATCGTCCCGGCGTCCCAATGAGTTTGTCAACTCAGCTTGGGAAGGCTCGCCGCGGCGACAGCCTGGCCGTGGCGCTTGTCTTTTTCATCCGGGATGTGGAAGGCAATGCGGCCCGCGAGGTCGGCGAATTCCACGCGCAACACTTCCTTTGCGCCTTCGATGATGAGGTCGCCGCCCTTGCCGGTGGTGACGCGGCCAAGGATGAGCAGGTTTTCGAACGCGTAGAAATCCGCGTAATGCGCCAGCGCATAGCCCAGATACGTGCCGATGGTGCGGTAGATATTTTCCGCGCGATGGTCGCCTTGCTGCATCAGCGATTGCACGTGTTTCAGCTTTTCCGGCAGGGGCGTTTTGGGGTCCACATCGATGCCCGCCACCGGCAGCAGCCGGCCGACGGCCTGTTGCGAGAAGTATTGCGCGCCGCAGCCGTAGTCGCCGGACCATTCATCAACGGGCGCGCTGGGATTGTAATCGATGGGCGCGAAGGCCAGTTCGTTGAGCCACGAGGTGATGTTGCCTTCGGGCGTGACGTAACCAGCCGCCTGGCTCGTGCCCATGGCGATGCCGAGCACGGCGTTTTTGTTCAACGACATCGAGCCGGCCAGCGCGGTGACCTCGCCGTCATTGACGACTTCCAGCGGCACGCCGAGTTCCTTGCCAATCTGCAGGAACATGTCCTTGACGCGCTGATTGAAAACATCTGGCGCCACGCCGCGAAAGAGCGACGCCACCATGACGCGATTGTTCACGTACACGCCCGCCGCGCTGCCGCCAATGGCATCAACGCGCGGCAACTGCGCGGCGGCGCGTTTCAGCGAATCCATGATGCCGGAGTAATGATACTGCGGGTCGGGCTGATGGTACGGGTCCCAGACGATTTCCTCGCTAAAGACAACCTTGCCATCGACCA
>JBFMBT010000188.1:0-12948 GCA_040754875.1 Verrucomicrobiota bacterium | reverse complement strand
GCGTATTCGGTGGTGCCGGCCGCCTCGGCCGCGCGCACTTCCTTCAACGCCTTCGCACGCTCTTCGGCGCGCGCCTGGTTCACCGGCGGCGGCGCGGTCTGCCGGCGCATCGACGTCACCAGCAGCGCGATCACGAGGAACGAGCCGAGAATGCCCACCGCGTAAGCGACGGTCTTCAAGTTGCAGCCACAGCAGGATTCTTCGTTATTCATGCGACGCCTCTGTGCGGGTTAAAGTCATCATTTCGCGCCTCCATGCGCGGCCTTCACTTCCGACAGCGGCTGGACATACACGCCCAGCGTCTCCGTCATGCGCGGGTCTTTCTGCGGGAAGATCGGATGCGAATTCAAGTCCTTCAAAAAGCGCGACGCAAGGAAGCCGCCCATCAACAGCATCGCACCGATGTCCGTCAGGTGCGGCACAAACACCGTCGGATGAATCATCGGCATGATGTTGAACGACAGGTCCACGTAATGCATCAGCCACGCCCACGCAATCACCGGAATCATGAACCACGCCTTGAGCTTCACATCGATCCGCAGCAACGCCAGGAACGGAATGAAGAAATGGCCGAAGATGATGGCGATGCCCGTCTCGTACCACATCCCCTGCTCGCGGCGCAGATAGAAGAACGTTTCTTCCGGCATGTTGCCGTTCCAGATGATGAAGTACTGCGAAAAATGGATGTACGAATAAAACACCGTGAACGCGAACAGCAGCGAGCCCAGGAAATAAAACTGCTTCGTCCCCGCCAGATCCTTCAACGGCCCCGTCCGCTTGAGCGCCAGCGTGATGAGATACACCGTCGCAATCGTCAGCCACACGCTCCCGGCGAAGTAATACACGCCGAACATCGTGGAGAACCATTGATACTCCAGCGCCTTCATCCACATGAAACAGCCGAACGTCAGCGTCACGGCGAACACCAGAATGCCGACGCATGCCCATTGACGCATCTTGCGAGTGCATTCAAACGATCCATCCTGATCCTGCTTCAGCGAATAATGACGCAGCTTGTGCGAGAACAAAATCCACAACCCCAGGCAAACCGCCGACGTGATGTAAAAGCCCTCTTTCGTAAAGAGCGGTTGCTTGGAAAACAAGGCATGATCTGCTTCCGGATCCGCCACATTCATCCACGCGTAAAGCGTCGTCGCCAGGAAACCAATTGGCAGCCAGAGGACGACCATCGGCTTGGACAGATTCGCCAGATGCTCCGTGATGCGCCGGATGGGCACCGACCAACTGGCATCAAACAAATGATGCAGAATCGTCAGAAACAATCCCCCGAGCATGATGCTCAGGTAGAACATGAACGCCAGCAGCCACGAAAACGCAAACTGCTTGATGCCCAGCCCGCTCTTGCTCATGAAGCTGATGGCGACGCCCAGCACCAGCAATACCGCGCCCGCACCGGCCACCTGCAGCGGCAGATTGCGATACTTCGACAGGTCGAGCTTCGGCTCTGATTCGGAAGATGAATGCGCAGCCATATGCTATTTCTTGAAAGCCGCTTTCTTGTTCTCGGGCAGATCGTCCACGTTGGCCAGTTGCGCGCGCTGCAACGTGCGCACATACGCCACCACGGCCCAACGGTCGTTGACATCCAGTGCCGCGCCATACGCGCCCATCAGGTTCTTGCCGTTGGCGATGGTGTTGTAGATTTCGCCATCCGGCAGCTTCACGATGCGCGGGTCATGCAATGTCGCCACCACCGTCATGCCCAATTTCTTGGTCACGCCGTTGCCGTCACCCAAGGCGCTGTGGCACGGCGAGCAATAAATCTGATACCGCTGCTGCCCGCGCTCCAGCAATTGCACCGTCACCGGCACCGGAATGTTCTCGATGAAGTTCGTCGTGCCCGAGATGCGACCCGTGTTCACCGGATTATCCTCATACGCCGAATCGCGCGCCACCGTGCCGGCCACCGGCAGTTGCGAGCTGAGCCGGTCGGCGAAAAAGCTGTTCGCCGTCTGCGGGCGCAGCTTCGGCTGCCGGTCCATGTCCGGGAAGACCTCCAGGGGCGGCTTGCGCGACATGTCCCCCTGCTTGCCGAAGATCAACATCGTCGTCAGCACCGCCAGACCGAAAAGTGCGAGAAAATAGCGCATCTAGTCCTCCACCATTTCGATGTGCTTGCTGCCGGTTTTCTCCAGCAACGCGCGGGTTTCCTTCTCCGTGTAACGCGGGTCCGTGCATTCGATCACGATGTAATACTTGTCGTGCGATGCGCCCTTGAACCGCGGATGCTTGAGCAGCGGGTGATACCACTTGGGCAACCGGTTCAGGAACAGCATCCCGAACAACGACCCGAATGCCCCCAGCAGAATCGTCAGTTCATACGACGGCGGGAACGCGCCAAACGGGCTGAACATAGGCTTGCCGCCAATGACGATCGGGTAATCAAACGAGTTCATCCACCAGATCATCAACATGCCGCTGAAAAATCCGGTGATGCCGCCGCCGAACGCAATGTAACCCACCTTCGAGTTCTTCAACCCCATCGCGTCATCCATCCCGTGGATCGGATACGGCGAATACACGTCCCACCGGCGGTAGCCCGCGTCGCGGACCTGTTCCGCCGCGTGCATCACGTCGGCCGGAGTTTCAAACTCCGCCATGATGCCAAATTGTTGCGTGGTCGCAGCCATCAGTGATGCCCTCCTTTGGCGCCGCCCAGCGGATGATGCGGGTCCGCCTGGGGCGTGACGCCCTTCACTTCCGAGATCGCAATCATCGGAACAAATTTCAGGAACAGCAGGAACATCGTGAAGAACAACCCGAACGTGCCCAGATACGTGCAGACGTCCACCCACGTCGGGCTGAAGTAACCCCAGTTGCCCGGCAGAAACTCGCGGTGCAACGAAATCACGATGATCACAAAACGTTCAAACCACATGCCCACGTTCACCAGGATCGACATGATGAACACGAAAATCAGGTTCGTGCGGCACCACTTGATCCAGAACAACTGCGGCACAATGACGTTGCAGCACATCATGATCCAGTAACCCCACGCATACGGGCCGGCGATGCGGTTCAGGAACGCATAGCGCTCGTAGGGATTGCCGCCATACCAAGCGATGAACAACTCCATGATGTAGGCGTAGCCCACGATCGTGCCCGTCGCCAAAGTCACTTTGCACATCAGGTCGATGTGCCGGATCGTGATGATGTCCTCCAGCTTGCACATGCTGCGCAACGGAATCAGCAGCGTCAGCACCATGCCGAATCCCGAGAACACTGCGCCCGCCACGAAATACGGCGGGAAAATCGTCGTGTGCCAGCCCGGCAACTGCGATACCGCGAAGTCCAGTGACACGATCGAGTGCACGGACAACACCAGCGGCGTCGAAAGACCCGCCAGAATCAAATACGCCTTCTCGTAATTGCTCCAGTGCCGGTTCGCGCCCGTCCAGCCCAGCGAGAACAGCCCGTAGAAAAACTTGCGGATCTTTGTCTTCGCCCGGTCGCGCATCACCGCCAGGTCGGGAATCAATCCCATGTACCAGAACAGCACCGACACCGTGAAATACGTCGAGACGGCGAACACGTCCCACATCAGCGGCGACCGGAACTGCGGCCAGATGATGTTCGAGTTCGGAATCGGGAACAGATACCAGTCGAACCACACGCGACCGACGTGCAACCCCGGATAAATGCCTGCGCACATCACGGCGAAAATCGTCATCGCCTCCGCGGCGCGGTTCACCGCCGTGCGCCACTTCTGGCGCAGCAGGAAGAGAATCGCCGAAATCAGCGTCCCGGCGTGGCCGATGCCGATCCACCAGACGAAGTTGATGATGTCCCAGCCCCACATGACCGGATGCTGGTTGCCCCACACGCCGACACCGACCGTGATCTGGTAGAACAGCAGGAAACCCAGCATGCCCAGCGCAGTCACGCTCGGGATGAAGGCCGCCCACCACCACAACGGCGCCTTGCCCTCGACAATCGCCGCCACCCGGTCGGAAATCCAACCGATGCTCCGTTGATTCTCGACCAATGCCTCGCGCTCCAGCTCAATCGGCGGAGCCTGCACCTTGATCGCCGCAGGAATGGCTGAGTCAGACATTAGTGATGCCCTCCTTTCCCGGCGGCCGCTGGCGCGCCGTGATCGGAACCATGATGCGTTGCAAAAGGATCGCCTTTCACGTGATTCTTTTTGACGTATTCATCCGTCGTCCCCGGCATCGTCTCGTAACTGTCCTTGATGTTCGGGTTCGGATTGCGCACGCGCGCCAGATACGTGGTGCGCGGCTTGGTGGCCAGGTAATCCAGCACCGTGTAATTGCGCGGATTCTGCTTGGCCTTGGAAACTTCACTGTTGGCGTCGTTCAAATTGCCGAACGTGATGGCGCCCGCCGGGCACGCCTGCTGGCACGCGGTCTTGATGACGCCTTCGGGCACCTGCACGTCGCCGGAGGGCCCCGCCTTCACCTTCTGCGCAATCTTCGCCTGCTCGATGCGCTGCAAACAGAACGAACACTTCTCCATCACACCGCGCATGCGCACCGTCACGTCCGGGTTCTTCACCAGCGCCAGCAAATCCCACTCCTCATCCGGCTTCAGCCCGCGGTCCGGGTTCTTCCACCAGCGCGCCAGTTCCCACTCGCCATCGACGCTGTTCAAGATTGGCATCGAATAGACCGGCCCTTTCAGGCTGTCCAGCGGGCGGCGGTTGAAATCCAGATAATTGAAGCGGCGAACCTTGTACGGGCAGTTGTTCGAGCAATACCGCGTGCCGACGCAACGATTGTAGGCCATGACATTCAGGCCTTCCTCGTTGTGCGCCGTGGCATTGACCGGGCAAACGTTTTCGCACGGCGCCGCTTCACAGTGCTGGCAGAGCATCACCTGGAACGCCGCCTGCGGATCGTTCACGTTCCCTGAAAAATAACGGTCCAGCCGGATCCATGACATCTCGCGGCCGCGGCGCACCTGGTCCTTGCCGGCAATCGGAATGTTGTTCTCGCTCTGGCACGCCAGCACGCACGCGCTGCATCCCACGCACGTGTTCAGGTCAATCACCATGCCCCACTGGTGAACGCCCCGTTTCTTGAATTCGTCGAACGGATTCTTGTAAATCGGCTGGTTGAGCGGCGCCGGCGGCTCATGCGTGTTGAGCGCCACCGCGAATTGCGGGTTCTTCTCGAACTGCGCGAGGTTCGCCTCGCGGATGATCGGGCGCCCTTCCATCGCGCCATGTTCCTGCGTGCTCGCCAGCGCGCGCGTCGCGCTCGTCCCCGTCACCTTTGCGCCCGCCGCAATATAAGGAGCCGCGGCCGTCCGCAGACGATACCCGTCAAATCCAGTCCCTTCCTTGTGTTGCCCCCGTGCAATGCGCCAGTCCACCTTGCGGCCATAACCCAGCGAGATGCCGACCACGTTGTCCGCCATGCCCGGCTGAATCCACACCGGCCCCTCCACCTTGCGGGCGCCGATGCTCACTTCCACGATTTGGTTTTCGAACAAGCCCGCGCTTGCTTCGTTGTTGCGCGCCTCGGCCTTGAATTTCCCCACGCCCAGCGCATCCGCCGTCGCCGGGCTCATCAACACCGCATTGTCCCACACCAGCTTGGTGATCGGGTCCGGCGTTTCCTGCAACCAGCCGTTGTTCGCATAACGGCCGTCGTCCATCGCATGGGAACGATAGAACACCACTTCCAGGCTGTTCGACGTCGGCGCATTGGCCGTCTTGGCCGCGCCCAGCCGTGCTGCCACCGCTGAAAAGCTCAGCGACGCGCCACCCGCTTTGGCCGCGCTGCCCGCCAGAAAACCGTCGTGCAAAAACTTGCGCCACTTGTTCTCGTCATCGCCTGCCAGGCCGCGGAAAGTCTCGCGCACGATGTCATGCGGATTCGTCTTTTCCAGTCCGCCCAGCCGCGCCAGCACTTCCAGTTCCGTCAATCCGCCAAACAACGGTTGGATCAACGGCTGCACCGGCGCCACCGTGCCATCCGCCGTGCGCGCATCGCCCCACGACTCCAGGTAGTGCGCCTGCGGCAGGTGCCAGAGCGTCGGCGCCGTCTTCGACGCGGTCGTCTCGTCTTCGTAGTAGCCGAGCCGGATGACCGTCTTCGCCTTGCCCTGCGCCACCGTCCAATTCAAATCCGCCGGCGCGTTATAAACCGGGTTGCCGCCCAGAATCACCAGCGTGTCCACTGAACCCGCGTTCAATTGCTCCGCCAGTTCCGCCAGCGTGCCGTTGGCCGGGCGATCATAATCCTGCAATGCGACCGTCGTGCCCACCGCGCCCAGCGCGCTGTTGATCGCGTGCGCAATCAAATGCGCTTCCAACGGCTGGCGATATCCCGCCACCACGACCGCCTTCGCGCCGCTGTGCGCCAGATCCTTCGCGCATTCCGCAACCCAGCTTTGTTGCGCCGCCGTCAGCTTCACCGCGTCCGCCATCGCCTGGAGCGGCGCTTGCAGGCTGCTGTCCTTGACGATCGCCAGCGCGATGTGCGCCGCGATGCCCTGCACCTGGCTCGTCGCCACGCGCAACCGGTTGTCCGCATTCGCGCCGGTCAGCGTGAAAAGCCCCTCCACCACATACAGGCGGCTCATCTTGTCGCCCGCCTTCGCCAGCCGCCGCGTCTTCGCAAACCGACGGATGTTCAGATACGCGTTCTCTTCCAGCGCCAGAAAATCGCTGTCCAACGAAAGGATGATTTCCGCCTCATCGAACTTGAAATACGGGGTCACCGGTTTCCCAAACGCCACCGTCGCCGCTTCGCGCGCGATGTCGAAATCCACCGGCTCATACACAAACCACTTCGCCTGCGGATACTTCGCCGCTATCAATTTCTGCACGCGGTCGCGCGACGGCGAATTCGTGCGCTCGGACAAAAAGCACAACCCGGCCCCGCCGTTGCCCGCCGCCTGTTGCGCCACCGATGATAGAAAATCCAACGCTTCCTCGCGCTTGGCCGTCACTCCGCCCTGTTTCGCAAACCGCATCGAGCGATCCGGATCATACAGGTTCAGCACCGACGCCTGCGCAAAATGGTCGGTCCCGCCGTTGCTGTCCGGATGGAGCGCATTGCCTTCAATCTTCGTCGGGCGGCCGTCGTTCGATTCCACCACCAGCGGAATCGCCGTTCCGCGGATCGGCATGGCTGTCGCATACTTTTGCGGCACGCCGTGAATGTAATTCTCCGGCTGCTTCGCAAACGGCATGATGTTTTCCACCGGTCGCCGGCAACCGGTTGCACCCAGGCCCGCCAGCAGGAACGACGCGGACATGATCTTCACGAAATACCGCCGCGACACCGCGTCCGTGAACTCGCTGGCGCCCTCGGGAAACTCGCGCTCCAGCCACTGCCGGAACTCCGGCTTGTCAGCCAGTTGATCCAGGCTGCGCCAGTACTTCGGGCCGGTATCCGGCTCAGGGCACGGAGGAGGAATGGTTTTCATCGATGACAGGCAGAGCAGCTTTGGGACGTGCGGACATTCCAATCATGCACGAACTTCGTGCCGTTGGCCTTTTGCATCTCGGCGTTCTTCTTCGGATCTTCGTCCCACTTCCAGTTCAAATCGGTGATCTTGTCCGTCGGACGCAGCCGCAACTCCGGATTCCGATGGCACTCCAGGCAGAACGCCATGCTCAACGGCTTCGCGTGATAAACCTCGTCCATCTTGTTGATCTGGCCGTGGCATTCCACGCAACTCACGCCCCGGTTCACGTGCACCGAGTGGTTGAAATACACATAATCCGGCGTCTTGTGGATCTGCACCCAGGGAATGGACTTGCCGGTGTTGAAGCTGTCCCGCACCACTTCCAGCTTCGGATCGTCCTTGAGAATCTGGTTGTGGCAGTTCATGCACGTCGAACTCGCCGGCACATTCGAATACCACGACTTCTCCACCGCCGTGTGGCAGTAACGGCAGTCCAGCCCCACCTGGTCCACATGAATCGCGTGCGAAAACGCCACCGGTTGGATCGGCTGATACCCCACCCGCGTGTACTTCGGTGTGAAATAATACGTCACTCCCGCCGTGACCGCGCCGCCCACCAACACCGCTCCGACGATGATCGCCCGCGGAAGCTTGTTGGTCCACTTGGGAAAGATGTCTGACATTGGGATTCGAGTTCGGCAGGGCGGTTATGCCGCCACCACCGGTTGACGACTGCCAGCGAGAACAAAAAATGTGTCGAGCGCCTGCACCATGCCTGCCTCAAGAAATTCTTCTAATCCGTTAATTCCAACAAAATTAGACTCACTTCTCTGCGCCCCATGTATGTAACCCACGCCCAACGGGGCCGCAAGAAAAGTTCATCACTTTTATGAACTTTTCCGTTTTCGTTATGCCCGCGATTAGAAACTCTGCAACCAGCTCGTTTCCAGTTTCTTCCCGCCGCGCACCGAAAACAAAAACAGCCAAATGCCGACGACTCACCATGTACGGCCTGAGGCTGCTGAACTGCCACAGGGGGCTCCAACACTCTGCCCCCATCCACAATAGAGCGGACATTTTGAGTCGATTTTCCAGCTAGTCAAGCCTTTGGAAAAGAAAAGTGAGCAGACAAAGCGGACGTGTTCCAGCCCGCTTACCTCCCCTTGGCAGCATCTTGCGCAGCCAACCACGACTCGACACCGGCCCTCAACGCCTCACGCTCCGCAGCGTTGATTCCGTGTGGATCGAAGCGATACCGGTAATGGAGCTTCAGGACCTCGCGCAAGGGCCCGAGCGAGAAAGTGGAAGTCTTGTCCAGACGAGCTAGCCAGGCCGTGAACCCCTCGCCAGGGAAACGCTCCAAGCCAAGCGCGCGAAGCCTTTTTTCCACCAGATAGAATTCCGAATCGGCGCCCGGCCAGACAATGATGCGGTTCGCGGATGCAACGCCTTTTACAGTTGCGCGCTTGCGAAGAACGAATAGACGCCAGATCAAAATCACCACCAGCACGAGCAGCGCCCAGCCCAGGTATTTCTGGACCGAGCCGCGCTCTCCCAGCCAGCGCCATGCGGCAAACCGATAGCGCAACCAGGAAAAGAAATCACTGATGGGCTCAAACAAAGATGCGTTTTGCTCCTCGTCCTGGAGCCAGGAGGCGGGCGTGGTGTCCAGATCCTTCCACGCGCGCGATTCGGCATCCCAATAAATGCACCAGGCATGTGCATGGCGTTCGCGAACGATGTACTGCCGGCCATTCTGGCGCGTCTCTTGAAGGGAATAGCCGTTCGCGTAGCGGGCGGGAACGCCCAGTTCGCGCAGGAGCAAAACCGTGGCGGTGCCAAAGTATTCGCAATGCCCCTTGCGCGTGTTCAGCAGAAAGTTCGCCAAGGCTGTCGTCTGCGGGTCGCGCGGCAAATCCTTGATGGTCTGGTAGGTGCTGTAAACGAAGTTCTGCTGAAAGAACGCTTCGACAGCCCGGATCTTTTCCGCCGTGTCCGGCAGGTTCCGCCAGCTCATTTCATTCACAATCTTACGCACGGCCGGCATTTCATGTTCATTCACAAATGTATCGGCCACGTCCGGCGGGGCATCGACCGTTTTGCCGCCACCGAAAGTGGCGCGGTATCGCACAAACCCCGGACTCTCCTCGACCTGAATGACGCCGAATTTGTTGGTCTTCACCGCCCCCGCAATCAGGTTCTGTAAACGAAAGGTGCCGGAAGGCACGGACAAAATCGGCCCGCTGCGATCCATGTGCCGGGAGACGGAAATGGCGTGAGAATTGGTTTTGGCGGGCATCAGGTTCCAGGTGGTGGAATCCGTTTCGGCAAAGACATCGCCAAATTCCTTGATTGGCACGAACCACAACGAACGATCAAACATGTTGAAGCTGGAATCGCGCAACAACGCCGGGGCCTGGTCTTCGATATCGATGCGCATCAGGATTTTTCCCGAGAGCTTTAACTGACCGATGCGTCCGATCGCCGTCCGGCTGATGAGACCATCACCCCGGGCGCCGGCAAGACGGGCAATCCATTGCGAAATGCCGCCTTCGATGATGGACTGAAGGAGATGCAAACGCGCCTGTCCCCAGTATCCTATGGTCGCCAGCAACAACAAAAGCCCGACCCAGGCGATGGCATTGACACGGCGCGGGCGAATGGACCAGAGCGCCCAGGCGAGCAAAACGGTCAGGCCCGCGTAGAACGAGGGATCCCGGCGATTGGTCACGCTGGTCGCCACCAGCACGAGTGCAAAATAGACAAAGCCAATGTTCAACGCCCCTTCGGCGCCGGGGTCACGCTGGGCTTTGCGGCGCATGTACCAGGAGAAAACGCTGTAGGGGATTTTCTCGGCATTGCCCAAAGCCTGCGCCAGGGCGATGGGCAGGAAAATCAGCGGCCACCATTGCTGGAAGTAGAAGAAGGTGTTGATGACATTGGTCATCGCCTTGTTCTTCGCGGTGAAGTTGGCCGCCAGGAAGAATTCCATCAGTTCGTTCGTGGTATCGAGCGAAACGTAACAATACGCCGCCGCGCCAACGAACAAGAGGCTGCAAACGTACCACACGCGCCGCAAATCGGCGGTGGTGAAGTCCCAGCGCCAACGCACAAAGCGCGGCGTTTCAAGGATAATCGCCGCGAGCGCGCCGAACACAATCAAACCCGACTGCCAGCCCCAAAAAAGCAACGCCGCGCCGACCAGCAAAGGAGGCGTATTCATAAGCGCGCGAGTGCTTCCGCAATCTTGCCCACTTCAAGCTGGTGGAACGACATCGGCTCATCCGCCAACGGGCCGGGATCGAGCTTGAGCTCACTTCCCTTGTCCACGATGACGAAGACGCGCAACGGCAAACCCATCGCCTTGAGTTGTCCCACCAGGTCGCGGCGCGGCTTGTCCCAGGCGAGAAAAATGCAGATGCAACCACTGACGTTCTGGCTGTGTTCAAGAACCAGCCGCGACAATGTATCGAATGAGTTGTCGCGGCATGCCTTGACCGAGGCGAGGATTTCCAACATCTGCTCGATGTGCGCCAACCCGCGGCCCGCCGTGAAGCAATATGCCTGCGGCCCCACGAACATCAGATCCAGCAACGAGTCCTGTGTCTGGATGCTGCAGGCGAACGACGCCGCGACGGACACAGCCTCTTCGAAATTATCGCTGTAAGCCACGTCACTGAACGTGTCGAGTATCAGCGCGTGCCGGACAAAGAATTCGTCCTGAAACTCCTTGACGATCGGCATGCCCGTCTTCGCCCAACTGCGCCAATGAATGCGGCGCATCGGGTCACCCGGACGGTAGTCACGCAGCGAAACGAACTCCTCGGATTCGCCGACGGCTGCCGCCATCGCCACGCCGCCCTGCTGATACTTCAGTGTGCCCGGCAGCGCCACCGATGACACCGCATACCGACGCGGCAGAATCAACACCTTGTCCGGAAGCGGCACGCTGACGAAGGATCGAAACAATCCGAATGGATCCGGGCATGCCAGGCTCACACTTTCGAACCTCAACACGCCGCGCCGCACCGGCAACAGTTCCATGTTCACCTCGATTTCCCCCTTGGGCGGCAAAGCGGCGAGCGATCGTTCCTTGACCGTACCCCGTTGATTTTGTTCCACGAGCCAGGACCAACGATAAAATCCCTGGCGCCGGTCAAACCAATTGCGCTTCTCTTCGCCCGGTTCCGGCGTGGAAGCAAACTCCTCGAGGGTCGGGCAAGGGTCGCCCAGATCATCGAACACCGCCAGCCCGGCCTGCACCCGGGCCGTGCGGTTGCGAATGGTGACGCGATAGGGCATCGGCTGGCCCGCGCTGCCGAAACGTGGCAACGCGCGCCGCGCGTCAAACGGAACGCGCAAAAACCGGCACGAAAACGCCGCGGCCAGCAGCAGGAGGCTCAGCAGAACAAACGCCTGGTACGCCATGGACGCGTTGGTGTCCAGGCCAAGCGCCGCCGAAATGAGAATCCCCAGCAACACCATCAACCCCGCCGCCGTGAACCGCCGCGTGAACCACATCTTGATCGCGTGATAGGTGCGATAATTCCGATGCAGATAGCGATACCGGCCCAGCGGGGAAACCTTGCTGTCGGAAGATGCCATGGCGGCAAACGCCGGCGTCAGGCCGGCACGGGGATTTTCTTGACGATATCCTCGACCACGGTGCGCGCGGTGAGGCCCGAGAATTTCGCCTGCGGATCCATCACCATGCGGTGCGCCAGCACGGGCACGGCGATTTCCTGGATGTGCTCCGGCGAAACGAATGGCTGGTCGTCGAACAACGCCAGCGCCTGCGCCACCTTCATCAACGCCAGCGATGCGCGCGGGCTGGCCCCCAGTTGAACACCGCTGGTGTTGCGCGTGGCGGAGGTGACATCGACAATGTAACGCTTCAACTCTTCGCTGATGCGGATGTCCGTGACCGCCCGGCGCATCGCCAGCACCTCCTCCACCGTGGCGCAAGGTTCAATGCTTTCCAAGGGATGGTCCTTCGCCTGCGCCGTCAGAATCGCGACCTCTTCCTCGGGCCGCACATAGCCCAGCGTAAACTGCAGCGCGAAGCGGTCCATCTGCGCCTCGGGCAACGGATATGTGCCGCGAAACTCCACCGGGTTTTGCGTGGCGATGACGAAGAACATTTCGGCCAGCTTGCGCTGGTCGCCCTCCACGCTCACCTGTCCTTCGCCCATCGCTTCGAGCAGTGCGGACTGCGTGCGTGGCGAGGCCCGGTTGATTTCATCAGCCAGCAGCACGTTGCTGAACACCGGCCCTTCATGGAAGTGGAAGAGCTGGTCCCGCTGGTTGAAGATGGACACGCCCAGGATGTCCGAAGGCAGAAGGTCCGGCGTGAACTGGATGCGCTTGAACTGCGCGTCCAGCGAGCGCGCGAGCACCTTGGCCAGCGTCGTCTTGCCGGTGCCGGGATAGTCTTCGAGCAGGACATGCCCGCCGGCGGCCAGCGCCGCCAGCAGCTTGCGGATGGAGCCGGTTTGCCCCTGCATGACCTTTTCGATGTTGGCGGAGATCTTTTGGTAAACCTCGCGC
>JBFMBT010000187.1:9701-13096 GCA_040754875.1 Verrucomicrobiota bacterium | reverse complement strand
CGGCCAGCCTCCTTGATTTTTTCAAACGCAAGAAGCCGGAGGCCCCCGCAGCCGCGCCGCCGCCCGAGCAACCCCTCGATTACCGCAAGGACATCAAACCCATCCTCGAACAATACTGTTGGGACTGCCACGCCGACGGCATGAAAAAGGGCGGCTTTTCCTTCGACGACCACAGCAGCGAGACGGCCCTGCTCAAGGACCGGCACATTTGGGAAATGGTGTCGCACAACGTCAGCCAGAAAATCATGCCGCCGGAAAAGAAGCCCCAGCCTTCGGAAGCCGAGCGCGCCAAGATTGCCCGCTGGGTCGAAACCGAGGTGTTCAAGATTGACCCGAAGAATCCGGATCCCGGCCGCGTGACCATCCGCCGCCTGAACCGCCAGGAATACAACAATACCATCCGCGACCTCGTTGGGGTTGATTTCCAGCCCGCCGATGATTTCCCCGCCGATGACTCGGGTTACGGTTTCGACAACATCGGCGACGTGCTTTCCATCCCGCCCGTGCTGCTGGAAAAATACCTCGCCGCAGCGGACAATATTCTGAGCAAGGCCATCGTCGTCGGCCCGCCCAAACCAGCGGTGCGCCGCGTGCCCGCCGACCAGATTTCCGGCGGCATGGATTCCGGAGGCGCACGCGCCTTGATTTCCGCGGGCGAATTGACCGTGAAATACCAGGCCCCCGTGGACGATGAATACAACATCCGCGTGCGCGCCTTTGAGCAACGGGCCGGGCCGGACCCCGCGCGCATGGGGCTGCGCATCGACGGCAAGGAAGTGAAGGTGTTCGATGTCCGCGCTTCGCGCCAAAACCCGGACACCTACTCATTCAAGGCCCGCCTGCCCGCTGGCGCGCGCAACCTCGCCGTTGCCTTCCTGAACGATTATTACAACACCGATTCACGGGACCGGCGCATGCGTGGTGACCGCAACCTCTACGTCGATCACTTTGAAATCGAAGGCCCGCTTACCAAGGGCAAGGCCGAGTATCCCGAAACCCACCGGCGAATCTTTGTGCGCCAACCGACCGGTCCGGCCGACAGGATGACCGCCGCGCGCGAAATCATCGCCAGCTTCACCCGCCGCGCTTATCGACGCCCCGTCACGGATGAAGAAGTCACGCGCCTGTTGCGTTTTGTGGAATTGGCGGAGAAGGACGGTCAGTCCTTCGAAGCCGGCATCAAACTGGCGCTGTCCGCCGTGCTGGTTTCGCCGCAGTTCCTGTTCCGCGGCGAGCTCCAGCCCGAGCCGAACAATCCGAAGGTCGTTCATCCCATCAACGAATATGCCCTGGCCTCGCGCCTTTCTTACTTCCTCTGGAGCAGCATGCCGGACGACGAATTGTTCAAGCAGGCGGAGCAGGGGACCTTGCGCCGCAACCTCGGCTATCAGGTCGCCCGCATGATGAAAGACCCCAGGGCCGACGCCTTCGTGGACAATTTCGCCGGTCAATGGCTCCAACTCCGCAACCTCGACCTCGCGTCGCCCGACCGCAAGCTCTACTCCGGCTGGGACGACAAACTGCGCGACGACATGAAGCAGGAGACGAAATTGTTCTTCCGCCACATCATGCATGAGGACCGCAGCGTGCTGGACTTCCTCACGGGCGATTACACGTTCCTGAACGAACGCCTGGCACGCCATTACGGCATCGACGGCGTCAAGGGCGACAACTTCCAATACATCAGCCTGCGTGATACGCAACGCGGCGGTGTCCTGACGCAGGGCAGCATCCTCACCATCACGTCCAATCCCACGCGCACCTCGCCCGTAAAACGCGGTCTTTGGGTGCTGGAGAATCTTCTGGCCACGCCGCCCCCGCCGCCGCCACCGGATGTTCCGCCCCTGGCTGAAGATAAGAAGGCTTCTTCGAGCGCCAGCCTGCGCGAGCGCCTGGAAATACACCGCAAAGATCCCACGTGCGCCTCCTGCCACGAACGCATGGATCCGCTCGGGTTCGGCCTGGAGAATTTTGATGCCGTGGGCGCCTGGCGCGACAAGGACGAAGGTTTCAAGATCGATCCTTCGGGCAAACTCGTCAGCGGCGAAGTCTTCCAGGGCCCGAAAGACTTGAATTCGATTCTGGTGAAGACCAAGCGCAAAGAATTCCTCCGTTGCCTCGCGGAAAAGATGCTTACCTACGCCTTGGGCCGCGGCCTGGAATACTACGACAAACCCGCGCTCGACGAAATCGTCAGCCAGCTCGAAAAGAATCGCTACAAGTTTTCCGCTCTCATCATGGAAACCGTGAAGAGCGTGCCGTTCCAGTTGCGCCGAGGGGAAGGGGATCGGTTGGCGGGGGATTCGTAAGGAATCGAAAAGATGCGGATGGTTCGGAGTCCCGGCTTCAGCCGGCCAAGGCGTTGCAATTCGAAGCGCGTGGAGATTTCCTTTGATTGTTAACGGGACGACGCCCAACCGCCTGAAGGCAGGACTCCGAACCTCAGCGCGTCGTTACCCACTTCTAAGCGCATCTGCATGGGGGCGTGTCCTCAGCTCACTATTGAATCCGAGCCTGTCCGCGCGCACAATCGTCGCGTTCCATGAAAAGAACCATTCGCCATTGCTTTCTTGTCAGCGCGTTGTTGGGCGTAGCGTTGTGGGCCTCCGGCGCGCCCGCGCCCAAGGCGGTCATGTCACGCGGCGTCTTCGCCGAGGGCGCGGCCAGGGTTTCGCCGGATTGGGGCGTGGCGGGCGAGTTCGGCACATGGACGGTGAAGTACGAGGTCGGCAAGGCCGAAATCCAGACCGGCGGAGGCATTCGCGTTCAATTGCCCGACACGTGGCATTCCGGTCCGCGCAATTCAGCCAACCGGTTGCAGGCGACCGATCCGAAGGATGAGCATTACGTGAAAGCGTATTCGTCGCGAGCCGGTGTGAAGCTGGAAACCACCGTTGAAGGCGAAGAGCGGATCCGGCTGGTGAAAAGCCAGCGTCCTTCGCTGGACGGCCGGCTGGAGCGTTATGTGTTTGTCGTGCGGGTGCGGGTGACAGAAGGGGTTTTGCAGGAGGGCGATGTGATTTCCGTGGTGTATGGCGACCGTAGCGGCGGCAGTCCTGGTTACCGCGCGGCCGATATTGCCACGTCGTCGGAGCCCGTTCTCGTGGCAGTGGATGCCCGGGGAAACAATCAATTCCAGTTGCTGAAAAACCCGCCCTTCATTCGAGCGTGGGCTGGAGAACCAACTGAACTGCTCGTCAACGCGCCGTCGCAAGCGCCGGTTAACCGCCCGCTCACGTTGAAGGTCGCCTTGTTGGATGTGCAGCGGAATCCGGCTGTCCAGCCCGAGCGCGTCCAGTTCACGGTCCTGACCGGGCGCGCCGAAGTGAGCGGCGTGCTGGAGATTCCGCAATTCAAAGGCTGGGGTGAAATCACCGTCATTCCCAAGGCGGTTG
>JBFMBT010000187.1:0-9691 GCA_040754875.1 Verrucomicrobiota bacterium | reverse complement strand
GAACGTACACAACTCGAAGCCGTCTCCAATCCGGTCGATGTGCGCAGCGTGCCCGCTGAACGCAGCCTCTTCTGGGGCGATCTTCACTCGCACACGCGCTACAGTCACGACGGCGTGGGCGACAACTCGTTCTTTTACGCGCGCCACATTTCCGGACTGGATTTCTACGCGGCTGCCGACCATTCGATTGCGCCCAACGGAGATTTGTTGCGCGGCCTGAGCGAGGCTTACTGGGAGGAGTATGTGGCCCGCACGGAGAAGTATGACGACCCGCCGCGCTTCGTCACGATTCATGCCTACGAGGCGTCCTTCGGCCGTCCCTATGGGCATCACAACGTCTATTTCCGCGACCAACCCGGACCGCTCATCGCGCCGTCCAAGGTCACGCTCGAAGAGTTGTGGAAGCTGCTCAAGGCCGGCGACGCCGTCACCATTCCGCATCACACCGGCAAGTTCCCCGGCGGCGTCGATTTCAACGTCCACGACCCCGTGTTTCGCCGCAATTTCGAAATCTATTCCGGCCACGGTCTGAGCGAGTATTACAATCCCGCGCACCCGCTCTCCTTCGAGCACAGCAAGTTCACGTCCGATGCCATGAGCCTGCGGTCGCCGACCTTCGCGCAGGACACGTGGAAACAAGGGCTGGTTTTGTCCACCATTGCGTCCTCGGACGACCATCGTTCGCAGCCCGGCCAGCCGCACTATGGCCTGGCGGCCATCCGCGCGCCGAAATTGACACGCGACGACATCTTCCAGGCGTTGCACGACCGCCACACCTACGGCACCTCGGGCGCGAAAATCATTCTTGAATTCGACGTTAACGGCACGCCCATGGGCCAGACCGTTGCGCTGGAGAAGCCGCCAAAAATTCACGTGCGCGCCTGCGGCACGGACACCATCGAGTGGATCGAGTTGCTGCGCTGGTATCCGGGGCGCGAGAAGTTCGAAGTCGTCAAAACCTGGTGGCCGAACATGCTGGACTTTGAGGACGAATATCGCGACGACAGTTTCCAAAAGGGCGCCATCTATTACGTGCGCCTGCAACAGCAAAAGAAGGTGAGGGGGCTCGCCGCCATGGCGTGGTCTTCGCCGGTGTGGACCAATTGAAGAACCATGAAAATGAACACGTCCAATGACCATTCGATGAAGCGGAACGGAATTACGCGTCGCACCTTTCTGAAACGCGCGGCCTTGGCGGGCGCGGCGGGCCTTCCAAGTTTTGTGCCGCGCCATGTGCTGGGCTTTTCGGACAAACCCGGCGCCAACGATCAGATCCGCCTCGGGCTTATTGGCGCGGGGGGACGCGGTGCCGCCGTGGCGCGGGAAGCGGCCAATGCGGGCGCCAGAATTGCCGCCGTCTGCGACGTGGATCAGAACCACCTGGCGCGCGCGGCAAAGACGTTTGAGAAAGCGGACCAGTCGTTCAAGGTCGCCACGTTTGTCGATTACCGCCGTTTGATGGAAAGCAAGGAGCTGGATGCCGTCATCATTGCCGCGCCGGATCATTGGCACGCGTTGATGACGGTGCACGCGTGCCAGGCGGGCAAGGATGTGTATTGCGAAAAGCCCGCATGCAACACCATTGCCGAAGGCCAGGCCATGGTGAGGGCGGCGCTGTTGCACCAGCGCATTGTCCAAATCGGTTCGCAAGGCCGCTCGCATCCAGATGCCCAGGCGGCGCGCGAGTACATCCGCAGCGGCAAACTGGGCAAGGTGACGAAAGTCACGTGCTGGCATCCGTCGAACCGCGAAGGCGGATTCGAGCCCAGCACCGAGCCGCCCGCGCATCTCGATTGGGACAAGTGGCTTGGTCCGGCGAAATGGCGGCCTTACAACGCGGCGATTCATCCCTTCGGCTTCCGCTGGCTCATCGACCTCGGCGGCGGCAACATCCGCGACCGCGGCGCGCATATCTTCAGCGTGGCTTCGTTCCTGATGGACGCCGATGCGCAAGGCCCCGTGTCCGTCGAAGCCACCGGCGAACCGCCCAAACGCGGCCTCTACGATTGCCCCACGACGATGCGTGTCGTGTACGAATTCAAGAAGCCGGGCTGGACGCTGGTCTGGGAACAACCCGGCGAGCGGCCACAAACTTCCGGCAAGAAGGATTACGGTTCCAAGTATTGGGGCGACAAGAACACGCTCTGGGTCGAAGGCGGTGATGGCGGAGTGCTCACCGAAGAGAAGGCGCGCAAAGCCGCCGGCCTGTCCGACGAACGCATCAACGCCACGAAACCGCACATGGAAAACTTCCTGGCCTGCCTTCGCTCACGCGAGAAACCGGCCATGAGCGTCGAGAAAGGCGTCAAGGTCGCGAACCTCTGCATCCTTGGCAACCTCTCCTATCTGCTGAAGCGCAAACTCAACTGGGACCCGGCGAAGGAGAAGTTTCTGCTCGACGACGAAGCGAACAAGCTGTTGAGCAATCCGGGGCGCGGCGAATGGAGGCTGGGCGCATGAGCACCTTCGAAGCATTTGCCTTCGCGGATTTGGCCACCTCATGGAGGAAGGGATGGCAATTATTGTCTCAAGTATGGCTGGGATTGCGTAGCGGCGCACGGGAGTTTGTGGAAACGTCGCGCAAGGTGCAGCGCGAAGTTTGGAGACTTTTTGATAACGGCGATGATGGCGACCCGGGCGCATTTGCGTGAATGCGATTGCCGGCCAACAAGTTGTGCGGGTTGAATGTTTTGGGTTCTTTACTTGTCCATGGATTGCGGTAGTGTGCTAACAACGAAAGTTACTATGAACGAAATCATGTTCGGTCTGTTGGGAATGTGGGAGACGATCGCCATCCTCGCGGTGGTGCTGGTGCTCTTCGGCGCCAAGAAGGTGCCGGAACTGGCCAAGGGCCTCGGCCAGGGCATCAAGGAGTTCAAGAAAGCGTCCCGCGACATGCAGGATGAAGTGCAGCGCGCCTGGGAAGCTGAACCGCCGCCCGCTCCGCCCGCGCCGAAGAACCTCCCGCCCGCCGACAAACCGGAAGTCGCGAAGACTGACGATGGCGGCAAGGCGGCTTGACCAACGAAGGACCTCGGAATTTCTGAATCCTCCCGGCCGATGGAGTTTGTCCATCGGCCTTCGCATTTTCTGGCGGCCATAAATTAGAGCCCGCGCCGTTCCCGCTGGCGTTGCTTGACTTCGCGCAGGCGCGGGTCATCGATCGACTCCATCCACTCCAGCAAGCGCAGGTCCAGGTCATCGACCACGCGTTGCAACTCCGCGTCCAGGCTCGCGTTGGGCCGCATCAAGTTCCGTTCCTCGCCCGGGTCCTTCTCCAGGTCGTACAACTCGTCCATCATGTTCGCGTGATAATGGCGGACCAATTTGTGTTTGGGCGTGCGCACCATGCGCATGTAGGCCAGGCCGTTGTTGTGCAAATCGTATTGCGCGAACACCGTGTCGCGCCACGTGGGCCGCTGTCCGCGCAGCACCGTTGAAAAATCCGCCCCTTCGTGTTTCCAATCCCGCGGCTTCGGCACATTCAACATCCCCAGCACTGACGCAAACGTGTCGATGTTTGACACGTATTCGTTGACCTTCGTGCCGGGCTTCACCACGCCCGGCCAGCGTACCATCAACGGCACGCGCACGGATGTGTCCCACATGTTCGGACGTTTCGGTCCGTTCACGCCGCCGGCAATCCAGATGCCGTTGCCCTTCGTATGAATGCCGTGATGTCCGATGTTGTATCCGTGGTCGCTGGTGAACAGGATGATCGTCTTGTCCATCAGGCCGAACTCCTCCAGCGCCTTGAACAGCCGGCCAAGGTTCCGGTCCACGGAATGGATGCTCGCGTAATAATCGCGCGTCCAATTCTTGATTTGCTCGATGTTTCCGCCACGCGGCTCGGGAACGGTTGGGTCCAGCTTCTTGAACGGCGCGCTGTCCCCCGGCGGCACCGGCCCATACGGCAGGTGCGGCGCGCGGAAATGCAGGAGCAATGCGAATGGATTGCTGCGATTGGTCGTGACGAAACCGATGGCGTTGTTGACGAGCAGGTCCGGCAGCGAACCTTGCATCTTCAGGGGCTCGCCGTCGTGGTCGAATGTCGGGTTCATCGGCGTGGTGCCGCCACCATGGAAGCCGTAGAAGTGATGGAATCCATGGTTCTTGGGATGATATTGCGGCTGCGTGCCCAGGTGCCATTTGCCAACCAATCCCGTGATGTAACCGTGCTTTTGCAACACCTCGGGCCACGTCACGGCCTTCGGCGACAGACCGATGCCCGCGTTCGATTCAATCGGCGCCAGATAATCTGTGATGCCCATCTGTGTGCCGTAACGCCCGGTGAGAAACGTCACGCGGCTGGGCGAACACACCGGTGTGGCTGTGAACGCGTTCAGGAAAATCGCGCCTTCCTTCGCGACGCGGTCCATGTTCGGGGTGCGCGATTCCTTGTTGCCGTAACAACCCAGCGACCAATGCGCCTGATCGTCGGTGACGATGGAAATCAGGTTTAACG
This sequence comes from Verrucomicrobiota bacterium, assembly GCA_040754875.1. Lineage (GTDB taxonomy): Bacteria > Verrucomicrobiota > Verrucomicrobiia > Limisphaerales > JBFMBT01 > JBFMBT01. The sequence continues at coordinate 5,226 of JBFMBT010000187.1, read as the reverse complement.
GTGGCGTTTCCGTTTGCGCTGCGTGGACATCGCGCGGCAGGACGAGTGCGGCGCAACACGCCGCCAGCAGGGTGAAACAATTCCTTTTCATAAGACTTGTGCGGATTTGTTGTAGAAAAACCTTTGTGCATCGCGAGAGCAAGCCCGGAGTCCGTTCAGGGGATTCTGATCTTCGCCAGATAAATGGCCGCCTTGCCTTCGTGTGACGAATAATAACTCACCCACAGCAGACCTTCGTGCCACACCAACCCGGCGTAGCTGCTGTCGCCGCCGGAAGGCAGTTTGAGAAACTCCTGCAACGTCCCAGCCTTGATGTCCAGCCAGGACAACGATGTCCGCACCGTGCCATCGTGCAAACGGCTGGCCGCGACAAACCGCCCATCCGGCAATTCGATGAAGTTCGGCCCGCCCACGCGCACCGCCAGATCCTTCCATTGCCACTCGCGATAAGGCGGCTTCGCCATCCCGAGTTGCGCGCTGAACGGGGCCACATCGCGCCGCAGGAAACAAACGCATGTTCCATCTTTCAAGAATCGCAGCGTGTTCTCTCCGGGTGAATTCTTGATGCCCAAGTCCGGCACTACCGTCTCGAAACGCGCGCCGTCGTCGCTTCGATAGAGCCGTATGGTTCGCTTCGCCCGCTCCTTGTCGGTGTTGTAACCGATCGTGTAGGCCCGGCCTTCGTGCCACGTCGCGCGCCACAGCCAGAAGTCCGGGTCGCCGATGTTCTGTCCGGTGTCCCATTGGCGGCCGTCCTTCGAGAACCACACCATCGATTGATGCCGCGCCTTGCTCTGGTCGTGCAACGCCGCCGCGCCGTTCAACATCAACCGTCCATCGGCCGTCACGCCAATCTTCGCATCGCGCAAATCCGCGTTTGGTGATGTTATCAGCGCCGCCGATTCCCACCGCGTTCCATCCTTCGACACAATCACGCGTAGCGCGCCATCCGGCGAGACGTGCGCCTTGCCTTCACGAAACACGCAAAACCATTCGCCCTTGTGATGCAGCAAGTCCGTGAAGGCATTGTGCGGCGCGCGGTCCCAGATTCTCCGCACCTCCAGCAGTTCAGGCTCGGCGGCGTACGCGCTCATCCCAAGCAGCAATGCCATCATCAGTTTCGCGAAGTTCATGCTTTGTTCTCTTCTGCCGCAATGGGCGTCGTTGCATCCATCCCCAGTGCCGCTACGCCCGATAAAATGAACCCGCCGGCGCACACCCAGAACGCCTCGTGCCAGTCGTGGTTCACATCATATTCGAGCAACAGCCACGGCAACAGCTTCGACGTCGCGGCTGCGCCGAGGTTGCCCCACATGTTGCCCCAGCCGAAGATCGAGCCCACGTGCCGCCCGCCAATGTCCTGCATGAACGCCCACGTCGAGGCCGTCCCCAGATCCGTGGACAACGCCACCAGCGCAAACGCCGTCGTCAATGCCCAGGGCGATTCCAGCCAGAGGCAACTGACATACGCGGCCGCAGCCACAAAGCGCGTGATGGCCAGCGGCACGCTGCGACCCCAGCGCGCGCCCATTTTGCGCGTCGCGTAATCCGTCAGCCATCCGCCCAGCAACATGCCGCCCATCCCGAGGAACAGCGCGAGCGTGGTCATCAATCCGCCCACGCGCTCGTCCACATGCTTCACGTCCTTCAGATACGTGGGCAACCACGTCACCAAAAAAACCCAGCCGACGTTGGTCCCGAATTGGGCCACGCAATTGCACCACAAGCTGCGATTGGTGAGCAACGGCAGCAAAGGAAACACCGGCTTCGCCTTCGCGCCCGCGACGTTCGTCCCGATCAACGCGCGCTCCGCCTCGTTGCATTGCGGATGTTCCTCCGGTTTCTCACGAAACAAATACCAGAAAGCAACGGCCGCCGCGATGCCCAGCACGCCATACACAATCAGCACGGGCCGCCAGTTGCCGAACTGATGCACGAGCAGGATGGTGATCACCGGCGCGGCCGCGCCGCCGATGCGCCCGCCGAACGCCACCACGCTGCTGCTCAGGCCGCGCATTGAAAACGGCATCCAACGGCTCAGCAAACTTCCGCTCGTGGGATACGCGCCGGCCTGCGCGAGGCCCAGCCCGATGCGCGCCACCAGCAGCGTGTTCAGGCTGTGCGCCCAACCGCTCAACGCCGTGAAGAACGACCACGCGCCGATGTAAAAGCTCATCATGCCGCGCGCGCCGAAGCGGTCGCTCAACCAGCCCGCGGGCACTTGAAACAGCGCATAGGCCAGAAAGAACGCGCCGAGCACCGAGCCGATTTGATCCTTGTCCGCCGTGATGCTTTCGCGAAAGGAGTCAGTCTTGACGATCTCCGCCATGCACAGGCGGTCGAGGTAGAGCAGGACCGCGCTGAGCGTGGTGATGCCCAACACCGCATAACGGACGTTCGTCGGCTTCGCGGTGTCGGTTTCGTTGGCCACGGCGGGTCCGGTGCGTCAGTTCAACTTCACTTTCGCCAGGTAAATGCTCGTCTTGCCTTCGTGGGACGCGTAGTAACTCATCCACAGAATTTTTTTCTCCCACACCAGCCCGGGATAACTGTTGTCGCCCGCGCTGGGAAAAATCAGTTGCGGCTTCACCGACGCCAAATCCATCGCGCCGAGAAATGTTTTTGCTCCCACGGGCGACGGATTGTATTGCCGCCCCGCCGCCACCATTCGTCCGTCCGGCAGTGGAATGAAATTCGGTCCGCCGATCTGCACGCCGGCCGGCTTCCATGACCACTCCTTGTAAGGCGCCTGGGCCACGCCAATCCACGCATGTTTGTCCGGATGCTCCTTTGTGCCTTCGCGCCGCACCAGCGCCACGCAATCGCCGTTCTTCAGAAAGCGCAGCGTCGTTTCATTCGGCCGGTCTGGCACCGCCAGCGTCGTGACGAGGTGATAATTCACGCCGTCGAGACTCTCGACAAACTTGAGCTTCCATTCCTCGCCGCGGCCCGCGCTGTCTTTTGCGCCGGCGGGCAGGGGAGTGGTGTCGTACGAGACGCCATAGGCCCTGCCTTTGTGCCAGGTTACGCGCCAGAGCCAGTCACCTTCGCCGAGCACGCGCTGCGTCGGCGTCCAGATATGACCGTCGCGCGAAAACGCCACGCGCGGCTGGCGGCCTTGCAGCGTCTTCGTGCCGCGATAGACCGAACCGCCCGCGGTGATCATCAGCCAGTTGTCCGGCGTGATGCACAATTTCGGGTCACGCAAATCAATGCCCTCTTCCGCGAGCAACGCCGCCGAGGTCCACGTCTCACCGTCCTTCGACTCCAATACGCGCAATTTGCCGTCGCCGCCCACGTGGTCATCGGCTTCGCGAAACGTGCAATACCATTTTCCCTTGAAACGGATCAAGTCGGTGAACGCGTTGTGCTTCCCGGCGTCCCAGATTTTTTTGACGCTCAGGATTTCGCCGAAGCCGTTTTTGTCCGCCGCGTTGCTGCTGATAACGCCCGCCAGCAGCGCCAGCGTGAGAAGAAGTTTGTTCATGTTGTGTATCTGACGTTCAATGCCACTTCTGCAATTCAATGATATTTCCCTCGGGATCGGTCATGTAAATGAGGGTGAGCCGCCCCGCGCCGCGAATATCAATCGTCACCAGCTTGCCCACATCCTTGCCGCCCCAGGCGAGAATCTCTTCCCGCTTCTTCTCAACGTCCGGCACTTCGAAGGCCAGATGCGCGAAGCCCGGCCGGTTCAGCGACGGCCCCGGATGGGGCTGGCCCTTTTCGTATTGGAAAATCTCGAGCGTTGGCCCGTTGTCGCCATGCCCCGGCACGCGCACATGCTGCCCGCGGATGCGCGCCCCAGGCATGGCGGTCAAATCATCGATGTGTGGTCCGTGGTGGTCGCGTTCCGAACTGACGGGCGTGCAATCCAAGACCTTCACGTAAAAATCCAGAAGCCGCTTCCAATCGTGCGCGATGAGATTGGTATGCGCGTAACGGATGCCTTTGGGTTGTGTCATGCGCGAGAGTCAAACACGCGGTTTTCGCAATCGCAAATCGCAAATTCACTTCACCACCTCCTTGGGAAACTCTGCCTGCTTCGCGCCGTCGCGTTTGCGCCAGGGAAATGTTTCGCCCAGGTCCGGGAGCAAGGGCATGTCCTGTCCGCCGGTTTCGGCGAGCATCTCGAAGAGTCGCTGGTTCATCTGCCTCACGATGCCCTGATGCTCCGCGCTGTGAATCAGGTTGCGCGTTTCGTGCGGGTCCGCATGCACATCATACAACTCGTCCACATCCCACAGGCCTTGGTAACGCACGTATTTGTAGCGCTCGCCCACGACGCCGTGCATGGTCGGGGTCTGCGGATAATTTCGTTCCCAGTAATATTCGTAGAGAATGGCGTCGCGCCAGGGAACCTTCTCGCCGCGCGCCAGCGCCAGAAAACTCCGCCCGTGCATCGTGGCCGGCGGTTTCAGGCCGGCGAACTCGAGCAGGGTGGGGGCGATGTCGATGTTCGCCACGGTTTCGGCCACCTTCGTTCCGCCCTTGAACACGTCGGGACAATGGAAAATCAGCGGCACGCGAATCGAGGCTTCATACGCGGTGCGCTTGTCAATCAAGCCGTGCTCGCCGAATTGAAATCCGTTGTCGCCCATATAGACGATGAGTGTTGAGTTCAATTCGCCGCGTTCCTCCAGCCGTTTGAGGATGCGCCCGAGGTTGTCGTCCACCGCCAGCAACGTCTCGCAATACCGCTGGTAATACGCGTTGATGTCGAACTTCGGCAGGTTGTAGGCGAAATCGACGCCGTGCCGGCTGTTGCGCTGGTTCTTCAACCACATCGGCTTGTCCGCGTAATTCGCCACCGTGTCCGCATAAGTGGGTGGACGCGCCAGCGCCTTGCCCGCGTAACGCCCCTTGTGCCGGTCCGCCGCCACAAAATCCGAATGCACGGCCTTGTGGGACACGTAGAGGAAGAAGGGCTTTCGGCTTTTGCGCGTTTCGATCCATTCGAGTGCGTAATCAGTCAATTCATCGGTGATGTAACCCTTCTGCGGCACGCGCCGGCCGTTCACGTTCAGCCCCTCATAACTGGTCTGCGGCACCACGCGCGAGGTGCCGCGTCCGTCCGGCCAGTAACTGCCCTGGCCTTTGAAGGCGACCCAATGGTCAAACCCGCGCTGCGGTTCATCGGTCTCGCCCATGTGCCATTTGCCGATGAACGCCGTTTCGTAACCAGCCTTTTGCAAGTATTGCGGAAAGAAAATGAGCGCCGGATTC
>JBFMBT010000186.1:0-13136 GCA_040754875.1 Verrucomicrobiota bacterium | reverse complement strand
TAGGGAGAGGGAGAATCGTGTGCTGCGTTGGTGGAAAGGGCTTCGCTGCGGCGGTGTCGCCGACCAGAGGTGGGGTTTATACCCCGCTTCTTTTGCTTGAGTATTAACTGACGTTATGGTAAGTGCCTATGACACAAGCGGATCGTTCTCCAAAGGCGTGATGAATTTGAATTCTGCCAACGTCGCCGAACCGCCGAGCCTTGACTCGCACAAGCGTACCCTGCTGATCGTTGACGATGAAGAGGGGCCGCGCGAGTCCCTTAACATCGTCTTCAAATCCGATTACGACATCCTGCTGGCTGACAACGGCGACAAGGCGATCGAACTGGTTCGCCATCACCATGTTGACGCCGCCGTGCTGGACATTCGCATGCCGGGATTGTCGGGCGTTGATGTCCTGCGGCAGATCAAGAACATCGAACCTGACCTCGAGGTAGTGATGCTGACCGCCTATGAAACGGTGGACACTGTCCGGCAGGCGTTGCGCCTGGGCGCGTGCGACTACCTGAACAAGCCTTTCGACGTCTCCGCCATGCGCGCGGCGGTGGCCAACGCGATGGAACGGCGGCGCTTGAGCGAACGCATCCATGCGGACATCCAGCGGCTTGACTCGCTGGAGGAGGAACTGAAGTCCAACCAGGTGCAATTCGAGGCCAGCAAGTCGCGCGGCGAGATTTACGCGAGCATCATCCACGATCTGAACAGCCCCTTGACCATCATTTCCGGCTTGATCGAACTGGTCAAAGAGCGGCTGGCCCACGCAAACCGGCTGGAAGGCGAGGACCTTGCCGCCATCCAGCGTGACATCATGCAACTCAGCCGGCAGGTGGTCAGTTGTATCAACATTTCGCGACGTTACCTCTCCTTCCTGCGCGCGTCATCGAACGAAGCGTGCCGTGTGGACGTCGCGCAGGTGCTGGACGACATGCAGGTGCTCTTGCGCGAACACCCGGATTTGAAAGGCAACCGGTTGCAGATTTCGCCGCCGGTGAGCCGTGTGGTCGCTGAATTCAACGGCACCGATTTGATCCAGATTTTGCTGAACCTGACCATCAACGGGCTGCAATGCCAGCCGCCGCCGCACACGGTGCGGTTGCACGCCCGGTTGCTCAAGGAGTCGCAAGCCGTCGACGCCATGGACGAGCCGGGCGTGGGCTTGCATCTGGAACGCCTGGCCGGGATGACATCCATTCTTGCCGTGTCGGTGGAAGACGCCGGGCCGGGAATTCCGCCGGAAACCCTGGCGCGGATTTTTGACGGGCATCGCACGACCAAGCCAGCCGGAAAGGGCACGGGCTTGGGGCTGGCAATTGTCCGGCGGCTGGTGAGCACGTCGCGCGGAGCCATCCGGGCGAGCAGCCGGGTGGGAAGCGGCACAGCCTTCACCCTTTACCTGCCGGTGGTGCCGCCGGCGGAATCTGTCGTTGCGTCGTCCTCAAAGAGTTCATAGCGCCTGGCCGCATGAAACTCTTCGGTCTCACGGGAGGAATCGGCGCGGGCAAAACCACAGCCACCGAGCTTCTTCAACGGCGCGGCATTCCGGTCATCGATACGGACCGCATCGCGCGCGACGTGGTCGAACCGGGCACTCCGGGGCTGGCCGAAGTGGTGAAACGATTCGGCCCGCAGGTGCTGAACGAGCGCGGCGGATTGCGCCGGGAGGAACTCGCCAAAATGGTCTTTGGCGACGAGCAGGCGCGGCGCGACCTGGAGGCCATCCTGCATCCACGAATCCGCGCCGCCTGGCAGGACGGGGTGGCAAAGTGGCGCGCGGAGGGGCGGCCCGTAGGAGTGGTGGTGGTTCCGCTGCTGTTTGAAACGGATGCCGCAAAGCATTTTGATGCCACGGTCTGTCTGGCTTGCACACCCGAGACGCAGCGCCAGCGGTTGCTCGCGCGCGACTGGACGGAGGAGCAAATCCGCCAGCGCATCGCCGCCCAGTTTTCGATGGAAAAGAAGATGGCCCTGGCGACGTACGTGGTCTGGACGGAGGGCGTGATTGACGTGCTGGCGAGGCAGTTGGAGGAGATTTTTGATTTTTGATTGGCGATTGGGGGAGGAACTGACAGAAAGATGGTGGACAGAAAAATGGAGGAAGCTTCAAATTTGCCTGACGCAAGGAGCGCGGCGTTCACGCCGCTTCAACACCGCCTGCACAAACCACGCTGAAGCGGCGTAAACGCCGCGCTCCACTTTGCGCAGGGCTTGCCACTCTTGGGACTGCAACGCCGCAGCCGGCTGAAGCCGGGACTCCGAACCAGCCGCCGCCAACTATTTAGCCTTTTGTAGCGGAGGTGGTTCGCGCATAATTCGCGGCGCATGATTCTGACCGACGCTGAATTGGAGAGTCTGGTTCAATTGCAACACTCCTCGCCGCATCAACTCCTGGGCATGCACCCGCTCGGCGATGGCACCGGCGTCGTGGTACGCGCGCTCGTTCCCGGCGCGGCGCAAATCGAGGTCATCCCCACGCACGAAAAGAGCAAGCCAAGTTTCAAGCTGAAGCGGCTCCATGACGCCGGCCTGTTCGAAGGCGTGTCCCACAAATCGCCGCACGTCTATGCCTACGACCTGGTGGTGACGTACGAGAACGGGACGCAGTCATCCTCGCGCGACCCCTATTCCTTTCTGCCGGCGTTGGGCGAAACGGACCTTTATCTGTTCGGCCAGGGCAATGAGCGTCGCATCTACGACAAGCTGGGCGCGCAGTTGCGGGATATCGACGGCGTGATGGGCGCCAGTTTCGCGGTGTGGGCGCCGCACGCCCAGCGCGTGAGCGTCGTTGGCGATTTTAACAATTGGGACGGCCGCCGCCATCCGATGCGGCTGCTGGGCGCCTCGGGCGTGTGGGAGATTTTCATTCCCGGAGTGCGCGAAGGAAATTTGTACAAATTCGAAATCAAGGATGCGCACGGCACGCTGCGGATGAAGACCGATCCGTATGGTTTTCTGTTCGAGGCCGCGCCGAAGAACGCCGCCGTGGTCTGGAACAACCGCAAGCACGCGTGGAATGATGACGCGTGGTTCAAGCATCGGCAGCAGCAGGACCCGTTGCGCCGGCCGCTGAGCGTGTATGAAGTGCATCTCGGCTCGTGGCGCAAAAAGAACGCCGCGGAATCGATGAGCTACCGCGAACTGGCCGGGCCGCTGGTGGCGCACCTCAAGCAGACGGGCTTCACGCATGTGGAGTTTCTGCCGGTGGCCGAACACGCGTTCTATCCTTCGTGGGGCTACCAGGTCACCGGCTTTTACGCGCCCACCAACCGCTACGGCACGCCCGAGGATTTCCAATACCTCGTCAACGCGCTGCACAACGCGGGCATCGGCGTCATCATCGATTGGGTGCCCGCGCATTTCCCGCGCGACGACTGGGCGCTGGCGCGCTTTGACGGCACGGCGCTTTACGAGCACGAGGACCCGCGCAAAGGCGCGCACCAGGACTGGGGCACGCTGATTTTCAACTATGACCGGCATGAGGTCCGCAATTTCCTCACGGCCAACGCGCTGTTCTGGTGCGAACGATTCCACATCGACGGCCTGCGCGTGGATGCCGTGGCGTCGATGTTGTATCTCGATTACTCGCGGAAGGACGGTGAATGGGTGCCGAACAAATACGGCGGGCGCGAGAACCTCGAGGCCATCACGTTTCTGCGCGAGTTCAATCATCTGGTGCACACGGAGCATCCCGGCGTCATCACCATTGCCGAAGAATCCACGGCCTGGCCGCAGGTGACGCGTCCGCCGTACATCGGCGGGCTGGGCTTCACGTTCAAGTGGAACATGGGGTGGATGCACGACACGCTGGGCTACTTCAAGCGCGACCCGGTCTATCGCAAGTATCATCAGAACGACCTGACGTTCGCGATGCTTTACCATTTTCACGAGAACTTCCTGCTGCCGCTCTCGCACGACGAAGTGGTGCACGGCAAGCGCTCGCTGCTGGGCCGCATGCCGGGCGACGACTGGCAGCGGTTTGCGAATTTGCGCACGCTGCTCGGTTATCAATGGCTGTTCCCCGGCAAGAAGCTGCTCTTCATGGGCAGCGAATTCGGCCAGAGCGGCGAATGGAACGAGAACATCGAACTGGACTGGTGGCTGCTGGGCGAGGGCCCGTATCACAGCGGCACGCTGCGATTCGTCGAGGATTTGAACAAACTTTACACCGCCGAGCCGTCCCTCTGGGAAACCGATTACGACCCCGAAGGTTTCTGGTGGGTGGACTGCACCGACAACGAGAACAGTGTCCTTTCCTTTGTGCGCCAGCGCAAGGACGGCTCCTCGCCGTTGCTCGTGGTGCTCAATCTGACGCCCGTGCCGCGCCCGGCGTATCGCATCGGCCTGCCGCGCGGCGGTTTCTGGCGCGAGGTGTTGAACAGCGACGCGGAGATTTACGGCGGCAGCAACCAGGGCAACATGGGCGGCGTGAACGCGGACCCCTACCACGTCCACAACCAGCCGTTCTCCGCGCAATTCACCCTGCCACCAATGAGCGTGTGCGTGTTCAAGGCGGAGGGGTGACGTCCTGACCGCCGCGCCCGGCGGAGCGCTGAGGTTTGGAGTCCCGCCTTCAGGCGGTTGGGCGTCGCCCCGTTAACAACCAACGGAAATCTCCACGCGCCTCGATTTGCCACGCCTTGACCGGCTGAAGCCGGGACTCCGAACCACCCACATTCAATCACGCCTACAACTGGTGGTGCGGGAATTTCCCAACTGACAGAAGCGGGCGTATCGCCTATACCGACAACCGCGATTTGTTTATGAAGTTCTTACGTTTTCTGGCAGGCATTGTGGTCGCGGTGCATGTGCTGACCGGCGCGCCGGTCGCGCAGGCCCAGCCGAATGAACTGCGGGTTTACATCGGCACCTACACGGACAAGAAGAGCAAGGGCATCTACATGTCGCAACTGGACCTGGCGACCGGCAGGCCCGGTTTGGCGCAACTCGCGGCGGAAACCGTGAATCCTTCGTTTCTGGCGATTCATCCGAACGGACGGGTGCTCTACGCGGTGAATGAAGTGGGCGAGTTCGGCGGAAAAAAAAGCGGCGCGGTGAGCGCGTTCGCGATTGATCGGGCGACGGGGCTGCTCACGCTGCTCAACCAGCAACCCTCGGGCGGGGGCGGACCATGCCACCTCGTGGTTGACCGGACAGGACGCCATGTGCTGGTGGCCAATTACGGCGGCGGCAGCGTGGGTTCGTTGCCGATTCAAGCCGACGGAAAACTGGGCCAGATGGCGTCGTTTCACCAACACAAAGGCTCAAGCGTCAATCCGCAACGCCAGAAAGAGCCGCACGCGCACTCGGTGAATCTGGACCGCAACAATCGCTTCGCCTATGTGGCCGACCTGGGCCTGGACAAAATACTCATCTACCGCTTCGACGACGTCAGCGGCGTGCTTGCGCCCAACGACCCGCCCTGGGTGTCGGTCACGCCGGGCGCCGGGCCGCGGCATTTCACGTTTCACCCGAACGGCTCGCGCGCGTATGTCATCAACGAAATGGCCTGCACCGTCACGGCGTTCCTGCACGATGCCAAACTCGGCGTGTTGAAGGAGACGCAGACGATTTCGACCTTGCCGCCGGGCCAATCGGTCGCGAAGGGGCAGAGCACGGCGGAGGTGGTGGTGCATCCGTCCGGAAGGTTTGTTTACGGTTCAAACCGCGGACACGACACGATTGTGATTCTGGCGATGGATGCGACCGGGAAACTTTCGCACGTGGAGAATGTCCCCACGCAAGGCAAGACACCGCGCAATTTCGCCATCGACCCCACGGGTTCCTATCTGCTCGCGGAGAATCAAGGCTCGGACGGCATCGTCGTGTTTCGCATCGATCCGCAAACCGGGCGGCTGACGCCGACGGGACAGACGCTGGCGGTGCCGTCGCCGGTGTGCGTGAAGTTCCTGATGGCGCCCGCGCCCGCGCCAGTTGCGCCACCGGCGGAAGGACAGCCCAAGAACCGGAGGCGGCAATTGTTATGAACGCGATGGTATTGAAACGGTCCACACTGGCGGTTTGCAGTCTCGCGCTGGCGCTGGCGGCGGCATTGCTCGTTGGCGCGCCGCGGGCATGGGGCGAGGTCAAGGTTGCGCTCCAGGAGCATCGCACCTGGGAGTTCAAGAGCGCGGGCGTGCGGTTCAACAATCAGTTCGCGGGCGCGCGGCTGAACGAGTGCGAGCAGGTGGGCGACCGCACATTTCGCATCGTCATCCGTCCGGAGAAAGCGCCCATTAACAACAGCGCGTGGTATGCCTTCCAGGTGGTTTCGCGCAAACCGCAGTTCATCACGGTGCGGCTGGCTTACGAAAACGGGGCGCACCGGTATCATCCCAAGGCCAGCAGCGATGGCAAAGTGTGGCTGCCGTTGGCGGAATCGCAATACCACGTGGACGCCGCGACCAAGGAAGCAGTGCTGACGCTGGGCGTCGGGCCGAAGCCGCTGTGGGTGGCCGGGCAGGAAATGTTCGTGAACGCCGATTTCGCGAAATGGATGAGCAAGGTGGACAAGGCGCGGTTCGTGAAGAAGAAGACCATCGGACGCTCCATGCGCGGCGAGCCGATTCAGCAACTGGAGATATCGGAGTCTGCGCCGCCGAATTATGTCTTCATCGTCGGTCGCCAACACCCGCCGGAAGTCACGGGGACGATGGGGTTGATGGCGTTTGTGGAGACGATTTGCGGCGACTCGGAACTGGCGAAATCGTTTCGGAAACAATTCCGCACGGCGGTTGTGCCGTTGATGAACCCGGACGGCGTGCGCGAAGGGCATTGGCGGCTTAACCTGGGCGGTGTCGATTTGAACCGCGACTGGAAGAACTTTGCGCATCCCGAGACGCAGGTGGTGCGCGCGGAGATTCTGCGGCTGGCGGAGCAGCCCGGCGCGAAACCGTTTCTGCTGCTGGATTTTCATTCCACCCATCACGACGTCTTTTACACGCAGCCGAAGGACGCGAAAATGTTTCCCGCCGATTTCACCGAACATTGGCTGGAAAGCATCAAGACGCGTTTCCCGGATTACAAACTGGCGCGCAGCGGCGACCACAACCCGAACATGGGCACGTCGAAAGGCTGGGGCTACGAGCAGTTTCACATTCCGGCCATCACCTACGAGTTCGGCGACAACACGGACCGGGAACTCATCCGCAAAATCTCCACCGGTGCGGCCGAAGAAATGATGCGCACCCTGCTCGCGGCGGTGAATGCGCCCGCGCCATCGGCGCGATGAGTCCCGCCATGCCCGCCAAACCCGACGCCATCGTCAATGCGCTGACGGACTGGTTCGCCAGGCACGCCCGCGACCTTCCCTGGCGGCGCACACTCGATCCTTACGCGATCTGGGTGTCGGAAATCATGCTCCAGCAGACGCAGGTGAAAACGGTCATCCCGTATTGGGAACGCTGGATGCGGGAACTGCCAGACGCTGGCGCGTTGGCCAAAGCGCCGCCTGAACGCGTGCTGAAGCTGTGGGAGGGATTGGGTTATTACACGCGCGCGCGCAATTTGCAAAAGGCGGCGCAGGCCGTCGTGGAGCGGCATGGCGGGCGATTTCCCGACACGTTCGATGAAGTGTTGGAACTGCCGGGCATCGGCCGTTACACGGCGGGGGCCATTTGCAGCATTGCGTTCAACCAGCCAACGCCGATTCTCGACGGCAATGTCATCCGTGTGCTTGCGCGGTTGTTCGCCATCGAAGACAACCCGCGCGAGCGCGCGGTCAACGATCGCCTCTGGAACCTTGCGGAAGCGCTGGTTCAAACCGCGCAGAAAACCGGCTGGCCCGAGACGCATGCGTGTTCGGTCTTGAACCAGGCATTGATGGAACTGGGCGCCCTGGTCTGCACACCAAAAAACCCGGCGTGCGACGCGTGTCCGGTCAGCCGGTTGTGCGCCGCACGTCGGCGGGGAATTCAAGAATCGTTGCCCAATCTCGACCAAAGGGCCGAAACGACCGCGCGTCATTTCGCCACGTTCCTGATTCAACGCGATGGCCGCTGGCTGGCGCAACAACGGCCCGCGGGCGTCGTCAACGCGCACTTGTGGGAGTTTCCGAACGTCGAATCCGCGCATATCCCCAACGACCCGTGCGCCCTGGCCAAAGCACAATGGAACATCACGCTGGCTGCCGCTGACCCCATGGGGACCATTAAACACAGCATCACCCGTTACCGCATCACGCAGCACGTTTTTCGCGCGCAATGGCCGGCGCGCTCGCGCCTCGATCCGGCGGGCCGCTGGCTGACGCCCGGCGAACTGGACTCGCTCGCCTTCACCTCGGCGCACCGCAAAATCGCTCGCAAATTCCTCCGTTAAACCCGCCATTGTGATGTTGTGTGCGCGCCGCGAATCAGGCACAACATGGCCCCAGCGCAGTTTGTCGTGCATACAAGATTTGATTACATCCGCCGCATCGTCGGTGTCGTTTGTCTGGCCTTCGCCATGGTCGCGGGCGGACAGGAACCAGGAGCCAGGCTCTGGTCTTTCGACGCCGGCAGCCTCATCCAATCCTCCCCTGCCGTTGGCGCGGATGGAACGATTTGCTTCGGCTCCGATGACGGGACGGTTTTCGCGTTGAATCCGGACGGTTCGAAGAAATGGGAATTCAAGACCGGCGGCGCCATCGCATCATCCCCGGCCATCGGCCCGGATGGTACGATTTACGTGGGTTCCACCGACCGCGTGCTGTATGCGCTGAACGCGGACGGCACGTTGCGCTGGCTTATCTCACCGGGCACGTCGATTGTCGCGTCGCCGGCACTCGGTGCGGACGGCACGATTTACATCGCCACGGTGTTCAAGTCCCTGTTTGCCATTTCGCCGGGCGGCAACAAAAAATGGGAATATGCGATGATCGGCAATTTGATCGGCTCGCCAGTCGTCGGCAAAGACGGAACCATTTACCAACCGTGCCGCGAAAAAATGCTGTACGCCATCACGCCGGAAGGCGCGCGGCGCTGGGTGTTCGAAACCGCCGACGGTATCAACGCCTCCCCTGCCCTCGCCGCCGACGGCACGATTTACGTGGGCACGCTGGATGGCCTGCTTTACGCGCTCACGCCGGATGGCGCCGTGAAATGGAAATACCCCACGGGCGCGGCCATTCGTTCGTCTCCAGCCATCGCGCCGGACGGCACCGTTTATGTGGGGTCGGACGATAATTTCCTGCACGCGGTGAACCCCGATGGTTTGCCAAAGTGGAAGAGCTCGACGGGCAACTGGGTGCGTTCCTCGCCGGCGATCGATGTCGAAGGCACGGTGTACGTCGGCTCGTATGACCATAGCCTGCACGCCTTCGGAAAGGACGGCCTTCCGAAGTGGCAGTTCGCCACCGGCTGGCACATTTCATCGTCGCCGGCCATTGCGACGAACGCCGTGGTGTACATCGGTTCGTGGGACAAACAATTTTACGCCATCAAGGCCGGCGCGCCGCTGGCGCACAGCGCGTGGCCGATGTTTCGCCGCGATTTGCGCCGCTCGGCGCGTCTGGGCTCGGAAGCATCTGCTGTCACCGTCACGCTGCAAGGGCCGGAGCAAGGCCGGCGGCTCATGGCGCCTGCCTCGGTCGGATTGCAAGCCTCGGTGGATGGTGAAACCGAGCCGGTGGCCACCGTGGAATTCTACGAGGGCGCGACGCGACTGGGTGAAACCACGACACGCCCCTATGTCTTCGTGTGGACCGGCGTCGCGCCCGGCGCGTATGTCGTCACCGCACGCGCCACGTTGAAATCCGGCGCCACGTACGAATCGAATCCGCTCACCGTCATCATCGACCCACCCAACAAAATGGACCGCGTCCAACCGACGGTGGCCATCGTCGCGCCGGATCCCACGATCATCTGGCGCGACACCAGCGTGGTGGTGCGCGGCACGGCGAAGGACGACATCGGCATCGCGCGCGTGGAGTTTCAGGTTGGAACCGGCCCCGTGCAGACCGCCGTGGGCACGACCAACTGGTTCGCGGTGGTCGAACCCAAACCAGGCATCAACAAGTTCTGGGTGAAAGCGGTGGACACCTCGGGCAACGCTTCGCTGGTCATCAGCCAGAGCTATTTGTTTCGCACGCGCCTGTTGACGGTTCGCACCAATGGCGTCGGCAAAATCACTCCCAACCTCGACAATGAGGAGCCCGAGTTGAACAAAGCCTACACGCTGACCGGCGAGGCAGGCAAAGACCACACCTTCGCGGGTTGGAGCGGCACATTCCAATCGAGCAATCCCAGAATCACCTTCACGTTGGAAACCAACGCCGTCATCCAGGCGAACTTCGTCCCCAATCCGTTTGCGCAAGCGCAGGGAACCTTCGCCGGCCTGATTCAGCCGACCGACAAATCCCTCGTCGATTGGGCCGGTCATTTCACCGTGTCGTTGAACGCGTCGGGGCAACTGCGCGGGCGCCTGCAACTGGGGCGCGAAAATTACTCCATCAATTCGCCGGTGGACGCCAGCGGTTACCTCCAGACACAACTTGTCGCGCGCGGCGGAACCCCGCTCAACCTCGAACTTAAGCTCGACCTTCTCCACGACCACAACGCCATCTCGGGCAAGGTGTCCGGCGACAACCTGACCGCCGACCTTCTAGGCGACCGTGGCGCTGGGGAAAGCGGACCATCCGCGCAGGCCGGCAAGTACACCTTGCTGCTGCCTGCACCGGAGAACACCGGGACCACGTTGGGCGACGGATTCGCCACCATCACCGTGTCGAGCAAGGGCGCCGTGTCCTTGCGCGGCGCATTGGGTGACGGCACGGAAATCCGCCACGAAACCAGCGTCGCGCCGAATGGCGTGTGTCCGGTTTCCATTCCCCTTTACGAGGGACGCGGCGTGTTGCAAGGCTGGGTGCGTTTTGCCGGCCAGTCGCACAGCGACCTGCATGGCAAATTGACGTGGGTGAAGCTGGCTTCGCCGGAAGACAAATCATTTCCCGCTGGCTTCGCCCATGAACTGTCCGTCCTGGGTTCCGCGTACAAGGCGCCTGCCGCCAATGAATCCATCCTGACGGTCACATCAAACCTGCTCGCCGGGTTCCAGGGGGCGGACCTGAAACGCCCGCTCACGGCGCGGGTGAGCATTTCGCCGGACCATCGCATTGCCATCGAAACGGTCAACCAGCAGAAACTCACCTTCCGCCTGTCGTTCGACAGCGGCCTGTTTCAAGGCTCGTTTGTTCATCCGGAAACCCGCAAAGACATTCCGTTTCAAGGGGTCTTGTTGCAAAAGCAAAACTGGGGTGGCGGCCACTTCCGCGCGAATGACGGCGCCGGTTCCGTTTATATCGGGCCGGCTGGAGGGGGATGACATTGCGACCGGCTTTCATCTTGGCATTTCGGCCAAATGTGATAAGTTTGGCGAACTATCATAAATGAATTTCGTTTGTTGAGGGGAGGATGCCCGAACCTGAGAAGATCAAAAAACGTGAGCGGCGATGCGCCAGTTGCGGCCACGCGCTCCGGGAAAACGTGACCCGCTGCCCTGCCTGCAACAAGAATGTCGAGACTTTCAGTCAGCGCGCGGCGTGGAGTGTCGTGCTGGCCTTGTTGTTTCTCTTGGGCTGCCTTGGACTCTATCTGCTGTTGCAGAAGTTCTACACTTAGAAGCCCTGCCGCCGGAAAGAAACCGCGCCATCCCGATGAAAAACGATTCCCGCTTCGTCGTCGCGCTGGTGACCGCACCGGACCTTAAAACAGCCCGCAAACTGGCCCGCGCGGCGCTGGCCGCCCGGTTGGCTGCGTGCGTGAACATCGTCCCGCGGCTCGAATCCCACTACTGGTGGCAGGGCAAACTGGAACGCGGCGCCGAACTGTTGATGGTCATCAAGACGCGCCGCGCCAAGGTTGCGGCGTTGCAGAAAACAATTCTGGCCAATCACCCTTACGACACCGCGGAGTTCATCGTGCTGCCGATCAACGCGGGCAGCAGAAAATACCTCGACTGGATATCGGCATCGGTGGCCTGAGTTTCGGCAGCGTGATTTTGACAGCGCGCCGCCCCGCGGTATGGTGACGCGTGGCTGTTCGGCGAAAACCCATCCAAATTCTGACCGGTGTGGTTGTTCTGGCCGCTGGTGTGTTGTTTGCCATTCGCATGAGTTCCCCGACCCCAACCAACCTCGGCGTGCAAAACGGGCGGTTGTCCCCCTGCCCCACTTCGCCCAATTGCGTGGGCAGCGAGGACAGCGACCCCGCACATCGCGTCGAACCCATCCCCTTCAAAGGCAGTGCCGGCGATGCGCTGCGCGCCCTGAAAGGGGCCGTCACCGCGCAGAGCCGGACGCGTATCGTCACGGAAACGAATCGTTACCTGCATGTGGAGTTTCGCTCCGCGGTGTTCCGCTTTGTCGATGATGTGGAATTCCTGATCGATGACACCAACCACGTCATTCATGTGCGCTCGGCCTCGCGGGTCGGTTACTCCGACCTGGGCGTGAACCGTCGGCGCGTCGAACGGCTGCGCCAGGAATTCGCGAAGCGCCAGCCGTAACGTCGCAATTTCGCATTCCGGGCTTGAGGCGATGTGCTCACGTCGTTTACGTTGCCGCGAGTTCCCATGACCTGGTCGCAGAATTATGACCCGCTGCAGAGTGTGGTGTTGTCCACGCTCGTGGCCGCGCTCCCTGTGGTGGTGCTGCTGGGCGCCATAGCATTCGGCCATGTCAAGGCACACATCGCCGCGCTGCTGGCGCTGGGTGTTTCGCTCGTCATCGCAGTGGGCATTTACAAGATGCCCCTTGATGCGGCTGCGGCGACTGCGGGATTCGGGGCGGCCTTCGGCCTGTTTCCCATCGGCTGGATCATTCTCAATCTGATTTTCCTTTATCAACTGACGGTGGACAAGGGCCTGTTCACCATTTTGCGCGGCAGCCTTGCCACGCTGACGCCCGACCCGCGAATTCAGGTGATCATCATCGCGTTTTCGTTCGGCGCGTTCTTCGAAGGCGCGGCGGGTTTCGGCACACCGGTCGCCGTGAGCGCGGCGATCTTGATGTCGCTCGGTTTCAAACCGCTGCCGGCCGCCGGGCTTTCGCTGATTGCCAACACCGCGCCGGTGGCCTTCGGCGCGTTGGGCACGCCCATCACCACCTTGAGCGGCGTGACAGGGATGGATCTGCACGAACTCTCCAAAATGGTCGGCCGCCAGTTGCC
>JBFMBT010000185.1:0-13171 GCA_040754875.1 Verrucomicrobiota bacterium | reverse complement strand
AAACAGGCGCATTTCCTTATCGTGCCGTCGCGAGCCGAGGCTTACGGCATCGTTTTCTGCGAGGCCAGTTCGTTCGGGATTCCCAGTTTGACGACGAATGTGGGCGGAATCCCGACAGTTGTCCGCGACGGGCTCAACGGCAGGACCTTTCCCTTGGATGCGCCCATTGACGAATATGTCGCGTTTATTATGCGCCACATGGCCGACCGAGCCGCTTATCGCCAGTTGGCCATGACCACGTTTGGCGAGTTTTCGAGCCGGCTCAATTGGCGCAGCGCCGGCGAGGCCATATTGAGCCATTTGGAACAGGCGATGTCGGGACGCAACTCCAAACCTTCCCAAACAAGCGGGCCTTGCTGAGCCGAAGGGGCGTTTGGCGCGGGGTTTTGCCTGCGGCGATCGAGCTGCTTGCGTCGCCGCGGTTTTGGCTCGACGCGTGCAAAATGAAATGGGCATCGTCTCACGAGTTGTGCGTGCGCTATTAAAAAAATCTAATTTTCTCACGGGGTTGGTCCATGCATTCCGGCAGATCCCGTCCGATACGCGGCACCTTGTCTGGTCCTGGTCCCGGCGCGGTGACATCCGCCGTTATTTGGAAACCCATGAGGTGAGAAAAATGCAGATTGGCAGTGGATACAATTCCCTGGGAGGGTGGCTCAACGCGGATTATGTTCCGCGGCCAGGCGCCGGCCAGATTTTCCTCGATGCGCGGCGGCCTTTCCCGTTTCCCGATGGCTCGTTTCATTTCATATTTTCCGAACACATGATCGAGCATATCTGGTTCACAGAAGCGCAATCGATGTTGAAGGAATGCCATCGCGTTTTGAAGCCCGGCGGCGTGATTCGCATTTCCACGCCCAATCTACGCAATGTGGCCAGCCTTCTGTTTGCGCCAGACAACCAGATCAAACAAACATACATCAAGCTCGCCACGGACAAATACATTCCCCACGCCATCAACTACCGGCCCGGATTTGTGGTCAACAATTTCTTCTGGGATTTTGGCCACTATTTCGTTTACGACGAGGAAACGCTGGAACTTGCACTGCAGGCTGCCGGCTTTTCTAACGTGAAGCTCGTGCAACCGCTTGAAAGTGACCACGCCGAGTTGCGAGGGTTGGAATCACACCAGAAAATTGTCGGTGATGAGATCAACCGCTTCGAATCCATCATTATGGAAGCCTCGCGGGGTTCGGATGCGTGAACTGCCATCACCGGTGCCTTTTTGTGCGGTTGAATCATGATTGCCACGCCCCATCACCTCACCGCCCTGCTCGCGCGCCTCAAGCAGGTCCCTTGGGTCGCGCTCGACACCGAGGCGGACAGCTTGCATGCCTATCCGGAGAAGCTTTGCCTCATTCAGATCAGCTACGAGGGGCACGACGATCTGGTGGACCCGCTCGCGTCGCTGGATCTCGCGCCGTTTTGGGCGGCGTTGCGCGGGCATGAATTGATTTTCCACGGCGCGGATTACGACCTGCGCCTCATCCGCAAGGCCTCCGGCTTCGTTCCCGACAAGATCTTCGACACCATGCTCGCGTCGCGGTTGCTCGGTGCCGTGCGTTTCGGACTGTCGGACCTTCTGGCGGAACATCTCGGGGTCACGCTCGACAAGGGCTCGCAAAAGGCCGACTGGGCGCGCCGCCCGCTCACGGAAAAGATGGAAGCCTATGCGCGCAATGACACGCGCTATCTCAAGCCGCTGTCCGACATTCTCCGCCGTAATCTCTCGGAGAAGGGCCGCCTCCCGTGGCTTGAAGAATGTTGCACGCGGCTCATTGCCGATTGCGCGAAACCGGATGAAATCGATCCCGATGCCATCTGGCGTGTCAAAGGCAGCTTCCGCCTCAAGCGCCCCGCGCTCGCCGTCCTGCGCGAACTCTGGCGCTGGCGCGAGGAGGAGGCCATCGCCTCCAATCGCCCGCCGTTCTTCGTCCTGAGCCACGAAACGCTGGTCGCCGTCGCCGAGGCCGCCGTGTTGCGCCACCATTTTCATAATCTTCTCCCGCGCCGCTTCTCGGATCATCGACGCCAGGGCGTGGTGGATGCCGTGGCGCGGGGCTTGGCCGTTCCGCCCGCCGAATACCCGGCCATCCCGCGGACGCACCGCCGCCGGTCCACCGACGAGGAACTCCGCCGCTTTGACCAGTTGCAAAAGCACCGCGATGCCCGCGCCAAGGAACTCGGCATCGACCCCACGCTCATTGCCCCGCGCGCGACGCTGCTCGCCCTGGCCGAGGACTGGGACAAGGCACAGGCTGGACTCATGAACTGGCAGCGCGCGCTGCTGGTCTGAGCCGTCAACCGCTTCCCCCGACGCAATCCCTCTTGCACGATGTGCAGGCGGGATTTTTTTCGATTTTCAGAAATTGAGTGTTGACCTTGCGCTTCATTGCTTCTTTGGTAGTGCGACTCCCGCCCCAAAGGCTTGTCCCCGGGCGATGACGTGTAATCCAAGCGGCATTGATCTATGGCAGACGTGAAAGAAAACAATCGCGGCAAGTGGATGGCGCTCCTGGCCGCGGTGCTCGGCTGGTTGTTTGACGGTTTTGAAATGGGCCTCTTCCCCATGATTGGCGGCCCCGCCCTGGCCAATCTGCTCAACGCCAAGCCCGGCACGCCCGAGGTCAACCAATGGTTCTCCGTTATCTACGCCGTGTTCCTGGTCGGCGCTGCCACCGGTGGCGTCCTCTTCGGCTGGCTGGGCGACCGCATTGGCCGCGTCAAGGCCATGTCCTTGAGCATCTTCGCCTACGCCATTTTCACCGGCTTGTGCGGCATCGCCACCGAGGCGTGGCACATCGCGGTTTTGCGCTTCATCGCGTCGCTCGGCATGGGCGGCGAATGGTCGCTCGGCGTCGCGCTCGTCAACGAAATCTGGCCCGGCAAATCCCGCGCCATCATCGCCGGTTTGATTGGCGCGGCGGCCAATGTCGGTTTCATGCTTGTCGGGTTCCTTAGCCTCGGTCTTACCGCATTCATCGGGCATGTGCGCGAAATCATGCTGGCCGTCGGCCTGTCCGAAGGTTCCGTCGAATCGCTCCTTGGCAATTCCGCCTGGCGCTTTCTTATGATCAGTGGCGCGTTGCCGGCTCTGCTGATTTTCCTCGTCCGATTGTTCGTGCCGGAATCCGAAAAATGGCAGCACGAAAAGGATAAAGGCGGCACCTCGCACTGGGCGACTGTGGACCTCATGGGCGTCATGATCGGATGTGTCGGCGCCGTGGCGATTATTTTCATCTGGTCGCCCATCAAGGAATTTCCCATGGCCGTCAAACTCATTGTTACGGTCGTGGGTCTGGCGATCACCATGATCGGATACCTGTATCCCGTGCGGCGTTACCTTGAGCGCGCTGGAGTGAGCGGAGCCATTTCTGCCGAGAGTCGCGGCAACATTCTGCGCATGATGTTGGTTGGTGCGGGGTTGGCTGGAGTAGCATTGCTGGGTACGTGGGGTTCCATTCAATGGGCCGCCAAATGGGCCGGCGAAATGGCGCCCGCCCCGTCACTGCACGCCAAGGAATGGACCCAAATCTGGCTGGCCATCGGCGCCATCGTCGGAACCATGGTTGCCGCTATGATGGGAGACTGGTTCGGACGCCGCGTAACCTACACGTTGCTGTGCGTTGGCTCGATTGCCTCCGCGTTGTATCTCTATCAGTTCAACCAGTCTTTCGGCACCCACTTCCTTTTCTCGGTATTTCTCGCCGGCGGCATCACAGCCTCGTTCTACGGGTTCTTCCCGCTTTATTTGCCGGAATTATTTCCAACTGCGGTTCGTGCCACCGGTCAGGGCTTCGCCTTCAACTTTGGCCGCATCATCGCCGCCATTGGCGGTCTCCAGACGGCCACCCTCACCGCGTTCTTCGGCGGCAACTTTGCCAAAGCCGGCTCCGTTCTCGCGGCCATCTATCTCGTCGGCATCGTCATCATCTGGCTTGGTCCCGAAACCAGGGGCAAGGAACTGCCCGAATAAAGTTCGTCCTTTGATCGAAACTCGTGCCCGGAGTTTGCGAGGCGCCCGCCACTTTTCCGCTTGTCGTCCGCTCAATCCGCCCCGAACGTTACGCCATGAGTTTTGCGAAGGTGACGGTGGATGCCATCCGGGCGATGAAAGGGCAGGGGAGGCGTGTTGCTGCCCTCACCACCTATGATTATCCCATGACCCGGTTGCTCGACGAAACCGGCGTCCCGCTGCTTCTCGTCGGCGATTCCGTCGGCATGGTTGTTCTCGGTTACCCGGACACCACGCACGTCACCATGGATGAAATGGAGCATCACGTCCGCGCCGCCGCCCGCGCCCAGCCCAAGGCGCTTCTCGCTGCCGACCTACCCTATCGCAGCTACGAAACGCCGGACATGGCTGTCGCCAACGCCCGCCGTCTGGTCGCCGCCGGCGCCGACGCCGTCAAAGCCGAGGGCGGCCGTGACATTCTCCCGCAGATCCAGGTCATCCACGCCGCCGGCATTCCCTTCATCGGCCACCTTGGCATGTTGCCGCAACACATCCTCGAGGAAGGCCGTTATCGCATCAAGGGCAAGGATGAAGCCGGCCGCCGCGCCTTGCTCGATGACGCCGCGGCTCTCGCTGAAGCTGGCGTCTTCGCCGTCGTGCTTGAACTCGTCACTCCACCTGTGGCAAAGGAAATCACGGACAAAATGCCCTTCGTCACGATTGGCATCGGTTCCGGCCCGGATTGCGACGGTCAGATACTCGTCACTCACGATTTGATTGGAACCTTTCCTTGGTTTACACCCAGGTTTGTGAAACCGCGCGTGAACGCCGCCGAACAATTCCGCGCCGCCGTTCAGCAATGGATGAAGGAACTTTGACATGACCGCCCGCAGATCCAGAAAACGCCCGCCGTTGACCAAGCTTTCTCACGTCACTGCCGACGGCGAAGCCCGCATGGTCGACGTCTCCGCCAAGGCCGTGCTGCTGCGCGAAGCCGTCGCGCGCGGCGAAATCCGCATGCACCGGGAAACATTGAAACTCATCCGGTCCAACTCCATCGCCAAGGGCAATGTTCTGGCTACCGCGCGAGTGGCCGGCATTCAGGCCGCCAAGAGGACGGGCGAACTCATTCCCATGTGCCACCCGCTGTCCATCACGCATTGCGAGGTGAACTTCGACATCCCGAAATCAGGCGACCGCATCCTCATCACCGGCACGGCCAGGATTGCCGCCCAGACGGGTGTCGAAATGGAAGCCCTTACCGCCGTCTCCGTTGCCGCCTTGACCATCTATGACATGTGCAAGGCCGTGGACAAACAAATGCGCATCACCGATCTCAAACTCATCTCCAAAACAAAGAACCCATTGCCAACTCCCACACTGCTTTGACCGGCTGACGCTTCGCTGCGCCAACGATTTGACGGTTCAACAATTCAACCATTTAACGATTTTAACTTCCGCCCCCATGTCCATCCCCACCGGCATCATCACTGTTTCCGACCGCGCCTCGCGCGGTGAATACGACGACCTCGGCGGCCCCGCTTTGAAAGCCGCTGCGGACAGCTACGGCTGGACCGTCATCGGCGAAACGCTTGTGCCCGACGAGAAACGTGACATCCAGCGCGCCATCCGCGAACTGATCAACAAAGGCTGCCAGTTGGTGCTCACCACCGGCGGCACCGGCGTGGCCTTGCGCGATGTTACTCCCGAAGCTGTGCGCGAAATCGCCGTGCGCGAACTCCCCGGTTTCGGCGAACTCATGCGCATGGAATCCATGAAGATTACCGTAAACGCCATCCTTTCCCGCAACCTCGCCGCCGTCGTGGATAAGACCCTCGTCATCTGCCTGCCCGGCAAACCCAAGGGCGCCGTCGAGTGCCTCGGCTTCGTGGCCGGCGCCATCCCCCACTGCATCGAGGTCCTTCAGGAAATCCCCACCAGTTGCTGACGCCCGTCGTCCTCGCCCTCGATACATCGGCTGGAGAGTCCTCCCAACGACCTGGGTGTTTTGACGGTCGGTTCTCCGGCCGCTATTGCTGCTTCGGAAATCCTCCCGCCCCGCCGAATCGCTTCTGCATCGCGTCCTGGATCATCGCCTGCATGCTGTCGTATTTGGTGAATCCGGCGGGAGCTTCCAATTGCGCTGCCTCGGGCTTTTCCAATTTCACGTTTTTGAAAGTCATCGTGATGTCCTGACCGTTTTCCTTCATCTGGAACTGGATCGGAAATTTTTTCAGGTCGGTTGCCTGCCAGACCAATCCTTCACGTGTGTGGCCTTGATTGTCAGCGACCGTGAATTTCATTTTTTCGCACGGATGGCCGTCGATGGTTTCCTTCCCCATCGCGGTAGTTTCCAACTTGAAGCTGTCAGCATCGCGCAAGGCATCCTCCGGCATGGTTTGTTCAACGTACCCTTTCAGGCCGGGATAAACCATGAATGACACTTTTTTGTCGGGCCGGCTGATCGTGATGATTTCCGCCATGCCCATCGCTTTCATTTGCTCGGCGGCCCCGGGTGGGAGGCCCCCGCCCTTCGCCTTCGACATATCGATCTCAAACCGCGATTTGCCGTCCAGGATGGCAATCTTCCCAACCAACATCACCGACTGTCCACCCGGCATGGGGGCCATCACGTCGATGTCGGAAGAGAACGCCTTATGCTCGCCAAACAGCTTTAACATGCCGCCGTCCATGCGAGGGCCGCGCGGGCCGCCCATGCCGCCTGGTTGAGCGTTCAAGGCCAGAGTAGTCAGCAGCAATGCGCCAGTTAAGTTGAAAAGTTGTGGGAATTTCATAAAGGGCGTTTGATTGGTTGATGTGGCGGCAGTATGCCTCCGCCCCGTTTAGCGGCGAGAAAAAACTGCAACGGCTAAGATCTGGCGCTTCTTAAGAGATTTGAGCCTTTGGATTTGGGTCCTTTTGCGGGGTCGAAGGACTTGCGAAATCGGTTCTCGCACTTCATCATGCGCGCCGTCGCCACATGAACTCCAGCTTCACATTGCGCCTTGGTTGTCTTGCATTGCTCGCGGTTTTTGTATCTACGCCGTTGCGCGCGGCGGACAAACCGCTGTTCCAATGCGACTTCGAGTCGGATGACTGGTTCAGCTCTTGGGGCTCCCGCACGAAACCCCAGAATGCGGACCTCGTTGCCTCCGACCCGGCGCGCAAGTTCGAGCCGCTTTCTGGCAAGGCGCTGCGCGTGAAGGTCAATCAAGGCGACCATTACGGCACGAGCGTCGAATACCGTTTCAAGCGCCAGCACGGCAGTGAGCCGGAGGAAATTTATTTTCGTTACTACCTGCGTCTGGGCGATGACTGGACCGCGACGCAAGGCGGCAAGTTTCCGGGCATCTCGGGCACCTACGGCAAGGCAGGGTGGGGCGGGCGTCCCGTCAATGGCACGGATGGCTGGTCCGCGCGGGGGCAGTTCGAAGGACGGAAGAACGGGAAGACGCCCATCGGTTATTACTGCTACCACATGGACATGAAGGGCCGCTTCGGTTCGCAATGGATTTGGGAGAAGGACGGTCTGGGCCACCTCGAGAACAATCGCTGGTACTGCATCGAGCAGCACGTGAAGCTCAACACGCCCGGCAAGGCCGACGGCATCATGCGCGGCTGGGTGGATGGCAAACTCGCCTTCGAGAAGACCGATGTCCGCATGCGCGCGGTGGACACGCTCAAGATCGAAATGGTCTGGCTCAACATTTACCTCGGCGGCACCTGGACCGCGAAGGCCGACCACCATGTGTACATCGATGACGTGGTCATCTCGCGGAGTTACATCGGGGCGAAGTAGTCTGGAACGTGCCGATATCGGGCGGAAGGTGGCGGAAGCGGGCGGATTGGGTTGACTGGCACACGATTCCAGTGCACACTGGTACAGTGTAGGTGGATGAGGTGACGTATGCTTAAGAACGTGACGTTGAGTGCGGAAGAAGGATTGATTGAGAAGGCGCGCAGCAAGGCGCTGCGGCAGAACAAGACGCTGAACTCAGCATTTCGCGAGTGGCTCGCCAGTTACGTGGGGCCGGGAACGAGTGAGGAGCGGTACCGGGCGTTGATGCGCCAACTCCGGCACGTTTCAGCCGGGCGGCGGTTTTCCCGGGAGGAATTGAATGAGCGGTAAACGATTCCTGGACACAAACATTTTCGTCTGTTGTTTCGATTCCTCCGACAAAGGGAAACAATTGCGCGCGCAGGATGTGGTGGCCCGGGCGTTGCAGGACCGCCAGTCGATCGTCAGTTGGCAGGTTGTCCAGGAATTCCTGAATGCGGCGACGCGCAAGTTCGAGCGTCCAATGGCGGCAAGCGAAGCGCGGGCGTATTTGGAAACGGTGCTGGCGCCGCTGTGCGAGGTCTTTCCGTCCATCGAGATTTACCAGCGGGCGCTGGAACTGCGGGAACGCGCGCAGCTTTCTTTTTACGACGCGCTGATGGTGGCCGCGGCGTTGGAAGCCAACTGCACTCACTTCCTGTCGGAAGATCTGCAAGCCGGCCAGCGCATCGACGGCCTGGTGGTGCAAAATCCGTTCGCTTCATGAGAGACCTCGCGCCGCCGCTCCAGCAAACCGGCCGCACGCACGTCCTGTTCAAGGGCCGCAAGCTCTCGTACTTCGCCGGGTGCGATTACTTCCGTCTGTCCAGCCATCCGGCGGTGCTGGCGGCGGTGGAGCAGGGGACACGCCTTTACGGACTGAACACCTCGGCGTCGCGCAAGACCACGGGCAACCATGAATTGTATCATCGCCTTGAGAAGGCCATCGCGAAGTTCTTCGGCGCCGAAGCCGCAGTGCTGTTGTCCACCGGCTACGTCACGAACATGGCCGTGACCCAGGCATTCGACGGCAAATTCACGCACGCCATTTACGACATTCAATCGCACGTCTGCCTGTGGGATGCGCGGCCGTTTCTGCATGCCGGCCTGTGGCCGTTCAAGCATCGCAATGTGGCGGACCTGCGCCGGCGCATCGACGCCTGCGGCCCGCGCGCGCGCATTCTGCTGATGACCGACGGCCTGTTTGCGAGCGGCGGCGCCATTGCTCCGTTGCGCGAATATCTGGAGGTCTTGCCCCGGGATGCGTGGCTGCTGGTGGACGACGCCCATGGCGGCGGCGTGCTGGGCCGCACCGGCAAAGGCACGCTGGAATTCGAAGGCGTGCGCCGCGACCGCATCGTGCAGACCGTCACGCTCAGCAAGGCATTTGGCGTGTATGGCGGGGCCGTCGTGGGCAGCCACGCGGTATGCGAGGCCGTCATGGACAAAAGCCGCGTCTTCGTGGGCAACACCCCGCTGCCGCTGCCGCTGGCCAACGCGGCGCTGACCGCCATTGACATTCTCGCGAAGGACAAATCATTGCGCCAGCGCCTGGTGGCGAACACGGCGCAGGTAAAAAGCGCGCTCCGGCAAAGCGGCTGGCTGATGCCCGACAATCCCAGCCCCATCGTGTCCATCCTCCCGCGCTCGCGCGAATCCACCGCCGTATTGAAGCGCGCGTTGCTCAAGGCGGGGATTTACCCTTCTTATATTCATTATCCGGGCGGCCCGGCGCTGGGGCATTTCCGATTCATTATTTCGAGCGAGCATACCCCGGCGCAACTGGATGCGCTGATTACAACGCTGGTCGCGCATTGGCAAAAGCAGGAGCGGTGACGCTGCTTTCCACAAGCTGAAGCTTGAACTCCAAACAAGGCGGTTTGATGCGCACGGGGTGCTGTAACCCATCAAGGCATCACGTCCATTTGCACTTTGCCTCCGCTGGCGCTTTGTGGTGAATTCGCTGCGCATGGGTGATGGCGAGACCATCGAGTATTTCAACCGCTACACCGGGCGCGTGGAGCGTGAGCAGGTTTACGGCGCGGCCTGGCTGAATTGGACGTATGCGAATCCAATCGGCCAGCTTGCCCGTGAACTGCTCGCCAAGCGCGCGGTGTTTTCGCGCTGGTACGGCTGGCGCATGGACCGGCCCGCCAGCCGCGCCAAGGTGCTGCCGTTCATCCGTGAATTCGGCGTGGATGCGTCGGAGTTCGCGCGTGCCCCCGAGGAGTTTGCCACGTTCAACGAATTCTTCTATCGCCAGCTAAAGCCTGGCGCGCGGCCCGTTGATGCGGGTCCCAACACGGCCGTCTTTCCCGCCGACGGCCGGCATCTGGGTTTTCCGGACGTCTCGCAGGCCGATGCGGTTTTCGTCAAAGGCCAGCGGTTCGACCTGACGGCGCTGCTGGGCGATGCGCAACTCGCCGCCCAATACGCGCGCGGCACACTGGTGCTCTCGCGCCTGTGTCCGGTGGATTATCATCGCTACCACTTTCCGCTCGGCGGTGTGCCGGGCGAGCCGCGCCTCATCAATGGCCCGTTGTATTCGGTGAGCCCGATCGCATTGCGGCGGAACATCGCCTACTTGTGGCAGAATCGCCGTGTCATCACGCCGCTGGCGACGGAGCGCTTCGGGACGGTGTTGTTGCTGGAAATCGGCGCGACGAATGTCGGCTCGATGGTGCAGACCTTCACGCCGGGCAAGCCCGCGGCCAAGGGCGGTGAGAAGGGGTATTTCAAATTCGGCGGCAGCTCGACCATCACGCTGTTTGAACCGGGGCGCGTAAAGCTGGCGGAAGACCTGATTGAGAACACGAAGCAGGCGCGCGAGCTTTATGCCCGCGTCGGTGATCGCATGGGGGTGTGCTGCTAAACATGATCTAAGAAAAGCGCCCAAAAAAATCTCCCCATGTTTCTCGACTAACGGGCTGAATTGGTCCAGTGTCTCTACTTGATTCAAAACGAACGCATGCATGACGAAGCCATGAAAGAAGGCAAGGCGCTGATCCTGGCCACGGCCAGGTTTGCCGTCGAACACAAGGCAAAGAGTTGGTGGTGCGTGGGTTCCACGGCGCTTCTGCTCGGCCTCGCGGTGGGGGGAACCCTGTGGAATCAGCTTCTGCTGAGCCGGCTGGTTTGCAGCGTTCTCAGTGGCTTTCTGATCGTGCGGCTCTTTGTCATTTACCATGACCACCAGCACGACGCGATCCTGTCCGGCTCGCGGCTGGCGGACGCGCTGATGCGCGTTTTTGGGATGCTGTTTTTGAGCCCCAGCAGCATCTGGCGCAGTTCCCACAACCACCATCATCACCACAACTCCAAGCTGCGCGGCTCCCACATTGGCTCCTATCCCATCATGACCAAGGATCGGTATTTGAGCAGCACGCGGGGCGAGCGCATCAAGTATCTGTTCATGCGCCACCCGCTCACCATCCTGTTCGGCTACGTCTTCGTTTTTCTGTACGGGATGTGCGTGTATCCCTTTTTCAACCATCCGCGCAAGCACGTTGACTCGCTGGTTTCGCTGGCGCTGCACCTGAGCCTGGGTTTGGCGCTCGTCTGGTTTGCGGGCTGGCAGGCGCTGGTGCTCACGCTGATCATCCCGCATTTTGTGGCCTGCGCCATCGGTTCGTATCTGTTTTACGCGCAGCACAACTTTCCGGGCGTCACCTTCCGGGACAATGCCGGCTGGACCTATGAAGGGGCCGCGCTTGAATCCTCCAGCTTCATGAAGATGAACGCCCTGATGCGCTGGTTCACGGCCAACATCGGCTACCACCACATCCACCATCTCAACGCCCGCATTCCCTTCTATCGCCTGCCGGAGGTGATGCAAAAAATGAAGGAATTGCAGCATCCCAAAACGACATCGCTCAACCCGCTCGACATCATTCGCTGCCTCCGCTTGAAGGTGTGGGACGTCGAAGCCCAGAAGTTGATTTCGCTCGGCCAGATGCGGACGTAAGTGATCAGGACTCGGGTTCCGGATCCCCCTTTATCTTCCCAAAAACTCGACGCACACCGGCGAGCCGACGGCCACGCTCTGGCCCGTCGGTTCCAGCGCGCCGGTCTTCTGGTCGATGCGAAACACCGTGGCGTTGTCCGAGTTCTGGCCGCCGGCGATGAGATACCGGCCCGTGGGATCGACGCCAAATCCGCGGGGAATTTTCGTCTGCGTCGGCTCGTGCTCCACCAGCTTGAGCGTGCCATCCTTCGCGTTGATGGCGTAAACGACAATGGTGTCGTGCCCGCGATTGGAACCGTAAAGGAATTTGCCCGTCGGATGGGTGAACACCTCGGCGGTGCTGTAACCGGCCTGCACTTCCACGCCGTCGGGCAGCGTCGAAATCGTCTGGATCTCCGTCAACGCGCCCGAGGTTGCGCTGTAACTGAACGCCGTCATCGTGCAAACCATTTCGTTGATGACGTAACCGAAGCGGCCCTTGGGTTCGAACGCGAAATGCCGCGGACCCGAGCCGGGCTTCACGGTGGCGAACGCCGGGTCGTTGGGCGCCAATTTGCCGGCGTCGGAATCGAGGCGATAGATCATCACCTTGTCCATGCCCAGGTCGGGCACGAAGACGAATCTGTTGGCCGAATCGGTGTAGATGCCGTGCGCGTGCGGCGCGGCCTGGCGCTTGGCGTTGACGCTGGAGCCCTTGTGCTGGATGAAGCTGCTCACCGGCGCGAGCTTGCCATCCGCGCCAATCGGCAGGCAGGCGATGCTGCCGCCGCCGTAATTGGCCACCAGCACGTTTTGCCCGGCGCGATCCACTGTCAGATGCGTCGGCCCCGCGCCGCCGGACGGGCGCTCGTTCAGCAATGCGAGCTTGCCGTCGTCCTTGATGGCAAAGGCCATCACGCCGCCGCCCTGGCCCATTTCGCCGACAGCGTAGAGGAATCGTTTGTTCGGGTGAATGGCGAGAAACGCCGGATTGCCGGCCTCGGCGGCCACTTCTGGCTCGGTCAATTTGCCGGTTTTCAGATCCAGCTTGGACACATGGATGCCCTTGCTGGCGACACGGTCTTTGGCCGCGCGCGTGTAGGTGCCGAAGTAAACGAACATTTCCTTCGGCTGCGCGGCCCGCGCCGAATCGTTGAGGAGAAATGCGCCGAAGAGGAGAGAAAGCCACCAACCGAAGCGGAAGTGTTTCATGGCCCCATGTAAGCAGAAGGTGGCCCGAAAATCCAGCCCAACCGGCGCGTTGAGACGTGATCGGAAGTGGGTGTGGCGCCGGGTTCGGAGTACCGGATTCAGCAGAAGCCGGCCGCGTCGTTGCCGTTCGAAGCGCGCGAAGGTTTTCCTTGGGTGTTTACGCGGCGACGCCCGACCGTCCCGCCGAGCGGGGCGGGCACACCCGGACCGCGGCTGTCCCCAGCCGCAGCGCGTTGGAGGCGAA
>JBFMBT010000184.1:0-13334 GCA_040754875.1 Verrucomicrobiota bacterium | reverse complement strand
CAGCACCACCACCAACTCCACCCGGGTAAACGCACTTTGAACTCCCCCTGTCGCTCGCAGTCCCTTGGCCTTCCTGCCTTCCATGATTTTGCCCCGTAATGATTTTGCCATCCCTTCCGTTGTTACGTGCATTCGGTAGTCCATTTTCCTCTCACTCCCATCGTGTATTCACCATGCCACACGCCGCGCCAAAGCGCAATCCGCAGCGGGTTGACAAAAGCTCGATTTCCTTGATGGCTGATGGGATGCCTGCCTCACGCAAAGAACGCCAAGGACGCAACGCGGCTCCGAGACATTGTAGCGCAGGTTTCCAACCTGCTGTATCGCCGGTTTCCAACCGGCAGAGCACGGCAAGACAACAGGATTGGCATTATTGGCAACGCGGTACGTATCGACAGATTACGCGACGCAGGCTCGAAGCCTGCGATACAGCAGGTTGGAAACCTGCGCTACAGTTATCACTGATTCTCGCACGCGTCCAAGGGCGCGATGCCAGATTTCTCCGTAGATCCTTTGCGGACTTGGCGATCTTTGCGTGAGGCTTTCCCGGGCGGTTGGGTGTGGCAGCGAATGGGCGCAGGGAACGTTCCCACGATTTTTTGAATGGCGACGTCAAGCCGGCTGAAGCCGGGACTCCAAACCTCACGGGCGCGACCAGTTAATGATTTTGCCCCGTAATGATTTTGCCATCCCCTTTGGTGCTTCGCTGAAGTTTGGAGTTTAAACCTTGAAGCTTACTCAACGCACACCACATTCCCGCGCGAATTGCGGCAATAAATCCGTGCGTTCGCCAGCACGGGCGCCGTCCAGCAATCCCCGCCCAACACCTGCGCGCGCGCCGTCGGCTTGAAGCCTTCCGGCGACACCGGCGCGATCATCAATTCGCCCTTGCCGCCCAGCGCGATCAATTTGCCGTCCGCCACAATCAGTCCGCCCGACCCGAAATTCGGATGCGTCCATTTCACCACCCCCGTTTTCAGATCCAGACACTTCAGCGATGCCTTGGTCGTCGTGTCGCCATCCACGCCGTAAAGGTATCCGCCGACGAGCACCGCCCCGTTCAATTGCGTGCGCAGCGCCTTCGTCTTCCACAACTCCTCCGGGTGCGCGCCCGGTTTGAACAGCGCGCCGCCCTTGCCGTAACCGCTGGAGATGAAAATATTCCCGGTCGCCGGATCAATGATGGGATCCGCCGCGTTCACGCCGTACTGCGTCACCCAGCGCAT
Organism: Verrucomicrobiota bacterium; assembly: GCA_040754875.1. GTDB lineage: Bacteria > Verrucomicrobiota > Verrucomicrobiia > Limisphaerales > JBFMBT01 > JBFMBT01. Next base: position 12,108 of record JBFMBT010000184.1, on the reverse strand, counting down.
CCGCCACGCCTCCTGGCCCGTGCGCAAGTTCACCGCCACATACGCCTGCCCGTTGCCGAGCAACGCCAGCCATTGACCGTCGCGTCGCAAGGGCAGGGGAGTCGAATACCCGGCGTTTTCGTCCGCCGATTTCCAGACAATCTTTCCCGTCGATTTATCGAGCGCCATGCCGGCCTCGCCCACGTTGAGCACCAGCAGGTTTTCATGCACCAACGGCGCGCCCGTGAAACCCCAGTCCGGAATGCGCACGCCGGTTTCTTTCTGCACATTTTTCGACCACACAACCTTGCCGGTCGCCGCCTCGAAACAAAACGTATCGCCCCAACGGCTCAGCGAATAAACCCGGTCGCCATCGATGGTCGGCGTGCCCGTTGTGCCGCCGTCGAAATACTTGTCACCCAATTCCGCCGGATAACTGTGCTTCCACAATTCCTTTCCCGTGGCGGCGTCAAAACAAAATACGGTGTCCATTTCATCCGCGTGACCCATCGTGTACACCCGCCCCTTGGCGACAACAAACGACGAGAACCCCAGCCCCACGTTCGCCTTCCACGCAATCTTCGGCCCGCCCGCCGGCCACTGCGACGGCACACCCTTCTCCGCCGAAATCCCGTTGCGTTGCGGCCCGCGCCACTGCGGCCAATCGTCGGCCTGCACGGCCGAACCCAACCCGATGCACACGCTTGCCAGCCACAGATGAATTGCTCTTGTCATAACCCGAGTTTGATTTGTTCCGCGGACTATCCACCAACCCGGACCAAACGTCGAGTCTGCCAACACTGCGCCGCCCGCCCATTTCAAAGTCATAAATTCAGAACGTTTTGCGTTTTTTTCCGTCGAAGCCTGTGTTTAACATGACGCATGGACAAACGCAGGGCGCACATCCGGCGCAACACGAAAGAGACGCGCATCGAGGTCAAACTCACGATCGACGGCTCCGGGAAATCTTCCATCCGGACAGGCATCCCGTTCTTTGACCACATGCTGACGCTCTTCGCCAAACATGCCGTGGTGGACCTGACCTTGCGCTGCAAAGGCGATTTGGAAGTCGATGCGCATCACACGGTTGAAGATTGCGGCATCGCGCTCGGCCAGGCCTTTGTCCAGGCCCTCGGCGACAAGAAAGGCATCCGCCGCTACGGAACTGGCTTTGATCCCAAGAACCCTTTCACAGGCGAAGCTTACGTTCCGATGGATGAATGTCTGGCGCGGTGCGTGATCGACTTCAGTGGACGCCCCTACTTGGTCTGGCGCGGTTTGGATGATGTTGCGTACAAGCAAGTTACGCGGAAAGAGCAGAAGCAGGATATGTCGTCGGCCTTTCGCTTTGGACTGGCTCGCGAGTTCTTCCAAGGCTTCGCGAATGAGGCGCGTTGCAACCTGCATTTGGAGCTGTTGTACGGCGAGGAACCGCACCACGTTTCGGAAGTGCTTTTCAAGGCGTTTGCCAAGGCGGTAGATTTTGCCTGCCAACGAGATCCGCGAATTGCCGGGCAGTTGCCCAGCACCAAAGGCAAGCTCTAGTTTTACTGAATAACCATCACCAAGGACTCGTCGAACCCATGTCGAAAAAGATCGATTACTCGACCGCCGAGGACGACACGCTCGTCCGGGCCGCCCGCAAGGGTGACATGCAGGCGTTCGAGGAATTGGTCGCGCGGCATCGGGACAAGATTTACGCGCGTGCCTTCAGCATGATGCGTAACGAAGATGAAGCGTTGGATCTTTCTCAGGAAGCATGGGTAAAAGCGTGGCAGCGCCTGGAACAGTTCCAGGGTGAAGCGAGTTTTGCCACGTGGATGACGCGGATTGTGATCAATCTGTGCCTGGATCAGTTGCGCAAACAGAAACGGCAGCGCGCCGAATCGATCGAGCAATTGGACGAGGAAACCGGTGGCGTGGAACGGCAGATGCCGGTGATCACCACCAATCCGACGGAAGGGTTGGAGCGGCAGGAGTTGCGGAAACGCATCGACCGGGCGCTGACGCAGTTGTCGGTGGAGCATCGCACGGTGCTGGTGATGCATGAATTTGAAGAGTTGGAATATAAAGAGATAGCCCGGCGCGTGGGCTGCTCGATCGGGACGGTGATGTCCCGGTTGTTTTACGCGCGACGCAGAATGGCCGGCTTGCTGGCGGGCCTTAAGAAAGAAGAATGGAAATGAACTTCGAGCAACAGTTGAAGTTGCAGGCGTACCTCGACGGCGAGTTGTCCGCGAGCGAGCGCGAGGAAGTGCGCGCCTGGATCGAGCGTGATGCCGAGGCCAAGGCGTTGGTGGCTGAATTGACGTGGGCCAAGAGCGCCCTCACCGCGAACGAGCCGGAAGTCAAAGTGCCGGATTCGCGCGAGTTTTATTGGTCGAAGATTTCCCGCGAAATCGAGCGCCAGGAGCGCGCGGAGGCGCGGACGGAAGGCGCCGCCGCGGTGGCGTGGTGGCGGCGTTGGCTGGCGCCCATGGGCGCCGTGGCCGCGGCGTTGATTGTCGCCGCGGTGATCATGGTTTCGGACCGCAATCCGCAACCGGTGGTTGCCGTGGCGGAGCAGGGTGGCGTGGGCGAAGCGGTGTCGGACATGGGCGCGATTACGTTCGAGGATCACTCGGCCGGAGTGACGATGGTCTGGCTTTACAGCGACAGCGAAATCTAAGTCATTTACGAGCGGACAGCCGGCTGTTAATTTATTGCCGCCATGATTTCCAAGCAGAGCGCTTTCACGAGGCTTGCGTTGCTCAGTCTCGCACTCCTTCCTTTGCTGGCGTTCGCCAGCGCGCAGACTCCCAAGGACAATCTGAACCTGGAAGTCCGCCTGATTTGGGGCGCCAACGAGCCGCAGTCACCGGATCCCAAGCACAAGGCGCTGGATTCGGTTCTCACCAAATGGCTCAGCAACAAGCTCAAGTGGAAATACTATTTCGAGGTCAATCGCCAAACCCCTTCCATTCCGGTGAACGCCAGCAAATCGGTTTCCTTGAGCGCCAAATGCCGCGTGGATGTGAAGAACCTCGGCGGCTCGCGCATCGAAGTGAATCTTTTCGGTGATGGCAAGCACGTGCGCAAGGAAGTGCAGGTGCTCAAAGACGGCAACTGGCTCATCCTCGCCGGCGACGACAAGAACGACACTGCGTGGTTCGTCGTCATCAAAAAACTGCCGCCGCCCACGGCGGAAAAGAAGTAGGAAAAACCCTCGGAAAGCGCGCAAATTCAACGCACTGAATGCGCGTTTGAAGTGTGCCATTCTGGCGCATCATTGGTAATTCACCCCAGAAGGCCGGCTGCCGCAATAGGTTTGGTGCTCGCTCGCCAGACGCCACAAGGAATTGTGGTTTTTCCCGCCCCAATTGCACAAATAAACGTTGTGTGTAGGACGATTTTTTCATACACTTTTTGGTGTCGAAACGGGCGAAAAACAGCTAACTTTAGCCGGTCATTTCAATGTCAAACGAAGCCGCAGCAGTTGAGGTCGAAAACAAGCCGACCGCAGTGGAACCAAGCGACAAATACGACGCTTCGAAACTCGGAAAACTCGAAGGTCTCGAAGCCGTTCGCAAGAAGCCGGGCATGTATATCGGCGGCACCGATGAGCGCGCGCTGCACCACTGTGTTTCCGAAGTGCTCGACAACTCCGTCGATGAACATCTCGCCGGTCATTGCGATAAGATCGAAGTGACGATCCACGTGGATGGCTCGATTTCCATCCGCGATAATGGCCGCGGCATTCCGGTGGATATTCATCCGCAGTACAAGATTCCCGGCGTGGAGATGGTGCTGACGACGTTGCATTCCGGCGGCAAATACGGGCAGGGCGGCTACAAATTTTCTGGTGGCACCCATGGTGTCGGCGCCAAGTGCGTGAACGCTGTCAGCGAGTGGTTTGAGGTCGAAGTGTCGCGCGATGGCAAGGTGCACCACATGGAGTTCGAGCGCGGCAAAACCACCAAGAAGCTCGAAGTCATTGGCAAGGCCAAGGGCACCGGAACGCTCATCACGTTCAAACCGGACGCGGAAATTTTTCGGGACACGGTGGAGTTCAAGTCGGACGTGGTGGCCCAGCGGTTGCGCGAACTGGCGTTTTTGAATTCGGGGCTGGAGATTGTTTTTGCCGACGAACGTTCGGCGGAAGCGAAGACGGAGACGTTTTATTACAAGAACGGCACCGAGGAATTCGTCAAACAGCTCAACAAGAACAAGGAGCCGCTGCATCCGAAACCGATTGCGTTCCGCAAAGAGACAACCGAGAAGCTCGATGACAAAAACATCGAAGTGCATGTGGAAGTCGTGATGCAGTACAACGACAGCTACAACGATCAGGTCCTTTGCTACACGAACACGATTCACAACCCCGACGGCGGCGCGCACTTGTCGGGCTTCCGCAGCGCGGTTACACGCGCCATCAATCAATACGCGAAGTCGAACGAATTGCTGAAAGACAAGGACCCGCAGATCACGGGCGATGACGTGCGCGAGGGTCTGACTGCGGTGATTTCGGTGAAGCACAGTGACCCGAAGTTTGAATCACAGACGAAGGTGAAACTGCTTTCACCGGAAGTGGAACGCATTGTGGGCTCGGTGACGTACGAAGGCTTGATGGCGTATTTCGACGCGAATCCAGGCGTCGCCAAGAAGATTGTTGATAAGGGCTTGAATGCCGCGCGTGCGCGGGAGGCGGCGCGCAAGGCCCGCGAAGCGGTGCGCAAGAGCGCGCTGACCGGCGGCGGGTTGCCCGGCAAGCTGGCGGATTGCTCGGACCGCGACCCGGAAAACACCGAGTTGTACATCGTCGAAGGTGATTCCGCCGGTGGCTCGGCCAAGCAGGGGCGCGACCGGCGTTATCAGGCGATTCTGCCGATTCGCGGCAAGCTCATCAACGTGGAGAAGGCGCGCCTGGACAAGGTGCTTCAGAACAACGAAATCCGCACGATGATCACAGCCATCGGCACGGGCATTGGCGATGGCGAGGGCGAGGGCGCGTTTGACCTCAACAAGCTGCGCTACCACAAGATCATCATCATGACCGATGCCGACGTGGACGGTTCACACATCCGCACATTGCTGCTGACATTTTTCTATCGGCAGATGCCGCAGTTGGTGAAACAGGGCTTCGTCTATATTGCTCAGCCGCCGTTATATTCCATGACGCGCAAGAAGCGCACCGAATACGTGGATGACGACGCGCAGTTGAACCGGATTCTGTTGCAGATTGGCACCGAGGAAGTCCGGCTGAAGAATCTGGCCAATGGCCGCGAATTCACGCCGAAGCAACTGGAGGAAATCCTCACGTTGCTCGAAGCGCTGGACAAACACGCCACGTACATCCGCCGGCAGGGCGGTGATTTTGCCGATTACGTCGAGAAACGCGCGAAGGATGGCACGCTGCCGCAACATCTGGTCAAGGTGCGCGAAGGCAACGACGAAACAGTCCACTACTTCATCTCGAACAAGGAGTTCGAAGAATTCAAGAACGACAATCCCGATTTGTTTGGCGACAACGAGGCGAAGGAAAAGCTGGAGAAAGCCAAAGGTCAGACGCGCCGCGCTTCCACGGCCGACCTGCACCTGGAGAGCAAGGCCATCGCCGATTTGCTGGGCAAACTGTCGAAGAAAGGGTTGCCCGTTGACCATTACGCCGCGCAGGACAAGCCGTTGTTCGAGTTGATCGAAGGCGAAGGTGAGCGGGCGACGGTCACGCCGTTGTTCTCGATTCCTGAAATCCTCAACGGCGTGAAGGCCGTGGGCAAGAAGGGCATTCAGATTTACCGGTTCAAAGGTCTGGGTGAAATGGACGCGAAGGAACTCTTTGAAACCACGATGAATCCGACCAAGCGCAAACTGTTGCGCATTGACCTGACGGATGCGGTCGAGGCCGAGGAGATGTTTGTGAAGCTGATGGGCGACGAGGTCGAGCCGCGGCGCCAGTTCATCGAGGACAACGCGCTGAATGTGCGGAATCTGGATGTCTAGGAAAGGGGTTGACAAATGTAGTCACGCGTGACTACATTCCAGCATGAAGAAATTAAAACCAGTCACATACACGTTGACCAAGGCGTCGGAACCGATGGTGTTAAAGGAAGTGGTGGCCATTCCCGGAATCGGCCAGTCAATCAGCGTGCGGGCGGCCAAGGCGCATCTGTCGGCGCTGTTGGAACTGGTGGCAGCCGGCGAGGAAGTCACCATCACCAGCGGTGGCGAGCCGAAGGCGCGGTTGGTGAGTGCTTCAGCCGCCAAACCACGAAAGCCGTTCCCGGGCGCCGGGAAACATCTGGCCCAAATGCCCCGGTGGGCGGGCGGGCCGACGGCTGAAGAGATCATCCGGGAAGACCGGGAAGGGCGCGGTTGGTGACATCAATGTATTGCGATTCCTGCATTCTGGTGAAGTTGCTGACGGACGAACCGGACAGCGAGTTCTTCAATCGGGAACTCAGCGGCCAGCCGCTGTCCACGTCGGAACTGGCCCTCACCGAGGTTTTTGCCGCGTTGCTCGCCAAAGAGCGCGCCGGAAGAATCCGGCCGGCCGACCGGCGCCGCGCGTGGAATCAATTGCAAGAGTGGGTGGAGAACGAACAAATCGTACTCCACCCACTCATTACTCGAACCATGGCCAAGGCGCGCCAGCAACTGGATTTTTGCCATCCTGACGTGCCATTGCGGACGCTGGATGCGGTCCACGTGGCCGCATGCGATTTGAGCCAGGATTTTCCGCTGGCCACAACGGACCAGCGGATGCGCGACGCCGCCGAGCGCCTCCGCATCCCAACGTTCCCGCCCGCCGGACGCGGGTAAAACAGATTTAGACCATGCCAGACGACAACGTTCCGCCAGATTCAACGGGTCCTGCCGCACCAGGCGGCGCCTATTCACAAGGCGAAAAAATCACCAAGATCAACGTCGCCGACGAGATCAAGAACTCGTTCCTCGACTATTCAATGTCCGTGATCATTTCGCGCGCGTTGCCGGACGTGCGCGACGGGCTGAAGCCTTCGCAGCGCCGCATCCTCTACGCGATGCATGAGTTGTCGCTGTTCCCCGGGCGCAAGCATTACAAGTGCGCGAAGATTTGCGGCGATACTTCGGGCAATTACCACCCGCACGGTGAAGCGGTGATTTACCCGACGCTGGTCCACATGGCGCAGCCGTGGGCGATGCGCGAACGGTTGGTCGATGGCAAAGGCAACTTCGGCTCCATCGAGGACGACCCGCCGGCGGCCATGCGTTACACCGAAGCGCGCCTGACGCATCTGGGTGCGGCGCTTATGCAGGACATGGACAAGGACACGGTGGACTTTGTTCCGAATTACGACGAGCGCATGACGGAGCCGACGGTGTTCCCGGCGGCGTTTCCAAACCTGCTGGTCAACGGCGGCACGGGCATCGCCGTCGGCATGGCCACCAACATGCCGCCGCACAACCTGGGCGAAATCATCGACGGCATCTGCGCACAGATCGATAACCCGAACATCACCATCGCGCAGTTGATGAAGCACATCAAAGGCCCGGATTTTCCGACGGGCGGCGTGATTTGCGGGGTCGAAGGGATCAAGAAGTATTTCGAGACCGGCCGCGGGGCGATCAAGCTGCGCGGTCGTGTGGGTTCCGAGGAAGTCCGGGGAGGGCGCGAGCAACTGGTCATCACGGAAATCCCGTTCAACGTCATCCGCACGAATCTCGAGCAACAGATTGCCGGGCTGGTCAACGAAAAGATCGTCACGGAAATATCCGCGATGCGCAACGAGTCGGACGAGAATTGCCGGCTCGTGATGGAGTTGAAGCGCGATGCCAATCCCAAGGTCGTCATCAACAACCTGTATCAGCGCACGCAGCTTGAAGTTTCCTTCAACGTCATCAATCTCGCGATCGACCACGGCAAGCCGAAGGAGCTGAATCTCAAGGAACTCATCCAGTGTTACATCGAGCACCGGCGTGAAGTCATCCTGCGGCGCACGCGCTTCGAGTTGCGGAAGGCGGAGGACCGCGCCGAATTGTTGGAAGGCTACCTGGTCGCGCTGGCGAACCTCGATGAGTTCATCCACATCATTCGCTCCAGCCGCAATCGCGAGGAAGCGCGCGTCAAACTGCTGGCGTTCGAATGGACACGGGAACAGGTGGAACGCTGGTCGATTTTGATTCGCAACGAAGCGCGCTTGAACAACGGCCGCTATGCGCTGACCGAGCGGCAGGTGGACGCCATTTTGGAATTGCGCCTGTATCAGCTCACAGGATTGGAAATCGACAAGGTCGAGGCCGAATACAAGCAGATCCTCGAAGTCATCAAGGACCTGCTGGACATTCTGGCGAAGGAATCGCGCGTAATGGCCATCATCAAGGACGAGTTGCGCGCCATCAAAGAGAAGCACGCGACGCCGCGCATGACGGAGATCGTCCCGGACGAAGGCGAGATTGCCATCGAGGACCTCATCGCCAACGAAGGCGTCATCATCACGCTGACGCACAATGGCTTGATCAAGCGCACCAATGTTTCCAGTTATCGCGCCCAACGGCGCGGCGGCAAGGGCGTCATCGGCATGACCACGCGCGAAGCGGCGACCGACGAGGAAAAGGATTTCATCGAGCACCTCTTCACGGCCAGCACGCACGATTACCTGATGTTCTTCACGAACACCGGGCGCGTGTATGTCGAGCGTGTGCACGAGATTCCCGACATGGGCCGCGCCGCCAAGGGCCGGAGCATCGCCAATCTGCTCGAACTGAAAGCCGAGGAGAAGATTGCGGCGATGATTCGCGTCAATTCCAAGACCGATGCGAACAAGGAGGACATCACCTGGCAGCAGCCGGGGGAACTTTTCTTCGCCACGCAGCAGGGCACGGTGAAGAAAACCTCACTCAGCAGTTTCGCGAATGTTCGCAAGGGGGGCATTATAGCCGTAACCATTGATCAAGGCGACATGCTCATTGATGTGAAGCAAACGCGTGGCAGCGTGGAGGGGGGCGACGAGGGCGACGACGTGGTGCTCATCACCAAGGATGGCATGAGCATCCGCTTCAGCGAAGCGGATGTACGTTCCATGGGCCGTGCCGCCGCGGGTGTCAAGGGTATCACCTTGGAGAAGGGCGACGCGGTTGTTGCGCTGGCGGTCGTTGTCCCTGACGCGGCGCTGCTCGTGGCTGGCGAGAACGGGATCGGCAAACGGACTTCATTTGACGAATACCTGGTTCAAGGCGAGTCGGGCACGCGCAAGCAATCGCGCGGTGGCAAGGGGCGCATCACCATGAAAGTTGGTGACAAGACGGGCGGCGTCATCGGCGCGTTGCCCGTGCGTGACACGGACGAAATCATGCTCATCACCGTCGGCGGCCAGATGGTGCGCACCTTCGTGAAGGACATTCGCGAGGCCGGCCGCAACACCATGGGCGTGAAACTCGTGAACCTCGACGCCGGCGACAAGCTGCAAGCCATCGCCCCGGTCATCAGCGAGGAACGTGGCGACGAGAACGGCGAAGTGCCGTCGAAATAGACTTACCGGAGGCTTTTCAGCAGCAGATACGCCAGGGCTGCGAGCAACGCGGCGCACGGCAGCGTCAACACCCAGGAAAGCAGGATTTGCCCCACCACGCGGTGATTGGCCTGCTGCGTGGTCAAGCCGATGCCAAACAGCGCGCCCACGGACACATGCGTGGTGGAAACGGGCATGCCCAACCGGCTGGCGCCGATGACCAGCAGACTGGTGGCAAGATTGGCGGCGAACCCCTGGCCGTGGTTCATTCCGGTGATGCGATGGCTCATCGTCTCGGCAACTTTGCGCGCGTTCAGCAATCCTCCCACCGCCATGGCCGCAGCGATGGCGAAGATGCCCCAACGCATGTCCAGCGCGGGAACCATCAGCAGCAGGGCGGCAATCTTTGGCGCATCATTCAGGCCGCGGGCGAAGCCCACGGCTCCGGCACTGAGAAAATGCAGCGCATCCATGATTTTCTGCGCCTCCAGGCCGATGACGCGACCGGCATAGCGCTGGCTGCAATGCTCCGCTTCCCCGGTCGCAATTTCGGGCAAGGGAACCGCCTCCTGCATCGCCAGCACCGAGGTTGGTTGCGGCATGGCGACCGCTTGCTGCCGCTGCCCGACGCAGAGACACCACTCCTTGGTGATGCCCGCCTTGAGCCGCAGCCAGCGCAGGGCAACGTAAAGAACGGCGCCCACCGCCACGGCGAGTAAAGGGCTCAACAGCAAGGGCAGGGCAAAGTGCGTGCCCAGCGAGGAGAAGTTGGTCGCCGTGCCGGCGGCGACCAGTCCCGAGCCAACAATTGCCCCGGTCAATCCATGCGTGGTGGAGATGGGAAATCCGGTTACCGTGGCAAGGATCACGGTCAGACCGGCGCCAAGCGCGACCGCCAGCAGAAAATCCGGTGAACTGACGATGGCGTCCGGCACGAGCCCTTTGCCGGAGAATCGTTTCAGGAGTGTCCCGGCCAGAAAAATGGAGCACACCGAGCCGGCGAAAGTCGTGACAGTTGCCCACCAGATGGCCGTCCGATAATTCGTCGTCTTGCTGCCGAAGAGCGATGCGACTCCCTTGAAGTTGCCATTTGCGCCGTTTGCGTAGGCCAGAAAGCACGCAGCAAGGAAGAGCAGGGTCATCATGGGCACGGCTTAAGGAGTGTAAATAGAGAACACATGCGCAAATGTGCATATATAGGCTTGGAGATTCAAGCATTTTGAATGCGGATTGCGTCACTATCTGGCCAGCGGGGTGAAGCGGAACGTGCAGCAACCCAGGTCGAGCACGCGTTGGTTCTGGCGGAGCCGCTTGCGAAAGCTCTCAGCCACCGCGCAGTGAACATGGCGGCCATTGCGGCGCGCCTCCACAATGCCCGCCTGGCGGAGAATCTTCAGGTGCTTGGAGATGTTGTATTGCGACACCTTGAGGCGTTCGGTGAGGTCCGAGACGGTCGCCGGCTGGAGCAGCAATTGGCTGACAATACGCCAGCGGGTTTCGTCTGCGAGCGCCTTCAGCATCGGGATGCAAGGTTGGGTATCGGTTTTCAAGCGTGACGCGGAAATGGTTAACAGCAGGAGCCGCCGTCGCAACACGAACTGGCCCCAGTCGTGGCGCGGTAATCCTGTCCTTTGGTTTCCTTGGGATGGCGGAGCTGGGCGGGGGCGCACTCATAAGGAGCGGCTTGCTCCGGCAGGACGGGCTTCAGCGGTTCGATGAATTCGAACGACTCGCGATAAGGTGCCTGCTGGTAAAGCTGAAAAGTTTTATCGCAGACGGCGTAGCGTTGCCCGCGTTCCATGCGGTGACCGTCATCATCCAGCACTTCCTTGAAGGGGCCGCGGTAAATCACCGCCTGGTTGCGCTCCAGACAAGGGCCTTGTTTACCCTTGAACGCCTCGACCGTCATGGAGCGAAACTCGATGCCGTTGACCGTCTGCCAAGGCTGCTGGTCCCGCGCAAGCATGCGGATGCCGTAGAAACCGGCGTCTTCGAATGCCTTTAAAAACAAGTCCTCACGAAACGCGCCGGAAATGCAGCCGCTCCAAAGCGACGGGTCATGCTGCATCTCCTGTGGGACATCCTCATCGCTCACGATGTCCGAAATGACCGCGCGACCACCTTTGCGCAACACCCGGAAGATCTCTTCGAACAACTGCCGCTTGGCCTGCGGTTGGACAAGGTTCAGCACGCAATTGGAGACGACGACATCGACGCTTTCGGTGGCCACCAGCGGGGCGCGCACGCGCAGATCGTTGGCCAGTTCGTCGGCGGCAAGGAAGGAGGCGGCATCGCTGATGGGATGCGCCTTGAGTTCGCGGTCGAGCAGTTCCAGATCCAGGGCCAGGTCCTGGATTCGCCCTTTGCGGAACTCGACATTGGCATAGCCCAGACGTTCGGCGACAACCGTCGCGTTGCGCCGCGCGACCGCGAGCATGTCATCGGTCATATCGACGCCGATGACCTTGCCGGCGCGGCCCACAACCTGTGCGGCGATGAAGCAAATCTTTCCGGCGCCACTGCCCAGGTCGAGTACCGTTTCACCGGCGCGCACATAACGGCTGGGATCGCCGCATCCGTAGTCTTTCTCGATGACCTCGGTTGGGATGATGTGCAGATATTCCTGGTTGTAGTTGACGGGACAACAGAGCGCCGCCTCTTT
>JBFMBT010000183.1:0-13365 GCA_040754875.1 Verrucomicrobiota bacterium | reverse complement strand
TGTTGGTGTCGGCCAGCAGTGCGGGCGCGATGGCGGTGAAGAAAAGGAATGAGGAACCGCGGAGAAGACGGCCGCCGAAACTCGACGCACCGTTAAGTTCATATTTCATGAACCCAACCACTACATGGGCCTGGGGAGTTTTGCGATGGGGTGAGGCACCTAAAGTCGGTGTTCAAGCACCCGCAGTTTTGGTGAATTGACGCCCGTTCAGCGTGACGCCGGTGGGTGAGCCGGGCGTCCGCGCGGTGTCAGCCACAGCGGCGGGACGCCGCCGTCACCCGCAGCCGAGGACGGCTACGCTACGGGGCGGGCTGGCCGAACTTTGAACCTTGAACTTTGAACTTATTTGGGAACCGCAGCGAAGCGACTGGCGCGTCGGAACAGCAACGCCGAGCCGACCCACAGCGCAATGAAGAATCCGTTCAGGACCAATAGCTCGAGATATTGCCCCCAGGCGATCATGGCGATGACGGCGACCAGCGCCTGGGTGAGCGCGGTGGCAAACAACGCGCGGGCCATGCCGGGCGGCCGGAAGTGCGCGATGATGGCGCCGATCCCAAGGACCAGCACGCCCAAATACATCAGCCCGCCGGAGTTGTCGTCTTCGGTGCCCACGGCGGCGTCCATCCAGACAAGCAGGAGCGCCGCGGCGAGCGCGATGCCGACGGCGGCCCGGTGCCAGATGGTGCCCGGCTTGCTCGCTATCAGTTCATACGCGAGACCCGCGCCGAGCAGGAGGACGAAGTAGAATGTCAAGGCGCGCGGACTCCAATGCACGCCGCCCAGCAGCGTCAGGGCCAACGGAATCAGCAGCGCGAGCCCCGCCCCGAGGGCCAGGCGCATCAGGTTTTTGTTTTGCATAATGTGGGTGGTGTTTTCCTTGATGATGGCCACGGACGTTTCGCAGAACGTCCCGAGCAGGAAGCCGAACCAGCCTTCGCCCGACTGCTGGCGCTCGCGGCAGAGGTCGTTGAAGGTTTGTTCCATGCCTTCGCCAAAACGTTCGCGATGCGCCTTCGGGTAGAGGCGAAGCAGTTTTGCATACCCGTTGCGGCAGCGTCGGATGAAAGATTCAGTGGCCATAAGCGAAAGAGACGGGCGCCAGTTGTTTCTTTTTGGCGACGGCCACGACCTCGCGGTAGCGCTCCAATTCCGCCGCCAGCGTCGCTTGTCCGACGGCGGTGATTTGGTAATAGACCCGGCGCTCGTCGTCCAATTCGGGGTCCACCTTCTTGTGGCTCTCCCGAATCAAGTCCGCCTCGAGCATGCGCCCGAGCGAGCCGTAGAGTGTGCCCGGCCCCATCTTCACCTTCCCTTGCGACTCGAACTCGACCTGCTTCATGATGCCATAGCCGTGCCGCTCCTCGGTGGAGAGCGCCAGCAGGATATGCAGCACCGCCGGAGTCAACGGCCCCTGGGTTGCGTTTTTGGTCATGCCCGCACACTATATCCGTTGCGGATATATGTCAAGAGACAAAATGCAAAAATGACGAATGGTGAAGGAATTTGGAACTTTGAAGCCTGAACTTTGAACCACGTACCTCTGTTTCACAAAGGCACCGGCACCGAATCCACAATGTGATCAATCGCCGTGCGCACGCTAGCGCGAATGGCCCAACGCATTGTAGCGTCGGCGTCCCGCCGGCGGGTGGGCCGGGCGTCCCGCCCGGTATTGGCCACAGCGGCGGGACGCCGCCGTCACTCGCGGCCGTGGACGGCTACGCTACGGGGCGCTCATGCGGTGCCCAATGAATGTTCACGCGTTGCCGGTTGGAAGCCAGCGATACAGCAGGTTGGAAACCCGCGCTACGGGGCGGGCTGGCCGAACTTTGAACCTTGAATTTTGAACTTTGAACTTTGAACTTTGAACCCTGAACTCCGAACGTCCGCTCACAGCGGCACCGGCACCGAATCCACAATGTGATCAATCACCGTGCGGGCGCTCACGCTGACGGCGCGGGTGCCTTTGCGCGTGATGAGGCGATGGGGCAGGATGAGGCGGGCGGATTCTTTCACGTCGTCGGGCAGGACGAAATCGCGTCCGGCCAGCAACGCCATGGCCTGGGCGAAGCGTTGCATGTCCAGACTCCCGCGCGGGCTGGCGCCGTATTCCAGCGACTCATGCGAACGCGTGGCGCGTACGATATCGACGATGTAACCGAGCAGCGCCTCTTCGATGGCGATGTTGCGCACGGCCTCCTGCACGCGTTCGAGGGTCTCGCAGGTCATCACCGGTTGGATGCCTTCCAGCGGGTCTTCCTTTTGCTGTTGCTGGAGCAGTTTGATTTCCCATTCCTTGTCGAGGTAGCCGATGCTCAGCCGCAAAATGAAACGGTCCATCTGCGCGAAGGGCAGGGGATACGTGCCTTCGAGTTCGACCGGATTCTGCGTGGCCATCACGAAGAACGGCGAGGCCAGCGGATAGACTTCGCCTTCCACGGTGACGTTCTGTTCCTCCATCGCTTCGAGCAGGCTCGATTGCGTGCGCGGCGTGGCGCGGTTGATTTCGTCGCCGAGCAGGATGTTCGTGAACACCGGCCCGCGCCGGAAGGAGAACTCATGCCGTTGCTGCGAATAAATCATCACGCCCGTCACGTCCGACGGCAGCAGGTCCGCCGTGAATTGGATGCGCTTGAAATCGGCGGAGAGCGATTTGGCAATCGCCTTGGCGAGCAGCGTCTTGCCCAGGCCGGGAACGTCTTCGAGCAACACATGCCCCTGCGCGATCAGCGCCAGCACCGCGTGCGACACGACCTTTTCCTTGCCGATGAACACGCGCGAGACGTTCTGAATGAGATGGCGGACGTGTTCGGTGGGCGTGGCGGGCGCCGTGGCGGCGGGCGTGCGCCCTTCGATGATGGAGGTGCCTTTCGACATAATCAGTCTGTCAACCCGACACCCCTCACCCTAACAGACGGCGCGCGGTTTGTCCCGAGCCAAAGTTCACTTCAATTCCCACACCTTCAAATTATCAAAGTGCACTTCGTCGCCGTCCTTGCCGCCCATGCGAAACACCAGGCCCGGTTTCTTGACGTGAAAATCCTGGCTCGTGGCGCGCAACGCGTCCGCGCCGTTGATCTGCGCGGCCACGTGGTCGCCCTTGGTCTCCAGCAGCAGCGTGTACCACTTGCCTTTTTCAAGTTTCAACTGGCCCGCGGCATGCACCTTGTTCTTGGAATTTGGATCCGCTTTGTCGATGTGTTCGGTGATGTTCCACGTGGCCGGCGTCACGATGACCGAGAACAGATGTCCTTTCTTCTTCAGTTCGCCCGGTGTGGGGTCGAAGCCAAGATTGAACATGCGCGCGCCTTCGAATCGAAAGTCCACCTGGATCGCGCAATCCTGCACCGGCAGCCGGTAACGAAACGCGCCGGCGTGATCGTCCTTGGCGATCTGGCTCGCGTGCAACACACCGCCGCCCCCGCCGAGCTTGCCCGTGTTCACCGCGAAGCCTTTCGGTGGCTGCTCGCCGTCAAACGATTCTTCCAACAACACCTTGCCCTTCTTGCCCAGCAGCAACGGCAGGTCCGCCGCTTGCGCGCGCGCGAAGCCCAGGCACAGGGCCGCGCCCAGCAACGGCGCCAGGAGGGAACGCATACCGGAACGACGAGGAAATGATTTCATGCGGGCAGCTTGCGCTGTCGCTTTCGCAACGCAAGCTGGAATTGGAAACTGCATGCCAAAGCGCTGTTTTTTGGTCGATGCAGATTTTACGTCATTCGCTTCACACGCGCCAGCCTTTAGCCGCAGGAGGTGCCAGGCTTCGACATGAGTATGAAACTCGCATCGCGAGTCAGGTGGCTGGCGGGCGGGCCAGGAACGGTAATGTGACGCCCGACGTCGCATCGGTTCCGCGCTTGGTTGAAATCGCGCCGCCGCTCGACCAAACCACGCCGCCGCCCGGCCGCCGCTCGGCAGCGGCTGAACATTTTTTGGCGCGACGGGAGTCGGAAGCGCCATGAAATTAAGTTCCGCTAATTAACCAAATCCGCACACACCCGGGCAAATTCCGATAAGCCCGCCAACCCATCCTGCCGGATAAATATCCTGTAGTTGCAGAGTATCATGCCAATGCAAACCCAGAGCCTTGATGCAAATCAAGGCGTGCCGGCCGGCGCAGTCTCCCCGGAAGCGCCGGCCTGTTTTCATTGCGGAACCCTCTGCCGCGGAAGCATTTTTCAGCGCAACGAAAAACCCTTCTGCTGCGCCGGCTGCCTCACCGTTTTCGAACTGTTGACCGAAAACGGCCTCAGCGATTTTTACCAACTCGGGCAATCCGCCGGCACCCGCATCAATCCTGCCCCGGCCGGCCAGTTCCATTACCTCGACGAACCCGCTGTGCGCGAACGCCTGGTGGACTTCGCCAACGACCGCCTCACGCGCGTCACGCTTCACCTCCCCGCCATCCATTGCATCGCGTGCGTCTGGCTGTTGGAAAATCTGTTCCGCCTGAATCCCGGCATCGGCCAGTCGCAGGTGAATTTCCCGCGCAAAGAGGTGGCGATTTCCTTCGACAACTCGCAGACGAAACTCAGCGAAGTCGTGTCGCTGCTGGCGTCGCTCGGTTACGAACCGGAACTGAGATTTTCGGATCTCGACACGAAGCCGAAGCGTTTTGCGTCGCGTCGCTTGTGGTTGCAACTGGGCATCGCGGGATTTGCGTTTGGCAACACGATGCTCTTCTGCATCGCGCATTACCTGGGGTTGGACACGTTCAGCGGCCCGGCGTTTCAGAAGCTCGTCGGGCTCCTCAGCCTGGGGCTGGCGATTCCCGTGGTGGCCTACAGCGCGGCGGATTACTGGCGCTCAGCCTGGGTGAGTTTGCGGCAGCGGTTGTTGAACATCGACGTACCCATCGCGGCGGGCATCGCGGCGTTGTTCGCGCAGAGCACGTATGAAGTGGTGAGCGGGCACGGCGTGGGTTACTTCGATTCGCTGGCCGGGCTGCTGTTCTTTTTGCTGTGCGGAAAATTGTTTCAGCAAAAGACCTACGATCGCCTCGCGTTCGACCGCGATTACAAATCGTTTTTCCCGCTGTCGGTCATGCGCAAGACGGTGCGCAACGAAGAGCGCGTGGCGTTGGCGCAACTGCACCTCGGCGACCGGTTGATTTTGCGCAACGGCGAATTGATTCCGGCGGATGCGCGGCTGGTCGAAGGGCCGGCGGTGATTGATTACAGTTTCGTCACGGGCGAATCGGAACCGGTGGAGAAACGCGCGGGCGATTATCTCTACTCGGGCGGGCGGCAGATTGGCGGCGCGATTGAAGTGGAGACGGTGAAGGCGGTGTCGCAAAGCTACCTGACATCCCTGTGGAACCAGGAGGCGTTTCGCAAGGACGAAGGCGCGCGGCTCAACCAGCTCACGAACCGTTACAGCCAGCGCTTTACCAAGATGGTCATCGCCATCGCGCTGGGCGCGGCGGTGTTCTGGGCATGGGCGAATCCGGCGTTGTCGGTGAAGGCGTTCACGTCCGTGTTGATCGTGGCGTGTCCCTGCGCGCTGGCGCTGGCCGCGCCGTTTGCGTTGGGCACCGCGCAACGCGTGCTCGCTCGGCAAAACATTTTTCTCAAGAACCCGTATGTCACCGAAACGCTGGCGGACGTGGATGCAGTGGTCTTCGACAAGACCGGCACGCTGACGGCGGCTAGCGCTGGCTCGGTGACATTCCACGGCGCGCCGTTGAGCGAAACAGAGGAGCGCTGGCTTTATTCGATGACGCGGCATTCGACGCATCCATTGCCGGTTCGCATCGGTGAGGCGATTGCGCGCGCGCATTTCCCCGAGCCGGTGTGTTCGTTTCTGGAAACGCCTGGTTGCGGCATGGAAGGCAGCGTGGCGGGACACGAAATCTGGATGGGCTCGGTGGCGTGGCTGGAGGGCAGGGGGGCAAGACCGATTGGCGCGCTGCGCGCGGAGGGGGGCTCGCCCTCACCCCGGCCCTCTCCCCCAGGAGAGGGGGGAACGCTCCCCGCGCGCGGACATCTCGATGCGGACGGACTCAACGGGAATCCTGTTTGCGGCAGCGGGGTGCACGTCGCCATTGATGGCAGGTATCGCGGTTGCTACGTGCTGGCCAGTGCGCTGCGGCCGGAGGCGGACGCGCTGATCACGAATCTTTCGCCCGAGTACGACCTGGCGTTGTTGAGCGGCGACAATGAAAAGGAACGCCATCGGTTCGCGCATTTGTTCGGAGCGGATTTGCACTTCAACCAAAGTCCGTTGAACAAACTTGCCTTCATCCGCCAACTTCAAGGCGCGGGCAAAACGGTGATGATGGTGGGCGACGGGCTCAACGACGCGGGCGCGCTCAAGCAGAGCGATGTCGGCGTGGCGGTGGTGGAGAACATTCATGCGTTTTCACCGGCGAGCGACGTCATCATGGCGGCGCCGATGGTGCCGCGTTTGAACGACGTGCTGCGCTTCGCGAAACAATCCGTGCGGGTCGTGCGCGCGAGTTTCCTGATTTCACTAGCCTACAACGTGGTGGGTATCGCCATCGCGGCGAGCGGCCATCTGTCGCCGATTGTGTGCGCCATTTTGATGCCGGTGAGCTCGGTGACTGTCGTGGGCTTTGCGTGCGGCCTGACCATCTGGCTTGGACGCCGGCAGGGTTTGGGCGAGCCAGCGACACAAAACAACCGCGCTGAACTGGAATTCGGCGCACCGGCGGAGGCCCTCACATGAGTGTCATTTTTCTCCTCATCCCGTTGAGCATCGTGATCGCGACGGCGTTTCTGGTGGCCTTCATCTGGTCGGTCCGTTCGGGCCAGTATGAGGACACATGCACGCCTTCGATGCGGCTGTTGCTCGACGAGAAGCGGCCTGAAGCGACCAAGAATTTAACTCCAACTCGAAATGAACATGAACGTTGAAACCTTCAAATACGATAACCGCATCGTGCGCGCGTTTGCCATTGCCACCGTGGTGTGGGGCCTGGTGGGCTTTTGCGCGGGGCTGCTGGCGGCCATCCAGTTGTTCTGGCCGGAGGCGAACCTCGCGCTGCAATACACGACCTTCGGGCGGCTGCGGCCATTGCACACCAATGCGGTCATTTTCGCCTTCGTGGGCAACGGCATGTTCACGGGCATCTATTATTCGCTGCAACGCCTGTGCAAGGCGCGGATGTTCAATGACACGCTGAGCTGGATCAATTTCTGGGGCTGGCAGCTCATCATCCTGTCCGCCGCCATCACGCTGCCGCTGGGCCTGACCACCAGCAAGGAATACGCGGAACTGGAATGGCCCATCGACCTCGGTATCACGGCGGTGTGGGTGGTGTTCACGGTCAATCTCATCGGAACCATCGTGAAGCGCCGCGAGAAGCACATGTATGTGGCGATCTGGTTTTACATCGCCACGGCAATCACCGTGGCGTTGCTGCACGTGGTCAATTCGCTGGCGATTCCCGCCGGCTGGTTCAAGAGTTACTCGATTTACTCCGGTGTGCAGGATGCGCTGGTGCAATGGTGGTATGGCCACAACGCCGTCGCATTCTTCCTCACCACACCTTACCTGGGCTTGATGTATTACTTCCTGCCGAAGGCGGCGGGGCGGCCGGTGTTTTCGTATCGGCTTTCCATCATTCATTTCTGGGCACTGATCTTCATCTACATCTGGGCGGGGCCGCACCATCTGCTCTACACGGCGCTGCCGGACTGGGCGCAATCGCTGGGCATGGTGTTCTCGCTGATGCTCATCGCGCCATCGTGGGGCGGCATGTTGAACGGCTTGCTCACCTTGCGCGGCGCGTGGGACAAGGTGCGCCAGGAACCGATGCTCAAGTTCATGGTCGTGGCGGTGACGGCTTACGGCATGGCGACGCTCGAAGGGCCGATGCTGGCGATCAAGAGCGTCAATTCCCTTTCGCATTACACGGACTGGACCATCGCGCACGTTCACACCGGCGCGCTGGGCTGGAACGGATTCCTGACGTTCTCGCTGCTCTACTGGCTGTTCCCGCGCCTGTACAACACGAAGCTCTGGTCGGTGAAGCTCGCGAACTGGCATTTCTGGATCGCGCTGCTGGGCATGATGTTCTACGTGGTGCCGATGTATTGGAGCGGCGTCACGCAAGGCATGATGTGGAAGCAATTCACCAAGGAAGGCTTCATGCAATACCCGAACTTCCTGGAAACGGTGCTGCAACTGGTGCCGATGTATCGCCTGCGCGCCATCGGCGGGTCGCTCTATATCATCGGCGCGTTCATGATGGCGTACAACCTGTATCGCACGGCGAAGGCGGGCCAGTTCGTGGCGGAACAGGAAGTGCAGGCGCCGTCACTGGCTTCCCAAGCCGCGGCGCATGAGGAGAAACATCCCTGGGGCCACCGCTGGCTCGAAGCCAAGCCAGTGACGATGACGGTGCTGGCGTTGGTCGCCGTGCTGATTGGCGGCCTGGTGGAAATCATCCCGATGTATCTCATCAAGTCCAACGTGCCGACCATCACCAGCGTGAAGCCCTACACGCCGCTGGAAGTGTTGGGGCGCGACATTTACATCCGCGAGGGTTGCGTGGGCTGCCATTCGCAGATGGTGCGTCCGTTCCGTTCGGAGACGGAGCGGTATGGCGAGTACTCGAAGTCCGGTGAATTCATTTACGATCACCCGTTCCTGTGGGGCTCCAAGCGCACGGGGCCGGACTTGCATCGTGTCGGCGGCAAGTATCCGGACGCCTGGCATTACAATCACATGGATGACCCGGGCACGACGTCGCCCGGTTCCATCATGCCGAGGTATCCGTGGCTGCTGACGCAGAAACTGGACACCAACTCATTGCCGGCGCGCATCGCGGCATTGCGCAAGGTGGGTGTGCCGTATGCCGATGGCTTTGAAAATGGGCCGGCGCAAAAGGACCTGCAGGCGCAAGCGGCCAAGGTCGTCACGAACCTGAAGTTCGGCACCATCGAAACGGAGCCGGACAAGGAAATCGTGGCGTTGATTGCCTACTTGCAACGGCTGGGCACGGACATCAAGGCGCAACCTGCGGCTCCCGCGCCGGCCACGACATTGACCTCAACGAGCCACTGATATGATCAAGAATGTTCTCAGCGACATTGGCGGCGTCGGAATCTACGGCGTGATTTCGATCTGTCTGTTCTTCACCGTATTCACTGGCGCGCTGGTCTGGGCGTGCCGCCTGAAGAAATCATTTCTCGATTCCATGAGCGCGCTGCCGCTGAAGGACGAGCCGAAAGGAGACGATTTCCCATGAATAACGATCCCAACGAACCGAAATTGCTGGAGCACGACGCCGACGGCATCCGTGAACTGGACAACCTGCTGCCGCGCTGGTGGGTGTGGCTGTTCTATATCACCATCGCGTTTTCCGCCGTGTACATGGGGTATTACCACGTGTTCAAGGCGGGTGACCTGCAGGCGGTGGAGTATGACAAGGAACGAGCTGTCGGGGAAAAGATCAAAAACGAGGCCATCGCGAAATTCGAAGCGACGATTGGCATGCTGCAGCCGGTGAACGAGCCGGTCATGCTGGCGCAAGGCAAGCAGACTTACACGACGTATTGCCTGCCGTGCCACCGGGAGGATGGCGGCGGACTGGTCGGTCCGAATCTTTGCGATGATTTTTGGATCCATGGGTCGAACTACGTGGACAACGTGAAGACCATCATCAACGGCGTGCCCGAGAAAGGGATGCTGACGTGGCGCGGCGTGTTGAAGCCCAACGAAATCCAGGCGGTGGCCAGTTACATCTACACATTCCGCGGCACGAAGCCGCCGAACCCCAAGCCGCCCGAGAATCAGCAACAAGCGCCCGCAGGGCCGAGTCCGTTTGAGTAAGTGAAAGCTTGCCGATGAATGGAACCTTGCCAGAACGAGAAGCAAAGACGCCTGAGACGCACAGCCCCGCCCAGGACGTCAACTGGGAGGATTTTCGCGATCATCTGGCGACGGCGG
The DNA here is from genome assembly GCA_040754875.1 of Verrucomicrobiota bacterium. Classification (GTDB taxonomy): domain Bacteria; phylum Verrucomicrobiota; class Verrucomicrobiia; order Limisphaerales; family JBFMBT01; genus JBFMBT01. The sequence goes on along the minus strand of JBFMBT010000183.1, from coordinate 3,450 downwards.
ACAAACTGGGGCGGCGGCGCTGGATTTATCCAAAGCAGGTCACCGGCAAATGGTTTCGCTGGCGCACGTGGATGAGCTGGGTGCTGCTGGCGGTCATGTTTGTCGGCCCGTTCGTGCGCATCAACGGCAACCCGCTGTTGCTGGTCAACATTGTCGAGCGCAAGTTCTCCATCCTTGGCCAAATATTCTGGCCGCAGGACACGGTCATTTTCGCGGTCGCCATGCTCGTGTTCCTCACGGGCATCATCATCTTCACCACGGCCTTCGGACGGCTGTGGTGCGGCTGGACGTGTCCGCAGACGGTGCTGATGGAAATGGTTTTCCGGAAGATAGAGTATGCGATTGAAGGCGACGCGTCCGAGCAACGCGCGCTCAATGCCGGCCCGTGGAACGCGCGAAAGATTCGCCAGAAGCTGCTCAAGCATGGCGTGTTCTTTGGCCTTTCCTTCGTCATCGGCAACACGTTGCTGAGCTACATCGTCGGCAGCGAACAGTTGTTCCACATCATCGCGGATGATCCGCGCAATCACCTGGTCGGGCTGACCTTCATGATTTTGTTCACGCTGTTGTTCTATTCCATCTTTGCGCGCTTTCGTGAGCAGGCCTGCACGTTCATCTGCCCTTATGGACGCTTTCAATCGGCGATGCTCGATGAGAACACGGTGGTCGTCGCCTACGACTACAAGCGCGGCGAGAAGCGCGCTCCGCTGCACCGGAATCAAACCGCGGAGCAGCGTCATGCGGAGGGCTTGGGCGATTGCGTGAGTTGCCGTCAGTGCGTGGCCGTGTGCCCGACGGGCATCGACATCCGCAACGGAACACAGATGGAATGCGTGAATTGCACGGCGTGCATCGATGCCTGCGACGCCGTCATGGACAAAATTGGCCGGCCGCGCGGGCTGATTCGTTTTGCGTCGCACAACAACATCGAGCGCGGCGAGAAGCAGCGCTTCACGGCGCGCATGGCGGTTTATGCGGGCGTGCTGGGCGCCTTGATAGCGTTGTTCCTCGTGCTGGTCTTCACGCGGTCGGAGGTGGAAACCGCCTTGTTGCGCGCGCCCGGCTCGTTGTTCCAGCAGAAGGACGATGACGAAATCGAGAACCTTTACACACTGAAGGTCATCAACAAGAGCAACCGCGACATTCCCATCCAGCTCAAGCTGGAAAACATCGACGGCGAGATCAAACTCATGGGCAGCAAGGAATTCATCGTTCCCAAGGCCAGCCTGGCGCAAACCTCGGTGCTGGTGGAACTGGAGACGGAAGAACTTCACGGACCGAACACACCGTTGAAGATTGGCGTGTACTCAGACGGGAAATTGTTGGAAACGGTGAAGACGGTGTTTGTGGGGCCGCGCAAGAAACACAAAGAATGAAACTTCAAGCAGCAAATTCCAAACTCCAGAGAAGCATCAAACTTCAGATGTGGGGCGATACGTATTGGAGTGCCGACGTGCATTTGAAGTTTGGCGTTTGGAGTTTCTCTGGAGTTTGGAGTTTTGATTTTGAGGCTTTCGCTTTTGGTTTATGAACGCAATTCGCCGCAATCCCTGGCCCTACGCCATCATCGGCTACTTTGTCGTGTTCATCTCCTGCATGGCCGCGTGGATTGCCTTCGCCATGCGGCAGGACATGGACCTGGTGCGAAAGGATTATTACGAGGAGGAAATCCGCTATCAGCAGCAACTCGACCGCATGAACCGCACGCAGTTGCTGAAGGCCGAGGTGAAGGTGGCCTTCGATTTCGCCGTGCAACGCATCAGCGTGCAATTGCCCGCTACGCACGCCGACGCCAAGGGCCGCATTCATCTGTACCGTCCTTCGGATGCGAAACTCGACCGGCAATTCGACCTGGCGGTTGGCGGCGACGGATTGCAGACGCTCGATGCGAAAGAGCTTCAAGCCGGACTGTGGAAACTGCGCGTCACGTGGGCCTCGGGCGGGCAGGAATATCATTTTGAGCAACCGCTCGTGATTGGAGCGAATTGATATGGAACTGTGGACCGCATTGTTGCTGGGGTGTGTCGGCAGCGCGCATTGCGCCGGCATGTGCGGTCCTTTGGCGCTGGCCCTGCCGTCCACCGGTGAAGGGCGCGCGGGCTTGCTGGCCGGACGGCTCGCTTACAATGGCGGCCGCATTTTGACGTATGGCGCGCTGGGGGCGGTCTTCGGTTTGGTTGGCCAGACGTTCGCAATGGCCGGGTTTCAACGCTGGGTTTCGCTGGTGGCGGGTCTGGCGATGCTCGCGGCGGTGTTCGCTTCGTCGCGCTTTGCCTTGGGCATCCCGGCAACGCGAGCCGTGGGTTGGTTGAAGTCGGGCCTGGGAAGCCTGCTGCGGCAGCGGACCTTCGGCGCAATGTTCGGTTTGGGATTGTTGAACGGGCTCCTGCCGTGCGGCCTCGTCTATGCCGCGTGCGCGGGGGCGACGGCGTCCGGCCACGTTTTGAACGGAGTGGTTTACATGATGGTGTTTGGTCTGGGTACTGTGCCAATGATGCTGGGGCTCAGCCTGGTTGGGCCGAAACTGCAATTCGCCTTCCGTTTCAAACTGCAGCGCTTCATTCCCGCCAGCCTCGCCATCGCAGGCACTTTGCTTGTCCTGCGCGGCCTGGAGCTGGGCATTCCGTATTTGAGTCCAGCGGAGGTGGGGGCGTGCCCGATGTGTCATTGAGCGATGTAACGGTTGAGTGGCGGACGCAGTGTGTGTTACAGTTGGCTTATGCAGATTCAGGAGCGGGCTGCTCCCCTCACATTGGCGCGGCGGCTGGGTGACACGACACACGAGTCGGGTCTGCTGCGGCGTGTGCGGGCGATGAGCGGTGCGCCGGAGCGCGCGGGCGAATGGCTGTTGAAATGCGCCGTCCAGCGTGGCGCGACTCACTACCAGCGTGAATTTGATCCTGCGTTGCCGCCCGATAATCCCGCATTGACCGATGAGGAACTGGGTGTGGCGCTTTGCCTGGGGCACCACGAATACAACCCGGCTTACATTCGCGCAGCGGCACAACTCCTGTCCTCGCCGCGTATCGACCCAAAGCGGCTGGCACTGTTGGCCGAGATGGAGCGGGTCGAACCGATGTTGTTGCATATTGCCAAAGCCTGTGAAGGCGTAGCGCCTACTATGGAGCCGTGGGCGACTCTTCGACAGACCCTTGCTCCGCGACGGACGGTTCATACGGACGCGCTACCGCACTGGACGCGCTTCGCAATTCTACAAGGGTTGACGCGGACGGGGATGACTGCGCCAGTCTGGCTTGCGCGAGATGAGTAATCCTCTCGTCATCTTTCAAACACTGGACCGACACTTAAAGAATCCAGTGGAATTAGGGCGTGTCTTCAAAATCGATTTGTTGAATAAAGTGGCGCATTGTCACGTAATATAGAGCGCACAACATATATGCGTTCTACGGATCGCTTCTTCTTATCGGATCCGCTCTGGGAGCGGGTAAA
>JBFMBT010000182.1:0-13407 GCA_040754875.1 Verrucomicrobiota bacterium | reverse complement strand
GTGATCGGGTCGGTCAGGCGCACGGTGACGCGCTCGGTGCCGTTGCCCAGGTCTTGCACGGTGATGTCGGTGCCCAGCAACGGGCTGAAGTTCAGGTTTACCGATGCATCGACTGTGATGGCGCCATCGGTGGCGTCCTTGAGGCGGGTGAAGTTCACGCTGCGATACGACTGGTTGCTCACCGTGACCGTTTGCAGGTTGAACACTGGTTTGCTGGAACCCTGGTTGGGGTCCGTGGCGAACAGGTATTCCACGACATTCGCGAAGCCGTCGCCATCCGGGTCATCCTGCAATCCGTCATTGACGCCCGTGGTCAATCCCTTGCCAGTCAGCCAGGATGAATAACTCACACCCGCGGCGGGCGGATCTTCAATCTGGATCCGTTGAACGCTCTTTTGGTTGGTTGGCAGAGTCATCTGCACATTGCCGCCAACCAACGCGCTGCCGTCGCCGAGCATCTCGATTGTATAAAGTGTGCCACCTGCCGCCCAGGTGTAAGGCGAAATGAAACTGTTCATCAGCGTGCCCGTGTCGTCGAGCACGGCGATATACGCGCTGGTGACGGAATTGACGGTCTGGAAGTCGCCGACAATGACCAGCTTGCCGTTGGCCAGGAATCCCATGTCCGTCACATGGCCGTTGATGGTCACGTTGAACGATGTGTCCCGCGAACCGTCGGCGTTGAGGCGGCCGAAATACTGGCCGTTGTTGTCGCTGTAATAAATCTTGTCGTTTGGCCCGACATGCACCCAGGCCATCTCCGGAAACGGGGAGTAGGTGGTGACGGAAGTGGGGCTCGTGCCGTCGGCGTTGGCCTTCTTCAAACCGAAGAGGCCCGCCATCCAGATGGTCCCGTCGCTTTGCAACGCCATGTTATTGAGCTGGCGGTTGGAGTTGACGATTTCGGTGAAGGTATTGTCCTTGGTGCCATCGGAATTGTAGCGCGACACCCAGCTCGTGGCGAAGCCGAAGCCGGTGCGGGCGCTCAACACCTTGTTGTTGGCCACGGGAATGATGGTTTGCACCGTCCATGCCGGGGCAGGAATGTAGGTCGTATCGAGCACGCCGTCCGCGTTCAAACGGACCGTGTAGGCATAGGTTCCGTTGCCGCCCCATTGCCAGAAGCCGCCGCCCACCACCAATTGCCCGTCGGGTTGCTCGGCGACGGTGCGAATCGTGCTGTTGGCGATCCGGGTTGAGTTGGTGGTGGCAAACGTCGTCACCACCACGCCGTTGGAGTCCATCTTCAACAGCCTGCTCCACGTGACTCCGGAGAAGTAACTGACGTCGCCGCCCACGGCGTATTTGCCATCCAACGTGGGCACAATGTCCCAAGTCGTGCCGCCGCCGTTGAAGGTGAAATCGGGCCGCAAGGCGCCGGGGCCCAGTACGGAAACGAACACGGACACGCTGGTCACGCCGGGAGCGAAGGAGTTCGTCACACTCACCGTGTAGCTGCCGGCGTCAGCGACCGTGGCGCTCGTGATCGTGAGGCTCGGCGAAGTGGCGCCGGAAACGCGGCCGCCATCGGTGACGTTGCTTCCGTTGCGCTTCCATTGATAGGTGAGGGTGGGGGAACCATCCACCTGCACAGACAATGAAATGGTCTGGCCCTGCGTGATGTTGATTGCCACGGGCGGCTGCGTGATGGTCGGCGGGCGATTGACGGTCAACGTCGCGCCATCGCTCGGCGCGCTGCCGCCGAAGGCATTGCTGACAATCACATCATAAGTGGCTTCATCCGCGCCTGCTGCGCTGCTGATGATGAGCTTGCTGGTCGTTGTCCCGCTGTAGTGGCCGCCGTCCGAGAGAGGCTGTCCGTTCTTGCGCCATTGATACGTCAACGTGCCCGGGCCCACCGCGGTCACGGTGAAGTTGGTGGTCATTGTGTTGCTGGTGGTGACCGATACCGGATGCACCGTGATGATCGGCGGCCCGTTCACATTCAACGTCAGCGACTGCGTGAGCGCGCTGCCGGAATCGTTCCACACGGAAAGCTGATAAACGCCCGCATCCAGCGCGTCCACGCCGGTCAATTGCAGTGTGGCGGTGGCGGCGCCGGAAATGCCCGGCCCATCCGCGAGCGGCGTGCCGTCCTTGAGCCAGCGGTATTGCAACCCCGAACCAACCACCGTGGCGGTGTAGGTGACCGTCACTCCCGCATTGACCGTCTGGCTGGCCGGCGTCGGCTGGCCGGTGATGTTGGGCGAGGTGGTGTCCTGATATGGCGCGCTGACCAGGGTGCCGGACCCGACGGCTACGAAGGTTCCGTTTCCTGCGGAAGCCGCTTGCAGTGCCACCGCGATGTTCGACACTTCCTTCGTCCAGTTGACGCCGTCCGTTGAATGAACCACGACCGCGCCGTTGCCCGAGCCGTCCTGGTCGCCGACGGCCACAAACCGGTCGCCCGCGTAGCGGATGCCCCGCAATGAACGCGTCGTGCTGGGACTGGCGCTGCGCGATGTCCAGTTGACGCCGTTGGCTGAAGTGCGGATGGCGCCGCTGTCACCGACCGCGACGAACAGGCCGTTGCCGAATGCAATGGCGTTGAGGCTGCCGCCGGGCGACCCGGCGGTCCAGGTTTCGCCGTCGGTGGAATAGCGCGACACGCCGCTGGCGCCGACGGCGACAAATGTGCCGTTGCCGTAGGCGATTCCCCGCAACTCCTGCGTGCCCGAGATGGTGCGGTTCACCCAGGTCACGCCATCGGTTGAACTCAGGATTGTTCCCGAACTTCCCACGGCTGCGAATTTGCCTTGTCCGTACGCGACGGCATTGAGGAGCAGCGCCGTGGGCGTCGTGCGGTCGATCCATTTCGTTCCGTCAGCCGAGGTGGCCACAAATCCCAGGCCGCCCGGAGACAGGCCTGTGCCCACCGAAACAAGGATGCCGTTGCCGAACGCGATCCCGTTGTGCGAGTAAGTCACCGGCACGGCGGTCCAGTTCTCGAGGTCGGTCGATGCCAGGCGGTACGAGTTCGCGTTGATGATGACGCGGCCATTGCCGTGCGCCACGCCGGTCAGGCCGCCGATCTGGGGCAGTGAATACACCCAGTTGGTTCCGTCCGACGTTGTCATCTGGAAACCACCCGCGCCGCGCGCCGTCGTTCCATCCGCCCACGTGATGGCGTAAGGCGCGTTGACGGTGATGGCCCGCCACGTTGTGCCGTGATTCTCCGAGACGAGAACCGTCGAATCCTCCGCCACGGCCACGAGGTTCACATTGCCGGAGGAACGGCTGCCAATGCCCACCAGCTTCCTGGTTGTGCCGGAGGTCAGCGACGACCACGAGGAGCCGTCGTTGGATTTCAAGATGGTGCCGTTGTCGCCCACGGCGACGAAGTAGCCGTTGTTGGCGTTGTAATGGACGCGGTTCAAGTTGTTGCCGGTGCCCGAACTGATGCTGCTCCATGTCTGGCCCGCGTTCACCGAGCGCCGGATGACGCCGCCGTTGCCGACGATCACGTAAACGGAGCCGCCTTTGTCAATGCTGTTCAATTGGCCCGTCGTTCCGCTGGTGACATTCGTCCACGCATTGACGCTGCCGCCAAAGCGCAGAATCGTCCCGTTGTTGCCGACGATGATTGCGATGGAGGATGCGCCGAGGGCGTCCCGCAGATGTTCGGTGGTCGGCGACACGGCGTTGGTGTAAGGCAGGCTGGTGTTCGTCCGCTCCTCGATGGAACCATTGAGGCCGATGCGCGCATAGCGGGTGGCGCCTCCTCCGTCAAAAAACGTGATATCATCGTAGTACTGCCCCGTGGCGACGGCGTTGACGCCGACGTTGTTTACGTCGGCCAGCGGCAGCACCTTCGTGTGCGTGGCCCACAGTTTGCCATCCGTGGTCGTCGTCATCGCCCCGCCCACCGCCACGAGCAAGCCGTTCTCCGTCACCATGTCGTTGATGTCGATGTTTGGATAACCCTCGCGTTTCCACGTCACGCCGTCCGTCGAGTAATAGCGGCCATCGCTCACGAACACGCCGTTCACAAACCCCACCGAATCGCTCAACCCGCTGAACGTTCCGCTGGTCGCGTCGCTCGCATCCGCCGCCGTGAAGCTGAAATAGCGGGTTGTGTTGACGCCCACCCATTTGCTGTTGCCGTAAGTCACATCCATGATGCCGCCTGTGGAGGGCAGCGTCTTCACGGCGTTCCAGTTCGTGCCGTCGGATGACGTGGCGATGCTGCCGCTGGTGCTGGTTGCCCCCACGAGCACGAACATGTTCCCGACATATTTCAAATTGTTCCAAAACGAGATGCCCGTCGGCGGGCTGGCAATCGCAGACCAGGAGATTCCGTCCGTTGAGGTGTAAACGGCGTTCACCAGGTTGACCGCCACAAACGTCCCGTTGCCGTACGCCACGCCCACGAAATTCTGAATGCCGCCGATGCTCCGCGCCGTCCAGGTCAACCCATCAGTCGAACTGATCGCCGTGGCGCCGTCGCCGACCGCCACATATACGCCGTTGCCGTATGCGACGGCGTTCAACTGCGAGGTCGTGACGGCGTTCACCGCGACCCAGTTGGTGCCGTTGCCCGAGACGGCCACGCTACCCGCGGGGCCAACCGCGACAAATTGATTGTTCCCGTAAGTCACGCCGCGCATGACCGCGCCGGATGGCGAAGGCCGCTTCCACACCAGGCTGTGCGCCACCGTGCCGCCGCCGCCGAAGCCGCCGGCGGTTGTGTTCGCAGCGATGCGAAACGTCGAGATCGCGCCGTTGTTGTTCTGGCTCGTGGTGGAGGCCAGCACGCCGCCGCTGATCGTGCCGGTCGTGAATCCTCCGTCATTCGCGTTCCAGGTGATGTTGCCGCTGCCATCGACCACGCCCGTGAGATTGCCCGTGATGTTGCCGTCGTTGTCCACCGTGAACCCCGCCGCGCCAATCGGCGATTCCGGCACCGTGATGGTGCCCGATATGCTCGAATACACATAGCCCACGTAAAAGCCCGCATACGGTGACGCCGCGTGAAGCGACAGGCCGGTGGTGGCCGCCAGAATCGCCATGATGCGCGCCAGTACGGGCAACTGCCCGGACAACAGGAATCGTTTCATCGTTTGGATTGGAGTGTGGTGTTTTGAGGTTGGAGGGTTGCCTGGAAAGTGGATTGGAGCGCGTGGCGAATGCCACGGACTCGAAAGTCCCGAAATGGAAGACAGCGTTGCGCCTGTCCGCGCAGTCGCCCTCGGCCTCGTAGCCGCCTTCCGCCCGTAAATATCCTTAACGTCGCCGCCATGGTGCGTCGCACAAAAAAACAATATCCCTATACCAGCCTGCGCCTCGGCAAGGCGCAGCCATTCAGCACTGGGTGAATCCATCCCCCGAGCGCAACTCATAGGGCCATTGTCACATCTGCAACTACGGCCCGTTCACACGTAGTTAGCACTTCTTGTGCCAAGATTCTATACAAAAGTGTCCAATTTATGGCGTGTGGCCGGTTCTGCTGGCTGGCTTTCGCTCCAGACTCGACTCCCCGTCCCTTCGCTGCTCCCATACGCCGCATCGTGGATCTTGTCCCGTCATTTGACCGCGAGCACTTGCGCGCCCGAATCGCCGCGCTTGCCGCGGACCAGGTCTTCATCGGCACTTCCTCCTGGAAATACACCGGCTGGATGGGACAAATCTACACGCACGATCGCTATGTGTATCGCGGCCGGTTCTCGCAGAAACGGTTCGAGGAACATTGCCTCGCCGAATATGCGGAGGTCTTCAAGACCGTCAGCGTCGATGCCGCGTATTACAAATTCCCGGACCGCCAGTTCCTCGGGAAACTGGTGGCCGATGTCCCGCCGGATTTTCAATTCTCCCTCAAGGTCACCGACGACATCACGCTCAAGCGCTTTCCCAACCTCCCGCGCTTCGGCCGCCGCGCCGGGCAGGAGAACCTGCACTTCCTCAATGCCGATCTGTTCCTGTCCGCCTTTCTGTCCGCCTGCGAGCCGTTTAAAAACAATCTCGGCGCGATCATGTTCGAATTTACGCGTTTCCATCGCGATGATTTCGCCACTGGCCGCGACTTTGTCGCCGCGCTGGACTCGTTCCTGGAAAAGCTCCCGCGCGGCTGGCGGTATGGTGTGGAAATCCGCAACCGCACCTTTCTCCATCCGGAATATTTCGCCATGCTCGCGCGGCACAACGTCTCCCACGTGTTCAATTCCTGGGAGGACATGCCGCCGGTCGATGAGCAAATCGCGATGCCCGGCAGTTTCACCAGTCCGGACTTTTTCGTCGCGCGTTTTTTGCTCAAGCCCGGGCGCAAGTACGAGGACGCGGTGAAGACCTTCAGCCCGTATGACCGCGTGAAGGATATTTATCCCGCAGGTCGCGCCGCTGCCACCGACCTTGTCCGTCAGGCGAAGAAAAAGGAACGCCGCCCGCGCGGGTACATCCACGTCAACAATCGTTTCGAAGGGAACGCGCTGGAATCCATTGCCGCCATCATCGAGGAAGTCTGAAATGTGCCGTTATCGGGCGGAAGCGGGCAGAATCGGGCGGATGGATGTAAGTTGCGGATTTGCAACAGGTTGCAATGAGACGCAAGCTTTCTACTTATCCTGTTGCGCGACAAGTGATTACGCTCGAAATCGGTTTTTACCGATAGTCTGCGCCGTTCAAACTGTTCACCACCGAACGCAGCCATCCCTCCAGTTCGCCTTTCATCTTCTCGACGCGCTCGGGCTCCTGCGCCAGCAAGTCCTTGGACTCCGTCCGATCCGCCGCCAGATTATACAACTCCCATTTCACCTGGCCGGGCTTCGCTTCGATGCGATGCAGCTTCCAATCGTTGTCCAGCCAGGCCGCGTGCCGTCCAAACGTCTGGTCCGGATAATCACTCTTCAACTGCGCCTCGGGGATCGGGTCCGCCTCCGCCGCCGGACGCACCTTGCCCGCTGCTTGTTCCTGCGCCAACTCGGCGAGCAAGTCGCTGCTCTTCACGGGCAACCCGCGGATGTTGTAATCCCAAAAGCCCATCGGCTTCGCGCGCGATTTCATCTTCCCATCAATCAGCGGCACGAGACTCATTCCATCCAGCGGCGTTTGCTTCGCGACCTTCGCGCCCGCCAGTTCGAGCAGCGTCGGATAAATATCCACCGTGCCGCAGGGAATGGCCGTGGCGCGCGGCGACTTGATTTTCGCCGGCCACTCCATGATGCCCGGCACGCGCAAGCCGCCTTCGTAGATGTCGCCCTTCTTCGCGCGCAAGCCGCCGGTGGACCCCTCGGCGATCGCGCCGTTGTCGCTGCAATACCAGAGGACCGTGTTGTCGGCGACGCCCAACTCGCGCAAGCCGCTGCGCAATTGGCCCATCGCGCGATCCATCGCCGTGATCTCCGCCAGGAAATGCTGCTGCTTGGCCGGCTGATTGCGGTAGAGCGCCAGGTCCTTCTCGATGCCCACATGCGGCGCGTGCGGCGAACCGAACCACACCACGGCGAGAAACGGCTTCTTCGACGCTTTCGCCTGGCGCACGAATTCCAGCGCCTTGCCCACGATGACCTCCGAGCCTTCGCCCTGCGTCTTCACCGCCTTGCCGTTGTGCGCCATCCATGCGTCCACCTCGAAGAAGTTCGGGCTGGAAAACCATTCGTCGAAGCCGCTGTTGCCGGGGCACACCGGACTGTCCGGGCGCAGCGAGCCCAGGTGCCACTTGCCGAAATGGCCCGTCGTGTAGCCCGCCTGCTTCAACGCCTCGGCCACGGTGATTTCCTGCGGGCGCAGCGTGTAACCCCACTTGAATGTGCCCATGCGATTGGGCGTGCGTCCCGTCAACACGCTGGCGCGCGTGGGCGAGCAAACCGGCGCGCCGGCATAGAAGCGGTCAAAGCGCAGGCACGTGCGCGCCATCTCGTCGAACACCGGCGTCTTCAGCGCGGGATGCCCGTTGTACGCCATGTCGCCCCAACCCTGGTCATCGGCCATGGCGAGGATGAAGTTGGGGCGTTCGGCGGCGAACGCGGCGACACCGCTCAACGCAAGGCTCAACGCCAGAATGGCAGAGGAAAAGAATTTCGTGGACATGCGCTACGTTTGCGATTTTTCACCGCGCCGGTCAATTCTCATTCGGACCGCGGCTGTCTTCAGCCGCAGCGTGTGTTATGCGAACCATGGCATCGGACTGGCTGCGAGGTCTTCTGCGTTGGACGGTATTGGTTCAGATACAAGTTCAAACGAACCTTCTGGCCGGTGGGTGCAGGAGACGCGCTGCGGCTGGGGACAGCCGCGGTCCACTGAATACTTTCCGCCCCCTTGATGCTTCTCTGAAGTTTGGATTTCGAATCTTGGAGTTTATCTAATCAGCACCACCCAATCCTCCGCATCCGGCAGTTTGATTTGCAGCTTCCCCTCGCGCCGTTCCACGGTTGCCGCTGTCGTTTCGCCTGTGCGGGGATTGAACAAGCTCGCCTTGAGCGATGCCTCCTTCACATCCACCAGCAACGGCTCCGTCACCCCGCGCGCGTAAATCATATACACGCGCCCCGGTTCCGCCAGGCACCAATACGTCGTCTTCGGCGGCGCGACTTGTTTCAATTCCTGTGTGTCCCCGCCGCGTTTGGTCGCGCACGACACCAGTTCGTCGTGCGGCACGAGCTTCCACCAGTCCAGCGACGTGAACAGCCTCTTGATATGGCCGAACTGTTGTTCCCACGCCGTGTTCTTTTGCGCGTGCAAATCGAACGGCCCCGGGTCGCGGTTGCCGCCAAAATACGTCGTGCCGAATCCTGTCACCGCGTAACCGCCGGCCATCACGATGTCCCACGTCGCGTGGCGGATGGCCTCCAGGCTGGTGCTGTTGTCCTTGTCCGGCACGCCGTCGCCGGATTGATCGCGCAAATGATAACCGTATTCCGAGTTCACCACCGGCTTGTTGAACGTGCGCGATTGCAACAGGCGCGCGTGCAGATCGCGATAATTCTGCTGGTAATCGCCGAAGCTCATCCACGCCGCGGCGTTGAACTCGCGCACGCTGCCTTCGCGCGTCATCGGGTGAATCGCCGCCATGCGCCCGTGCGCATCCGCCGCCTTCAGTGCGTCGCCAATCGCGATGAATTCCTTGCGAATCGTCTCGTCATCCGACCCGCGCGTGCGCACTTCGCCGTGCCATTCGCCCGACACGATGAAATACACGTCATACGCGCCGTAACGCGCCGCGATGTAGCGCGCGTAACGCTGGCGCGCCTCGAGGTTCGGCAGCCGCCGCCACGCGAACGGCTCCACCTTCCGCTTGTCGCCCCACGCCAGCGCCAGCCCCACCACAAGGCCCTTCGCGTTCGCGTAGGCCAGCCGCTGGTCCACCTCCTGCCAGTAACCAGGATTGATTTTCTCCGCGCTGATGTCGGTGAAGGGCAGGCCGCCCGGATTGCCCCAGCCCGACTCGGCCATGAGCATCGAATGCACCACGTTGAAACCCTGCGCCGCGCGCGCGTCCAGGTACGCGTGCGCCGTCGCACGATCATGCTTCTCTTGCGCGCTGTCCGTGAACAACGCCCACGCCGTGTCGCCCATGAACCAGAACCGCTCGCCGTTCTGCCGCTCGAAATGCAGCGGCGCGCCCGTCATCGGCCGGATGCTGCCGGGCCGCGCCGACGCCACGCAGTCGAAACTGCCGCGCTGGGCGTTCAACCCCGCATCCGCGCTGCGCACGTTCCATTTCCACGTGCCGACCTTGTCCGGCGACACGCGCAATTTCCATTGCGTCCCGCCATCCCAAAACAACGGAATCGTGCGCGTCGTCTTCCCATCCGGTTCCGTCAACACCGCCTCCGCGCTGCATTCCGTGTAAGGATTCGCATACGTCCCGCGCGCCGTGAACGCCACCACCTCCCGCCCAAACTGCTCCACCACCGCCGCACCGGCCTGCCACGCGAACAGGGCAACCATCCCCACGATCATTCCGCGACGTTTCATTGATTGATAAACCCGAACAAGGGGCGAATTCACCCGCATTGTTGCCCAATCGCAAATCGCAAATCTAAAATCGCAAATCAACTCACTGAATACTGAACACTGCTTACTGAATACTCGCTTCTTCTGAACCTTGAACCTTGAACCTTGAACTTCAAACTCTCGGATATTCCCACGGCTTCCGATACGGCCGGCTCAACAACTGGTTCGCTTCCGCGTCGCCCACGATTTGTTCCTTCGCGCCATCCCACCGGATGCTCCGCCCCAGCCGCCACGAAATCATCCCCAGCAACGGCATTACCGACGCCCGATGCCCCACCTCGATGTTGCTCACCGGCGCGCTGCCGCGGTCGATCGCCGCCAGGAAATCCGCCCACAACAACGTGATGTTGTGCCCGTCCGGTTCCTGGAGCTGCGAATTCTCGTGCACCGTCTTGTCCTTTGCGTTCTGCGGATAAAACGTCCAGCCATCGCGCCAGCCGATGTGCAACGTGCCTTTCGTCCCGTAGAAATAAGCGCCAATCTTGTGCTTCTCCGCGTTGTTGTCCGCGAACTTCCGATGCTCCCAGATGCAGGTGAACTTCTCGAACTCATACACCGCCACCTGATGATCCGGCGCGTCGGACGTCTGCTCCTTGTCGTTGAGCACCGCCGGCCCGCGCAGCGGACGTCCGCCGGTGCAATAAACTGTCTTGGGATACTTCTCTTCGCTCCACCACAACACCTGGTCCAGCCAATGCACGCCCCAGTCGCCCAGCGTGCCGTTGGCGTAATCCAGAAAATTCCGCCAGCCGCCCGGGTGCAACTTCGTGTTGAACGGCCGCACCGGCGCGGGCCCGCACCACATGTCCCAATCCATGCCCTTGGGCGGTGTGCTGTTGGGCGACGGCTTCTCAATTCCCCCGCCGCCGCTGTGCGCAAACAGCCGCACCATGCCCACGTCGCCCACCGCGCCCGATTTCAAAAACTTCATCCCGCTGACGTGATGCGGCCCGATGCGCCGGTGCATGCCCACCTGCACCACGCGCCCGCTTTCCTGCGCCGCCTTGAGCATCGCGCGGCTTTCGTTGACCGTGTGGCCCGTCGGCTTTTCCACGAACACATGCGCGCCCGCCTTCACCGCGGCGATGGTTTGCAGCGCGTGCCAGTGGTCGGGCGTGGCGATGATGACAACCTCCGGCTTCTCTTTCGCCAGCAACTCGCGGTAATCCTTGTAAAGTTTCGGCGAATCACCGTTCAGATCGTTCACCTGCTCGGCGGCCACTTCGAGCGTCGGCGTGTCCGCGTCGCACAAAGCGACCACCTGGCAGCGCCGGCTCGCCATGGCCTCCTTCAAAATGTTCTTGCCCCACCACCCCGACCCGATCAACGCCGTGCGCAACTTCCGCCCCGGTTCCGCTGCGCGGAGAATGTATGGCGCCGCCGCCAACGCCGTGGCAGTCAGTGCCGTGGCCTTCAAAAAATCTCGACGCGTTCTGCTCATGGAAAAATGTATTTGGCTTTCACCCATCAAACCGAGCCCCTCCAAAAATATCAAGCCATCCTGACTTCCCCCGCAGGCAGACTTGGGAGGAATGCCTCACGCAAAGAACGCCAAGGACGCAACGCGGCTCCAGACATTGTAGCGCAGGTTTCCAACCTGCTGTATCGCGGGTTTCCAACCTGCCGGGCGCCGCCTCCTCCCAGCGTGTGGTTATCATCCCACGCTTTGAACCGCGCGAAGCGTCCTGGAGTGCGCCAGTCCTGTGGCGCTTTGTTGCGCGTGGCCAATCCCAACGGGCTGGGGACAGCCGCGGTCCGGTTCGTAGCGCAGGTTTCCAACCTGCTGTATCGCAGGCTTCGAGGCTGCGTCGCGTAATCTGTCAATGCGCTCCGTGTTTGCCAACAATGCCAATCCTGTTGTCCTGCCATGCCCTGCCGGTTGGAAACCGGCGATACAGCAGGTTGGAAACCTGCGCTACAGTTATCGCTGATTCTCGCACGCGTCCAAGGGCGCGATGCCAGATTTCTCGGTAGATCCTTTGCGGACTTGGCGATCTTTGCGTGGGGCTCTTCTGCAACGTCCCGCCTTCAGGCGGTTGGGCGTGACAGCGATTGGGCGCAGGGAACGTTCCCACAATTTTTTGAATGGCGACGTCAAGCCGGCTGAAGCCGGGACTCCAAACCTCACGGACGCGACCAGTTAATGATTTGCCCCATAATGATTTTGCCATCCCTGCGTTCATTTTTCTGCCCCCAATCTTTCTGCCTCACTGCGGAAACAAAAACCAGTTCGCGTTCGTCCCATACTTGTCCACCGCTTTCTTCAATTGCGCCTGCAAGTGTTCCGTCGCGGCCCGCTCCACGCTGCCGTCCGACCGTGCAATGATCCCCAATTTATCATGCAATCGATTTGATGCGTTGCGCGACCACGTGGAGTTTGTCGGAATATGCATTGCGCCGGATGACAACGAACTGTAGGCAAGCGCGCGTTCCGAGGCGCCCAGATTGCGATCGCCAACGAGCAGCGTTTGCGGCGCCGTTTCATCCGCGCTGAGATTGACGAAGTAACTCAGCGCCCCGTTCTGCTTCGAGGGATGCGCAAACCCGGTGGAAGAAGTGGAGAAATCAAACGCCAGATTGTCACGGCGTGTGGCATCAAACGGGCAGACGAGAATGCGCGTGGAAGCAAGTTCATTGGACATTGCTTGGAAGTGCAGCCAGGCACTCGTTTGATTCGACAACGCCGGGCTTTTCGCCGCGCCATAGGGGAATACATCATCGTTGTCGCCCGCAAAGATCCGGAACGCCAGTGCAACTTGCCGCAGATTGCTGATGCATTGCACCGTTGCATGGCCATCGCCTGAACGTTTATGCCGTGGAATCACCAAGGGCGACAGCCACGCGGCCAGCATTCCGATAACCGCAATTACTACCACCAACTCCACCCGGGTGAACGCGCGTCGAGCTCGCCCCGGCGCTCGCAATCCCATGGCCATCCTGTCTTCAATGATTTTGCCCCGTAATGATTTTGCCATCCCTGCGTTCATTTTTCTGCCCCCAATCTTTCTGCCTCACTGCGGAAACAAAAACCAGTTCGCATTCGTTCCATACGCATCAGCCGCCTGCTTCAACTGGTTCTGCAATTTCTTTGTGTCAACCTGCTGCACACCGCCATCAGACAGCGCATAGTGTCCCACGTTCGTATGAAGCAGATTTGATGGATGCATGGACCACGCGGAATTGATTCCAATCTGAATCGCACCCTGGACCGCACTGCTGTAAGCCGGGGCGCGGGCATTCGGCCCGATGTTACGATCCCCAACCAGCAATGACTGTGGGTTTACTTCATCCGCACTCAAATTGACGAAGTAACTGGTGGCGAGGTCTCGCTTGGCCGGGTGCGCATACCCGAGGGAATTGGTGGTGGAAAAATCTTGGGCGAAGTCCTTGAAGCGCGCCTTGTCTTGCGGACATAGCAGGATTCTGGGCGATACGAGTTCATAGGACATAGACAGAAAA
>JBFMBT010000181.1:0-13584 GCA_040754875.1 Verrucomicrobiota bacterium | reverse complement strand
CAGCACCACCACCCCCAACACCACCACCCCCATCGTGCCCGGCTCGGGAATGACCGCCGGCGAAAACACCAGACTGTCATACGCCACGTGGTCGTCGTTCGCCGTCGGATCAAACTCATCGAACACCACCTGTTTGATGACCGCGCCGTTTGCCACCATGCCCACGAATTGATATCCCGGCGCGCCACTCGGCGCCGGGATGAAACCATCCTGCCCAAGCAAGTTTCCCAGCTCGTCATAAAAACTCGCCGACACATACGACGCCCCATCCGGCACATCCAACACCACGTCCAGTCCGAACGCCTGCACCGGGTTCGCGAACACCAGCATCAAATCATCTTCCTCCAGATTCTGGTCCGGCCCGCCCGGCGACAGCACATACAATCCGCTCGACGGCGACAGCCCGAAACGCACCCCGCTGCTCCCCGGCATCACCAGCAACGGACTGCTCCCCGGCGCGCTGAAGGTTATCCCTTGCACGGTTTGATTGTTGAGGTCCGTCCCGTTGGCAATGGAATCGAAATCAATCCCGCCCGTCGCGCCGACGCGGCCATCTCCCAGAAACGAACCACGATCATAATAAATCGTCTGCGCGCCACCCGGATACGCCCAAAACAAGACGACAGCCATCAGCGTGGGAAGAGAAACAATTTTCATGGCGATGGATCAGGTTGCCATCAACGCGCCGCGAGCGGTGCGGCTGGACTCGCGACCTTCCTGGGACGGGCGGTTGAACCCTTTCCCATGACAAGCATGATGCACAATCCACCCCTTTCTGTCCATCCCGAACCAACACCCCATCACAGCGACTCGGCTTTCAGGACCCCTTCCCTATTTCGAAGACACGCCCTGGATTCTTCGAGCTTGAAGCTACTCACTGCTTTTGAAACTTCAGCGCTGCGGAGTTGATGCAGTAGCGCAACCCCGTGGGCTTCGGTCCGTCGTCAAAGACATGGCCCAGATGCGCATCGCACCGACGGCAATGCACCTCCACGCGGCGCATGAAAAAACTGCTGTCTTCCTCCGTGCCGATGGCCTCGGGCGCGATGGGCTGCCAGTAACTGGGCCAGCCCGTGCCCGAATCGAACTTGGTGTCCGAGGCAAACAACGCGTTGCCGCAACAGACGCACACATAGGTGCCTTTCTCCTTGTTGTTCCAAAGCTCGCCCGTGAACGCGCGCTCGGTGCCCTTGCGGCGCGTCACACGATATTGCTCGGGCGTGAGCTGCTTGCGCCATTCCTCCTCGGTTTTGACGACTTTCCCCTGGGTTGGTGCATTCATGGCAACCGATTGGTTCGTGGTTTGCGCCGCCGGCGCCGGGGCCGCCGCGCGCGGCCCGCATCCGGCTGCGGTCAGCAACATTATCAACATGATATGGTCGGCGCGGATTTGCATCGTTCAAGTCTATGATGTGCGTCCGGGGAAAGAATTCCCCGCCGAAACTTCCACCGCCGCCGCCGAATCGTCAACCCGCTGCCCGCCCCTTATTTTTCTCTCAGCTCGATCCAGTGGGCGATTCAGCCGGACGCTAGTTCGCCCGTGTCTTCGTGTAATACCACTGGATTTGTTCTGTGCTGCTTTCCTCGTCCACGTTTTCCCTTTCCAGTTCTTGTTCCCCGCGGGCTTCCGGCAGCACTTCCTTCAGTTTCCAACGATTCTCGCGTCGCCCGAAGGTCCAGAACGCGGTGAATGCGCTCACATCGTCGGCTTGGTGGGCGATGCGGCCATTGCGTTTGCGAATTTTCTGCGCGTGCGCGCTGATGCGCACCACGAACTCGTCCCGCGAGTTGACCCGATGGTTGCGCACCAGCACCAGATCGGCCTTCCGCACGCACAGATTCCGATATTCGATGGTCACGCCGCATTGCGCCTGGTTGCGGATCTTCGCCCGCAGGTTTTCGGCCGCTTCGGGAAACAAGGCCGTTTCGGTTTCCGCGTTCAATTCGCCGCTCTCCTGGGCGAGCATGACGTTCATGAACGTATCCCGCGCGCCCTTTAGCATTTCCTCCCGGTTCCACAGCTTGTCGGTGGTCACCAGAAAATTCAGCAACCGTTCCGTGCGGCTTGCCTTCGCCTCCTCCTTTTCTCCGAGCCACGGGCCAACTGATTCCTGGGATGGCGTGGAGTTTGCTTCGTCATAAATCGCCTTCAACCCGTCATCGGTCATTTGCTCGAAAAAGTTTTCGTCCTTCAACACATCCGACTCCTGCGTCTGTTCGATTTCGCGCAGCAACCACTTTCCTTCCCGCAACTGGAAAGTCCAGAACTCCTGGAACTGCGCCGGCTCGTCATCACCGCGCAGAAACTCCCCGGTGCGGTCGTCCACGTAGTAGTCCTGCGCCCGCGCGGTGATTAAGACCGTGAACTCGCGGTTCTCCGGCTTGTGCGTGTGCCGCACATGCACGAGGTCCACGCGCTCCGCATACACGCCCTCAATCCGGTTGATTTCATGGTTACGGATCATCCCCTGGATTTGTTTCAGATGCTGGTTAAAAAGATAAGGTATCAGCAAGTCTTTCATCGGCGCGTAAGAGCGCGCTTCCCAGCAGTCCTGCAGTTTCATGAACGTTACCCGGGCGTGGCTCCGTAGCCTTTCCGGCGCAAACATCTCGTCATTGCGCGCCAGGAACTCCAGCAGCGCCATCGTTTTCCGGGTCTTCGTTTCCACCGCCTTCCGGCTGAACACGTAATCGAGGTCCCCCTCTCCATCGGCTTTGGCACAGATGGCGAGGACGACGACAAAGAGGCCGATCATGACAAGCACCGCGATGAACGACGCGGTGTCCGAATCATCACTCGATCCCGATCCGCTACCCGAAATGCGGACGCGACTGCTGCTGCGACTGCGCGATCCAAAACCGCCTCCGCCTTTGTTGTGCACCACGAAACCATCCGCAACGAATGTGTGGGGACCATCGACTTTCAGGTTGAACACGGTTTGCTCGGCCTCTTCCTGAACCACGGTGATGACGAGAGCCGTCTCCAGAGTGGTTTGCCGATAAATGCAAACGCTCTCGCCCGCACTCAATTCCGCGGCGGCACGGAATCCGCCACCGGGCATCCGTATCGGGTGCTCCGTCGTCGTGCGCAATGTCCCCGCGTCGGTTGTCAGCACCAACAACCGCGACCGGGTGGCAAAGAGACTCTTCACTACATTGGTCGAAGCCGCGCCGTCGGCATCGATCCCGATGACGGGCGAACCGGGCGACAACGATTCGATCGGCATCCGGCCCGCCGGTGTATCGATCATCGTCCCGGCGGGAAAGCATCCCTTGTTATGTACGGCGATGCCGCTGGCGAAGAACGTGTGCGGCTGGTCGGTTTGCAGATTATAGACTTTGGTCCGTGCATGAACCGTCTCCAGGCTGCGGATGGTTTGTTTGCTCAATCCCGCACCATCGAACGCGTAAATGGTGTCTCCCACCTTCAGCGAGCCGACGGTCTTGAACGAGCCATCGCCCACGTAGAACGGATGCTCCTCGGTGGCCTGCACGACGACATTGGACGTGGTCATCACCACATACTGGTCGGCCTCGTGGATCAGGACCTTGCGCACGGTGGCCGCCACCGGACGACCATCCGGCTCAAATGCCAGAATCGCTTCGCCCGCCCGCACTTCGCTGATCCGGACGCTCTCACCGTTCGAGCGCAGGATCGGCGTGTCTGGCAGAAAGCACCCCTTGTTATGCACAGCCACGCCATTGGCAAAGAACGTATGCGGCTGGTCCGTTTGCAGGTTATAGACCTTGGTTGGTGCGACGATTTTTGCCAGGCTCGTAATCTCCTGCCGTCTCATTCCCGTTCCGTCATGCGCGTAAATGGCGTCTCCGACCTTTAAGGATTCCAGCGTCTTGAACATCCCCTCGCCAACGTAAAATGGATGCTCTTCCGTGGCTTTCAACACCACCTTTGAAGTCGTGACCACCGTGTAGCGCTCGACTTCGTGAACGATGATCTCGCGAACACTGGCGCTGACCACCTCGCCATTCCCTTTGAAGGCGAGCACTTCATCGCCCGGACGAATCCGACCGATGGGAACACTCTCCCCGTTCGCGCGGAGGATTTGCGTGTTCGGCAAAAAACAGCCCTTGTTGTGCACGGCAATTTCATTGGCGAAATACGTGCCTCCGGGCATCACCATCAGGTTGAAAGCCGCCTGCGTCGCCGAAATGCGTCGGATGGAATCGATCACCACGGTTTCCAGACGGCCGTCACGGTGGCGTTGGAGAGTTTCACCGGCGCGCAGCGTGGCCGCGCTCCGGAACACACCGGGCGCCGTTTGCAGGGGATGTTCCTCGGTGACCCGCAGAACGCCATGCGCGAACTTGAATTCGAGATAAACCTCCGGCTCAACCTTCGTAATCGCCAGAACCTTGCCCGCGGCAATCCGCCCTTGAACCACGCTGAGAACAATGTCGCCCGCCGCAAGCGTTTCAATGGCGACGCTGCCGCTCGTCGTCAAAATCGGTGTGCCCGCCTCCAGACAGCCCCCGCCCCCACGTCCCCAAACGCTCGGGGCGCTCAGGACAATGAGCATCCATGCGAAAACGTGTTTGGCTTGCATCTCTCTCAGTGCAACCCCGCGATGATCCCGCCCAGCACGGCCGCACCGATGACAATGCTGATGCCGATGATGCTGGCCGCTACCACGCGCCCGAAATACTCCGCCACCGCTTGGTTGCCCCGTGCGATCTCCTTGCCTTCGTCAATGTGGGGTGTTAGCCGGTCAATCAGCCGCGGCAGGCAGACGGATGCCACCAGCACCAGACCGATGCCGACCACGCCGCCAATCACGGAAAAGATGACCGCCCACCCAATGTCCGCCACTACTTCCATCATAATGATTCCTCCCGAGTTAAGTTTTATCCCATCCTGGGCGATTGGGGTGACCCTGGCAATGCCCTTCCATTTTCCGGATTGCAAGGAGTGTTATTGTGAACACCACGGAGAACTATTCGCATATTCGCCACAAATTAAATTACAATTCATCCCTGTATTTGTAGCCCTTGCATCCGCTTCACCATTTTTTTGCCCCAATTTTTCAGTCAGCTTGCTTGCCCTTGGAGTTCATCCAATCGCTCGCTTCAACAGATTCTGCGTGATGCGCTGTACGCGCTCATCCGGGCCGTGGGGGCGGCTCCAGTGCGACCACGGGAGCATGTGGCCGGGCGGGGAACTCAGGCCTTGCGACCAGAATATCGTCGCCGCGTTGAACACGAAATTCTTCTTCGGCCCCGGGTAAATCGTCGCCGTCCAATGCTGCGGCCGGGTGCCGCTGACCAGCGCGGTGCCTTCGGCCACCACTTCCAGCCCCGGAATCTTCGCCGGCTCGCCGTGGTATTCCCAGCCGACCAGTCCGCGCACCGAATCGCCCTGCTTCATGCCCGTGCCCTTGAACATCCAATGCTCCGGTTTCACCACGATCCAATCGCCGCCGCCGTTGACCGGGATGACGTTGATCGCGCCCATGAGCAGGCCTTCGTCCGGCCCCATGGTCTTGAAGTCGTTCACCTCGGGATGCCGCTGGCGCCCCAGGCCGCCATACGGCGCGGCGCGCGTGATGATGCGGTTGGGCTGGCCGCCGGCACTCGGGCGGAACGGCGTGACCCAGCACACAGAGTTGCCCGAGAGAAACAGCGCGTTCACACCGCCCTCGATCATCGCCTTGACGCTGTGATACTGGCGCTCGTCCCAATACTCGTCGTGCCCCACGCTGAGAAACGCCTTGCATTTCAAGCCACGCTCCGGCGTGAGCAGGTCGCTGTTCGAGCAATACGTGACGTCGTAGCCGTGCTGTTCCAGCCAGTAAGCCAGCGGAAATTCCCAGCACAAATATTCGCCCGAGCCGACGGATTGCGGGTTGTCGTAAATCTGCCGGTATTTGCCGTACGGCCGATCAAAACTCACATCCACATTCGGCCCGGATGACCACGGCTTGTCCGGCGATTCATCGTAGAGCGAATAGAGGTCCGGCCAGCGATTGTACGCCTGCCAGGTGTTGTCCGAGCATTGAAAGAGAATGTCCGCCGGCCGGTGGTCGCGCACGATGAACACCACGTAACTCTGCCAGTAAAGTTCGTTGTTCGAGGCCGGCAGCGTGGTGAGCCGGCCCAGATACACGCCGCTGGGCCAGTCCGGTGGAATGGTCAGCGTGGTCGCAGGTTCCCAGCGGCATTCGCGCAGGCGCTTCGGACCAACCGGCGGGTCAGGCTGCTTCTTCCCGTTGAACGGCCCCAGCGTCGTCATCAACCGCGCGCCGCGTCCGCCGTAATAACCGGTGCGAAAAATCTCGATCGAGAATTGGCGCGCCGGATTCGTGCTGACGAGGATGTCCAGCTTGTCTCCCGCGGCGACGGACTGACGCGAACAATACCCCTCAATCCACGGCGAGCGAAAACCGCTCCTGGGATCGATGCGCACGCGCGTGAGCTGCCAGTCGCGCGCGCCTTCCTTGCGGTTCTCGTTCTTGATGAGCGAGCGGGAGCGCGCCGGTTCAAACGGTGAATAAGCCTGAGCCTGCCGGGCCGCGAGCGCGCCCGCCGCGACCGTCGCCACGGCGGAATCTTTCAGAAAGGTTCGGCGGTTGCGATCTCCTGCGGGCTGGTTCATACGCGGCAAAGTTTTTTGCGCTGGGCGATGCCGGATTGTTATGCAACGGGCGTCGCCTGGCAAGCCCGGTGGGGCGAACATCCGCTACTCCGAACGGAGGGGCACGGCGCACAACCCTTTCACCATCAACGCGCCAGGCTTTCATTTGACGCGTGGCATCGCGCTTGTTACAACCGGCGGACATTTTTGTGAAGAAAACCAGCCAGCCGAAGTATCGGCGCATTCTCCTCAAACTCAGCGGTGAAGCTCTGGGCGGGGAAGCGGGCGTCGGCATTTGCCCCGAAATTGTCCACGATATGGCGTCGCAAATAAGCGAAGTGCGCGCGTTGGGCGTGGAGGTGGTCATTGTCGTGGGTGGCGGCAATATCTTTCGTGGACTCAAGGGCAGTGAGCGCGGCATCGAACGCGCCACGGGCGATTACATGGGGATGCTTGCCACGGTGATCAACGCGCTGGCGTTGCAGGATGCGCTGGAAAAAATCGGCGTCGCCACGCGCGTGCAAAGCGCCATCGCCATGTCGCAGGTCGCCGAGCCATTCATCCGCCGGCGCGCCGTGCGACATCTGGAAAAAGGGCGCGTGGTCATCTTCGGCGGCGGCACCGGCAATCCGTACTTTTCCACCGACACCGCGGCGGCGTTGCGCGCCAATGAAATTGGCGCCGAGGTCATCCTCAAGGCGACCAAGGTGGACGGCATTTACGACAGCGACCCGAAGAAAAATCCCAGCGCCAAGCGTTACACGCACATCACCTATCTGGAGGCGCTGCAAAAACAATTGAAGGTGATGGATTCCACGGCGTTTTCGTTGTGCATGGACAACAAAATGCCCATCATCGTGTTCGACCTGTTCAAGCCGCACAACATCAAGCGGGTGGTCACCGGTGACACGGTCGGCACATTGGTCACGAATTGACTCAACCAAGGGAAGCAGGCTTATGGCATTTGATGATATTTTGTTGGAAGCGGAAGAGAAGATGATCAAGACCGAGGAGGTCGTGCAGAAGGAATTCTCCGGCGTGCGCACGGGCAAGGCCTCGGCCAGCCTGGTCGAGAACATCATGGTGGACGTTTACGGCTCGCAGATGCGCATCCGCGAACTGGCCGGCATCACCACGCCCGAGAACCGGCTCATCGTCATCCAACCGTGGGATTTCAACAGCATTCAGCCCATCGAAAAGGCGATTCAAAAAGCCAACCTCGGCTTGAATCCGTCCATCGACAAAAAATTCATCCGCATCGCCTTGCCGGAATTGAGCACCGAGCGGCGCCAGGAATTCGTGCGCATCGTCAAGAAAATGTCCGAAGACGGCCGCGTCGCCATCCGTCACGTGCGGCGTGACGCCCTCGAAGCCATCAAGAAAGAGTCCAAGGCCGGCGGCACGACGGAAGACGACGTGAAGCACGCCGAAAAGGAAATTCAAAAGCTGACCGACGATTACATCGCCAGGATCGATGCGCACCTCGCGCAGAAGGAAAAAGAGATCATGACGGTGTAATCGGGCTCACTTCAGGCTCCAATCCTCTTGTCTTTGCCCCGCGATTCCGTCAGAGATGAACGCGGCGCGTTTGCGCCGCTTATGTATTCACGGCTCTGTTTTGTTTTGCTTTGCGTCGCCACGTTCGCCGGCCGCCTCGCCGCGGCGGACCTGCCCGCCGGCGTTCGCGTCGAAACCTACACCGGCTGGACCAATTGTTTCATCGTCGAATCCACCGACGTGGAGGTGAAACTGGTCGTCGTGCCCGCCATTGGTGGGCGCATCATCAATTACTCGTTCGACCGCGACAACATCATCCATGAGCCGGCCGGCAGCGCCGGCACGACATTGGCCACCGCCAAAGGCGCGTTCCGCGTCGGCGGTTATCAGGTGGATTTGGGCCCTGAGATTCACGGTGTGCCCCGCCACCCTGGACTCTGGCACGGCCCGTATCGCGCCGAAGCCCCGCGCGATTACACCGTCAAGGTGACCAGCGAACCCGACCCCGTTCTGGGCATGCAGATCATCAAGGAATTCGTGCTCGACCCCTCCAGCGGCGATGTCGGCCTCCTGCAAACCATGAAGAACGTGTCGCCCCAGGAACGCTCCTTCTGCCTGTGGGACCGCACGCTCGTCAAAGGTGGCGGCTTCGCGTTCTTTCCTTTGAACAAGAAGAGCCGCTTCCCGGCGAAGTGGGCCATCAAACGCAAAGTGGGCGAACGCATGATTTACGACGGCGCCAAACCCGAATCGCCCATGGTCAAAGTCATCGACGGCGTCCTCATCGCGCGCACCGAAGGCCCCGCCACCAAGATCGGCGCCGACAGTGACGCCGGCTGGGTCGCCTACGCCTGGCGCAATCTGCTGTTCATCAAGTATTACCCTTACTTCCCGAAAGGCGATTACACCGACGGCGGCAATTCCGTGGAAGTTTATTGGGATGAGGAAAAGGGGGAACTGGAACCGTTGAGCCCCGAAGTCAAACTCCAGCCCAACGAATCTTACTCCTTCCCCGAGAAGTGGACGATCATCGAGTTGGAAAAAGACGTGAACACCTTCGAGGATGCCCGCAAGCTCGTCCGCAAGATTCCGGCCTTCAAGTTCTGACCAGGAGGCTCGGAGTCCCGCCTTCAGGCGGCTGGGGCGTCGCCGCGACGACAGCCAAGAAATTTTTCGCGCGCTTCAAATTGCAACGCTGCGGCCGGTTGAAGCCGGGACTCCAAACCCCAGCGCGTCGCCGCGCCACTCTGGCCCACTCTGGCGCCGCCGGACATCCTGCGGCTTGTCACCCGCGTCCAGACCGCCTATTTTGCCCGGGTTTGCGAAACACGAACTGATTCAAACATGAGCGTACTGGTTGCTGGCACCACGGCGTTGGACTCCATCAAAACCCCCAAGGCGGAAAATCCGCGCCTGCTTGGCGGCTCCGCCAGCCACGCGGCTGTAGCCGCCAGTTTTTTCAGCCCCGTGCGCCTGGTCGGCATTGTTGGTGACGATTTCCCCAAGCGCTATATCGCCCTCTACCGCAAGCACGGCATCTGTCTGGAAGGCTTGGACAGCGCCCCCGGCCAGACGTTCCATTGGGCCGGCGAGTATGAAGTGAACATGAACCGCCGCCAGACGCTGAACACCGTCCTCGGCGTCATTGAAGGCTACCAGCCCACGCTGCCGGAATCGTATCGCAACACGCCTTACCTGCTGCTCGCCAACATCGCGCCCGTGCTTCAGCTTCACATCCTCGGCCAGATGCGCCGCCCCAGGTTCGTCATCGCCGACAGTATGGATCTGTGGATGAACATTGCGCTGAAGGACCTGCTGAAACTGCTGCGCAAGGTCGATGCCTTTGTCCTCAACGACACGGAGGCGCACCAACTGGCGGAGACGGACAACGTCATCGCCGCGCTCAAGCGCATTCACAAACTCGGCCCCCGTTACGTCATCATCAAGAAAGGCGAGCACGGTTCCATTCTCTCCGGGCCGTCCGGATTGTTCGTCGCGCCGGCGTACCCGCTGGATCGCGTGGTGGACCCCACCGGCGCGGGTGACTCATTTGTGGGTGGCATGATCGGATTTTTAGCCACGGCCAAAGGCGGTCTGGAAGGGAACCTGCGCAAAGCGATGGTTTATGGCAGCGTCGTCGCTTCGTTTTGCTGCGAGGGCTTCGGTCTGGCACGCACCACGCGCATCACCCGCGAACAGATCGACCAGCGTTTCCAGCAGCTTGCCAGCCTCACCCGATTTTAATAAATGCGAAACTGGCTGAACTTCGGCGCCGTCCGA
Source organism: Verrucomicrobiota bacterium (assembly GCA_040754875.1). GTDB lineage: Bacteria > Verrucomicrobiota > Verrucomicrobiia > Limisphaerales > JBFMBT01 > JBFMBT01. Next base: position 3,218 of record JBFMBT010000181.1, on the reverse strand, counting down.
GGAGGTCGGCCAAACCCCGTTTTTGGGCCAAATTGATACCCGGGTATAAGTCCTTTTGGCTCTATGGATGAGATTCGTTGGACTGTCCAGGGGCCATAGAAGACCGACCTTGTTTTTGATTCTGCCACGGGTAATGTTGGCAAACGTTACAATAACCCTCTGGCACGTAAGCTGCATGACCTTGTTGGTGTCAGTCGTTGGAAACCTTTGGCAACCGAATAGAATGCGGTACCAACGCTCCAGATTCGCGCACTCCCTAAACAGCGGGCGCGTGCTTGCGCTGTTTTCGGGGATGCTCGTCATGGCGGTGGCTCAACTGTCTGCTCTGGCTCAGACGGGCGGGCCCACCAACGGCATCGTCACCCTCCAGGCCGGTGACAATGGCAAAGGCAAGGCCAAGAACAAACCCACCATTTCCGAGCGCCCGACCGTCATTCCCCGCCAGACCGAAACCGATTCCACCACCAAAGGCAAACCGGACCAGCCCGGTCGCCCGAGCAATCCCCAACCCGTGCCCGAGGTCAAGTCACTCGTGGACCGTTTCCAGACCGCGCGCGAAGATTATTTGAAGCAACAAAAGGAACTGCGTCTGCTCCTCCAGGACGCCACCGAAGAAGAACGCGAAGTCATTCGCGAGCAACTCAAGGAACTGCTGGACCGTTGGAAAGAACAGCACCGCGAATTTGTGCAGGAAGTGAAGGACCGCGCCCAGACCATGAAGAGCGAACTCTCCCCGGACCTCGGACGCGTTGTGGACCAGGCCAAGGACGAAGGCCGCGGACGCTGAATCAACCATTTTTCTCCTCGCACCGACCTGAATTCCATTGGCGCGCGCGATACCAACCGGTTGTTTTGCAGCCGACCTGATGCGCGCGGCGTTCGTCCGTCTCTTCCCGGCGCTGGTGGCGGGCTTCATCTTCTCTGCCGCCGCCGCCGAGCTGCCGTCTGACCTGGATATTCCCGAATTGTCTGCGTGGAGCAAATTCTGGGACGCCCGCCTGGGCTTCGGTTATAAAGACAATGTCACGCTCGCCAACCGGGCCGCCGAAAAGAGCCCGTTCCTCCAAAGCGGCCTGGATTTCAGCGTCGCGCGCCTGCCGGTGGATGGCAATCAGTTCCTGTTCACCGTCAGCGGCGAGGAAACGCGCTACTTCGACACGACGCTCGTGGATGACGAACTGCTGTTTCTGGCCGTGGCGCAGTTCCGCCGTTTCTCCGGGAAAGACTGGCAATGGCACGTCACCGCTAATTACATATACCAGGACCGCATTGTGGACGGCTCCACGTTTGAGACGAACGTCGGCACTCTCAACATTCGCGGCCACAGCGCCATCCTCCGCGCCGGCGCCCGGCGCACCCTGGCGGGCAGCACCTGGCTGGAGCTCGAAGGCGTCGCCGAACGCCACCTGCTCGTGCTGCCCCTGGACGATTACTGGACCGCCGGCCCCAAGCTCACGCTCGGCTGCGATTACGGTCACCGTTCCACCTTTAACGTCGCGTACGCTTACAACCATCGCCTCTTTGACCAGCGGGCGCGGTTGGACTCCAGCGGCTTCGCGTTGCCCGGCCCCCTGCGCCTGGAGGAGCACGTTGTCGGCGTGGAATGGCGGCATAATTTCGACCCCAAACGCCGCTGGCGCTCCGTGACCCGCCTGACATTCGCCACGGCCCGCGACAATGCCTCCGGCTTCTTTGACTACGCCCGCTGGCAGGTGGCGCAGCAGCTTCGCTTCGTCAGCCGTGCCGGGGAAATCCGCGCCGTTGCCAACATTACTGATTACGATTACGACGTTCAGACCATCGCCCCCTCCGAGGCGCAAAACCGCGTCAAGACCCTGCTGCACTTCGAATTGCGCGGAGAAAAGAAACTCACCAAACACACCAGCGTGTTTGCCGCCGGCGAATACGAGCGCTCCCTCAGCAACATCCTCTTGGACGAATACGACGCCACCACCGTCAGCGCCGGCCTCAGTTGGTCCTTCTGATTCGCCAATCCAACCGGGAAAAAACGCTTATTGACGGTCGCCGGGCGCATTTTGTAGATTCCCCGTCCCTTTGGGTTCCAGAGTAGCTCAATGGTAGAGCAATCGGCTGTTAACCGATCGGTTACAGGTTCGAGTCCTGTCTCTGGAGCCAGTTTCAATGGGGGAAACGGGGATTTTGGGGGACGCCGCGCGGATTCCGCACAGAATCCGGCCCGGATTGAAGAGGAAACGTGAGGTTTCCCAAAGTCATTCGTCACGGTCAATCGTGATTTATAAATCGTAAAGCTGCTTCCCTGACGTTTGGTGTTTTGGAGTTTTTCACCTCTCACCGCTGGCATTTCGGGCAAAAGAATGTGCTCCGCGCCGCCTGCACCATCCGCCTTACTGGCGTCTCGCAGGCCACGCATGGCTGATCCTCGCGGTCGTACACCCGCAGCCGCTCTTCATAAAACTCCGACGCCTCCGGCGCCGTGCCGTAATAAAACAGACCGTCGCGCCGTCCGCTTCCCGGCCAATCCAACGGAATCGTGCTGCCGCACGCAATGGCTTCCTCCAACACCTCGCGGATGGCATCGCGCAACGCCCGCACTTGCGCTGCCGTCAGCCGCTTCGCGGCCCGGCGCGGCGAAACGCCGGCGCGAAACAACGCCTCGCACGCATAGATATTGCCCACCCCGGCCACCAGCGATTGGTCCAGCAACCGCACCTTGATCGCCTGGCTCGACCGGCCCAGCGCCGCGGCAAACGCCTCGACTGAAAACGCGTCACTCAACGGCTCCGGCCCCAACGCGCCCAACACCGAATCATCCAGCGTCAGCCGGCCGAAATAGCGTGTGTCTTCGAAGACAAAATCCTCTTTGCCCAGGCGCAGCACCACGGCGGCGTGCCGCGCCAGTGGCGCCCGGGCCCGTTGCAGATACATCCGGCCCGTCATCCCCAGGTGGCCCACGAGCGTGGCGGCGCCCTCCCGCCCGCGCCGCCGCAACGTGAAGACCAGGTATTTGGCCCGGCGCGTGATGGTTTGGAACGTCGCGCCCGCCAGCACCGCTTGCAGTTCCGCTTCCGGCGTGGGACGCGCCACGCGTGCCCGGCGCACCTCCACCGACCGGATGGTCCGCCCGGGCAAAACGCGCGCGAGATGCCGCGCCAACACTTCCACTTCCGGCAGTTCAGGCACGCCCGCCATGTTCCCGCCGCCGGAACGCAAATTCAATTTCAGAATGAAATTCGAAT